>NZ_CP040986.1:320949-641899 GCF_006364615.1 Candidatus Methylopumilus rimovensis | reverse complement strand
TTGCAAAACTAAAAAATATTCCAGTGGAAGAGGTTGGTGAAGCAACCACACAAAATTTCTTTAAGCTTTTTTCAAAATGCCGTCCTTCGAATTAACCATTCTTGGCAGTGGATCAAGCGCGGGCACCCCTGTTGTTGGATGCAATTGTGAAACTTGCTTATCTGTCAATCCGAAAAATAAGCGAACACGTTGCTCATCCCTTATTAAATTAAAATCAGGCGAGCATATTCTTATTGATACCAGCCCTGATTTACGTTTTCAATCTCTAAGAGAATCAATTCCAAGAGTTGATGCTGTGCTTTATACACATACTCACGCAGATCATCTTCATGGCATAGATGATTTAAGAGCTTTTTGTCAGTTACACAAAATGCAAATACCTATTTACGGAAAAAAAGAGTCGCTTGAACATATTGCATTAAAATTTGGCTATGCTTTGAACGAACCTAAAGGGTTTTGGGAAATGCCTGTTTTAAAAGCAATGCCGGTCAATGATCCATTTCAGCTTTTTGGCGAACTTGTAACGCCAATTCCTGTTGCCCATGGAAGATCAGAAATCTATGGCTATCGCATTGGAAATTTAGCTTATCTCACTGACGTATCCGATATTCCTGAAAACTCACTGAAACTTTTGGAATGTTTAGACATCCTACTCTTGGATTGTTTACGCATTAAAGAGCATCATACACATATCAATCTTGAGCAAAGTTTAATTTTCGCTAATCGAATAAAAGCAAAGAAAACATATTTGATTCATATGACACATGATTTAGAATATGAAGCATTAAAAAAAGAATTACCTGGCCATATCGATGTTGGATATGACGGGCTTAAAATCATCATCAATTAAAGGTTAATATGTCTACATTATTAAAAAAAATATTATTTATATTCATAGCATTAGGAATTTCTTTTCATGTATTAGCTGAAGGAAAAAAACTATATACAGAGAATGAGTTTTTAGATACTTTCGGGGCTAAATCAAAAGAAAGAGTTCTTCAAGTTTTGGGTGAGCCAGAAAGAAAAGAAATGTCAGTGAAACCTACTAATGCAAGTTCAGTAATTGGAAGGCCCGCAGTAGATAAGTCGAATCCTAATAAACGAGTCAATATTGAGATGTGGTATTACGCGAACCTTGTAAAATCTGATGAAAAAAATACCTGGAAACAGACTGAATTAACAATCATGGATGGTAAAGTCTATAACATAGGCTTCTTTAATAGCCGTTAGGCGCTATGAGTGGCTCATCACACAAGGAGCTACTTAATCGAGCGATTGCATTCGCTATTAACGATGCGTGGGATGCCTCTCACAAAATCGTTCAGGACTTACATTCTAGCCAAGCTTATTGGATTCATGCCGTACTTCATAAGATCGAAGGTGATGAGTCCAATAGCCGTTATTGGTATGAAAGGGCACAACAATCTTTCGAAGCATATAACGACCCCATACAAGAACTTATCAACATACAAGATAACTTATAGAAAGCCCTTATGGACAATCAGGACGCCGTGGAAGTTACTTGTACCGACAATGGTAAAAAAGTAATTGGATACATTCTGAATTATAGGGCAAAGGATCAATTAGAAATTTCCTTAAATACGGTCAAAGTTCGAATGCAGTATAAATCTGGAATTTTTGTAGGTTCTATGGCGGGGATGGAGTTTGTCGTCCAGGAAGATACATTGCCTCGGCAGTTTAAAGACTTTCAGAGATAGGTTTAAGTGTTAATAACTTCGTATAATGTATATTATGTAAAATAGTATATACACTTTAAATTAAATGGCTTTGAAAAGCGCTTTTAGGTCCTCCGCCCCTATATCATTAGCAATCTTATTCGCTTCATCAAATTTTGATTTACTAAGTTCGTGATTAGATTTTTTTTTGTAATATTTACTTTCCGCATATAAAGCTTTAGCGAGGTAATATATTCCCCCATTCTCTCGAGCAAGCTTTTCAAATTTTAAAAGTGTTCTTTCAGCAGGAATAAGATCATTAACTTCAAGGTAGTACAAAGCGAGATTAATACCAGAGTCTGCATATTCACCAAGTAAACCTGTTCGCTCAAAAGCTAAATTCGCTTTTAACTCGTACTCTATAGCTTTGGTGAAATTTCCCATGGAAGCATAAGCAAAAGCAACTCGATCCAAATTAAAAGCACGCTCATCATCATTTGCAGCTAGTCCGTAGGCATCAAGAAATGATTTTGCTGCTTCCTCATGTTTAGCGAGAAGTAATAAAATTTCTCCTATTTCAACTAAGTTAAGGCGCTTGAATGCTTTATTAATATCAGTACGCGAAATGGAATTTTTAAAATACAAAAGAGCTTCATCTAATTTGTTGGCTTCTTTTAAAGATACCCCTGCGAGTAAATCAGCCATAGAATGATCAATATCATTTTTTGCTAATTTACTAGCTAACCTAAAATCATTTAAAGCCTCGTCGTAATGATAAAGCTTTAAATGAGCTTGTCCGTGGCAAAAGGCAGCTTTATATTCGGCTTTCTTTGTTTTTAATGCTTCTTCATACTTGTTGTCGCTTAATAGTTCATCACAGGACCTATTTATTTCTTTGGAAAAGATATTGTTTGAGAAAAAGATACTAAAAATTATTAGTAAAAATTGTGTTTTAAATTTCATAAGTTTTTAATCTATAAGTTTTAAAAGTTCATCTTGGGAAATGACTTTAACACCAAGTTCTTGTGCGACAGTTAATTTACTTCCGGCATCTGATCCTGCGACAACATAATCAGTTTTTTTAGAGACACTACCCGCAACCTTTCCACCATTCATTTCAATAATTGATTTAGCTTCTTCGCGTGACATCGAAGGCAAAGTTCCTGTAAGAACAAAAGTCTTAGCTGCAAAAATTCCAGAGGTGGATTTTTGTATATCGTGTTTGGGCCAATTAACGCCAAATTTTATTAACGATTGGATCACTTCTCTATTCTTATTTTGCTTGAAAAAATCACTGATAGATTTTGCAACTGTAGGGCCAATATCAGGTACAAGTTGCAAGCTCTCTTCTGTCTGTTTCATAACCTCATCTAACTCCCCATAGAAACTAGCAAGATCTTTAGCGGTTGATTCGCCTACGTTACGAATACCAAGCGCATAGATAAATCGAGGTAATGTAGTTTTTTTGCTTTTTTCAATTGCATCCAATAAGTTTTGACCTGATTTTTCTGCCATACGATCAAGGTTAATTAATTGTTTAAGCTCCAGCTTATAGATATCGGGTAATTCATGAATTAAACCAACAGCCACTAACTGTTCAACAGATTTGTCTCCTAAACCTTCTATATCCATAGCCTTTCGTGAGGCAAAGTGAATAATGGATTGTTTCTGTTGGGCTGGACAAACCAGGCCGCCTGAGCATCGAATAACAGCTTCATCATCTATTCGAATAAGAGGTGAACCGCACTCTGGGCATGCAGTTGGCATTTTAAATTTTTTGATTATCTTTGGTCGTTTGTCAATAAGCACTCTTACGATCTCAGGAATTACATCCCCTGCTCTTCGAACACTTACAATGTCACCAATATGTACGTCCTTACGAATCATTTCGTCTTCGTTATGAAGAGTTGCATTCGTGACGGTAACCCCACCAACAAAAACTGGCTTCAAACGAGCGACGGGTGTTATAGCTCCTGTACGGCCTACTTGAACATCAATATCTAAAATTTCAGTTAAAGCTTCTTCTGCTGGAAATTTATGAGCAATTGCCCATCGAGGAGCTCGTGATACAAAACCTAATTCATTTTGATAATTAAAAGAATTTACTTTATAAACCACACCATCAATGTCATAAGTTAAGGAATCTCTAAGTTTTAACACTTTCTCATAAAAGCTCTTTAAACCTTTTATACCCTTAACGCTTACTGATAAATCAGAAATTGGTAAATTAAATTGTTTTAAAAGCTGAATTGTTTCTGTATGCGTTTTTAAGTTTAAATTAGGTTCGCATACACCAAGACCATATGAAAAGAATGTTAATGGTCTTTTTGCGGTTATTTTCGGATCAAGCTGTCTTAAGCTTCCTGCCGCAGCATTTCTGGGATTTGCAAATTTTTTTTCGCCTAAAGACTCTTGTTTTTTATTGAGTAATTCAAAATCTTTTTTTAGCATTAAAACCTCACCTCTCACTTCTAAAATTTTGGGTGGGTTTGGATGATTAACTTTAGTGGGTATTGAGCGAATAGTTTTCAAATTGTGCGTGACATTCTCTCCAGTATAACCATCGCCTCGTGTAGCGCCTTGAACGAAAATGCCATTTTCATAAGTTAATGTAATTGCGAGACCATCAAATTTTGGCTCAACAGCATATTCCACTTCATCAATGCCGATATCATCTTTAATACGTTTATCGAAAGCAATAAGCTCATCTTCTTCAAAAGCATTATTTAAAGATAACATTGCTTGACGATGGATAACACTCTCGAAAGCTTCTAGGGCCTCACCACCTACCCGCTGGGTGGGAGAATCTGGTTTAATTAAATCAGGATTTGCATTTTCTAGATCAACAAGCGATCTAAAAATTTTATCGTATTCAAAATCTGAAATAGAGGGATTGTCTAAAACGTAATATTGATAATCGAATGTATTTATCTTTTCGATTAATTCTTCAATTTTTTTCTTAATATTTTCTTTTTTGGCTTCCATTTAAGAAAATAATCTTCGCGCACAAGAACTTCCAGGAGGGATATTTTTAGCAATCATTTGATTTTCAATTTTTTCAACTTGATATCTAATACGCTCAATATGATTAACGTTAAGTTCTTTTTTATTAGAATCAACAAGCATGCAATCAAGATCTTTTTGAAAATTAGTAATTGATTCCAACATAACATCAAAAGATTCTTTACAGTTCAACGTTAGTGGTAAATCCATTTGAAAAAGAATGCCTTGAATATAAGGATCAAGGTTGAAGTTTAAGGGTTGTTGATTTAATGAAGCTATGCGAAATAAGGGATGTTTATCGTGACCTTTAAATACATGATAACCATCTTTATTCTCTTTGAAACCATCTGTTTTTAATATATCAATAAGCTTTTTATTGTCAAACATACCGTTATTTTTTGGGATAAGAGTTAATGTCATCATATGGTCTACAAGAGCACAAAATTGATTAAGCTCTTTTGCGTCATTTTCGATATTTGAGCTAGAAAGCCAAATGAGACTACCGTCCAAGTCATTTTTAGTTTTTTCTACCAACATTCTAAATGTTTGTGTATGCGCTGATGATATAGGGCCTTGACGATCTACCAACTGTATCGCTAAAAGTATTTGATCAAATGAAACTGATCCGCTCATACCATCTGTTGAAGTCCACACATCCTCATTTTTACGAATAAATATATGCGTATGAGGCAATTCAATGAAGTCTCTAAGATTTAATTTTGAGATAGCATGAGTTGCTTTGTTAAGTTTAATAAATGCAATAGCATCAATATTACGGTAGATATCTTTAGGTAAATTTGAAAGTAAGTATTTCTCAGAGATACTTAAATCTTGATCGTAAGGATTTTTTTCTTCTTGGCTTAAACCATTTTCATCTTTATATAAAAAAGAATTTTCAGTCTGGTTTTGTTTTCGATACTGGATAAGGCGAATCCAGTTAAAAATGATCATGATAAGAATAATTATTACAGCCAGAATCGTCAAAGCAAACTGAATATCAGACATGCTTGTAATAAGCCCTGTTATCTTAATTTGCCAACTCCATTTTCTCTGCTTCTTCTAAAGACACTTCAACGATTCTTGATACGCCAGATTCTTGCATCGTTACGCCAATGAGTTGTTGGGCCATTTCCATAGCAATTTTATTATGTGATACGTAAAGGAATTGAGTATTTTTAGACATTTCAGTCACCATATTCGCAAAACGAAGTGTATTACTATCATCAAGTGGTGCATCAACTTCATCCATGAGACAGAATGGCGCTGGATTCAATTTAAATAAAGCAAACACAAGAGCGGTAGCGGTTAATGCTTTCTCTCCGCCTGATAATTGACTAATAGTCGTATTCTTTTTGCCTGGGGGCTGCGCTGTAACTTGAATGCCTGTATCTAAAATCTCTTCACCTAGAAGCTCTAATTGAGCTTGTCCGCCATTAAATAGAACTTTAAAAAACTCTGTAAAATTTTTATTTACTTCATTAAATGTTGTAATTAAACGATCTCGAGTTTCTTTATCGATACGTCTTATAGCGTCCTCTAGGGTATTACTTGCAGAAGTTAAATCTTCCACTTGACTATCAAGGTAGCCTTTTCTTTCTTTTTCGGATGTGAGTTCATGAATAGCTGCTAAGTTAACTGGACCCAGTAAATTAATTTCTTCTTGAAGTTTATTGCATAACTCTTGTACTTCTTTCACTGTTGTTTTTTCTGTAATTGACTCTGAAAGAACAACCTCATCTAATTGAGACTCATTAATTTCGTTTTGAAATTGCTCAAATAATAATTTTGATTCTTGCTCATTTAAGCGTGACTGTTCAAGCTTATCTCGAATTGGATGAACTGCCTGCTCGGTTTGCAATCTCTTTTGTTCACTTTCACGTAAATCGGTTTCCTTTTGCGCAAGATTATCTCGTGATGCGATTAGAATTTTCTCTCTTTCATCCTTAACGGTGATTTTTTCGCGTAGAGACAATTGCAGAGCCTCGATACTTTCAGTATTAATTGAAGCCTTAGCTAAATCTTTTTTGTTATTAAGGGTATTATTATCTTCAGTAAGTATATTAATTCTATTATTTAACTCATTGATTTTATTATTAATAATTTTTAAATTGAAATGGCTTTCTTGAAGTTGAATCTCAGCCTCATTGACATGCTTCCTAGCGCTTTCATATTCTAACTCATGTCTTTTTTTAATTTCTTCAGATGAAGTTTTTTGTTCTAAAAATCGATGCGCATCATTCTCTAAATTATGAATAAGACTAGATTTAGTTGTTTTATCAACTTCAATTTGAGTTAATTTTGCTTTGAGCTCATTTTGCTCGTTAGTAATATTGCTATGCTTTTCATTTGCGTAAGTAATGCTTTGTTGAATTTTCTCAACTTCAATCTCTGTTTGATGGAACGCATTTAAAGCATCTTTCAATTCTTCGCCAAAAGAATCGGCTTGCTCTTCATAATCATTCAATTGAAGTTCAGCTTCACTAAGCTTATTCAATACATCTTTATAGCTTTTTTCTATAGACGGAAACTTCTCTTGCAGTGCTTTGAGTCTCTCTTGGCGGAGAAGAATTCCATTAAGGGATGCGTCTTTGCCATAAAAAGAAACGCTATTTTTGGTAAAAATATCGCCTTGTTGATTAACTAAAAATTCGCCTTGCTCCAAATTACCAATGAAATTTTTATAACTTTCACCTTTTGGAATAATATAACAATCAGATAACCATTCTGACAAAAGATTCATTAGAAGCGGATCGCTAATTTCAATTACATCCAGAGCAGAATTTAATTTATTATTTTTTGGTTTGTAAGTATGAGATGCGTTTAAATTAGCAAGCACCATAGATGCTGGAGGCCTATGAGAAATAGTTTCATATTGAGCCAGAACTGCATTTAACTTTCCGCCGAGAGCAGATTCAATCGCCGTTACCCACTCTGTTTTAATCTTAAGTTTTTCCCACAAGCGATTAGATGTGTTGATATTATGCTGAGAAGTCCAACTTTTGAGACTTTCATTGCCTTGTGTGTCATCTTGAATTTGCGCCAGTGTTTTAATTTCACCTTCAATTTGACTTAATTCTTTTTGCATTTCAATTTGGCGCTGTCTTAAAGTATCAATCTCCTCCTCAAGATCAGTTGCAAGCGATTTGTTTTCATCTATCTTAGCCTCAATTTTTTCTACATGTGATCGCTTATCAGCTAAATCACTTTCTTTTACCTCGAGCAAAGACTGCCCGGTTAAATCAATATTACTAATCTCATTATTTAAAAATGTAATACGAGCATTTGTTTCTTCTTCAGTTTTATGGATGAAGTCTATCGTTGCTTTTTCAAGATTAATTTTTTCTTGCGTCGATTGGAATTGATTTGCAATTTGATTAAACTGCTCTGTTGAACCTAGATATGTTGCCTCAACTGATTGAATTGATGATTTAAGTGAATTAAAATTTTCTTCCTTAGTTTTATAAAGCTCACTTAATGCTGCTTTTTCAATCCCTGCTTCTTCAATGTCTTTTGCAAATTTAAGCTGATCGTCTGCATTCTTAGCAAGATTAGTCTCAATCTCAATTAATTCTTTTTTGCTGCGCTCTAAAAGCTCATTTTGATTTCTAATATTATTTTCAATATTAGAAACTTCAGCATTGATTTCATAAAAGCTTGCTTGATTCTTATTAATTTCGTCGGACGCATCAATATGAGCTTGCCTCAAATTTTCAACCTCGGCTTCAATTTTTCTTAAAGCGGCAGTTTGTTGCTCCAATTCATTTACAAGCTTCTCAACCTGGGACTGATGTTTTTTCCAAACAATACTAGCATCACGCTTTTTTAATACCCAAACTTGTGCTTGATGAAATTTGTGCTTCTCTGTTAATTCATTATATTTTGTTGCAATGACTGCTTGAGATTCAAGCTTTGCAATTTGCTGAATAATTTCATTTAAGACATCTTGAATACGACTTAAATTTTCTCGCGTATCTCTAAGTCTAAATTCTGTTTCGCGACGACGCTCTTTATACTTACTAACACCTGCAGCTTCTTCAAGGTAACTTCTAAGCTCCTCAGGCTTGGCTTCAATAATTTGTGAAATTGTATTTTGGCCAATAATGGCATATCCTCTTCCACCTAAACCCGTTCCCAAAAAGAGATCTGCAATATCTTTTCGTCTGACAGCTAAATTATTAATGTAATAAGTTGAGCCCTTTTCTCTTTCGATAACGCGCTTTACTGAAATTTCTGCATATTGTGACCATTCTGTAGGTGCTTTACCCAAAGAATTATCGAAAATAAGTTCGACGCTCGCTCGTGAAATTGGTTTGCGATTTTCTGACCCGTTAAAAATCACCGAATCCATATTTTCACTTCGCATTTCTTTAGCTGAAGATTCGCCAAGCACCCATTTTACTGACTCCATAATATTGGATTTTCCGCATCCATTGGGACCAACTATACCCACTCTTTGGCCTTGAAGTTGTATGGTGGTGGGATCTACGAAAGATTTAAAACCGGCTAATTTAAGTTGTATAAGTCGCACAATATTCTTTTATCGAAGTGAAGTAGGTGTTATCTATTAACAGTATAATAGCTTTTTTTTACTCCCTTATTTTAATCTATGAACGCACTTTCTTTGGGAAAAAAACCAAGCGCAAAACCTACTAAAAAGCTTGAAACTTTCGCTAATCCATGCCCTTCTCGGGACTTTCATATTCATATGCAAATACCTGAATTTACCTGTTTATGCCCTAAGACTGGGCAGCCAGACTTTGCTACTCTATATCTTGATTACATTCCTAATAAAAAATGTGTAGAGCTCAAAAGTCTGAAGCTTTATATCTGGTCTTTTAGGGATGAGGGTTGTTTCCACGAAGCAGTCACTAATCGTATTCTAGACGAGCTAGTTAAAGCGACAGAGCCACGTTTTATGCGTCTGCGTGCCGAATTTTTTGTTCGCGGTGGCGTATTTACTAACGTTGTGGTTGAACACAAGAAAAAAGGCTGGAAACCTGAGCCTATTGTTGATTTGAGTCAATTTTCAAAACAATCAAACACCCGATCTTAAAAGGATTGACGCGCTTACTTCTAAAATTTAAGATGTGCGCCTTTGATTAAATACCTGGGGGTATAGCTCAGCTGGGAGAGCGCTTGCATGGCATGCAAGAGGTCAGCGGTTCGATCCCGCTTATCTCCACCAAATACCTTATATCAAACGCTGTTCTATAGTAGAATAGCACCTTCTTTTCTTAGGTCCCCATCGTCTAGAGGCCTAGGACACCTCCCTTTCACGGAGGGAACAGGGGTTCGACTCCCCTTGGGGACGCCAATTATCAAGCTAGCTCAGTCATTCAGGGATAGCTTCAAACATGCTAAAATCACTTTTTTTTAAATTTCCCACTAAAAACCTATGAGCTTAGATAATGTTCTTCCTGGTAAAAATGTTCCAACACATTTCAACGTCATTATTGAAATTCCAATGAATGCTGATCCAATTAAATATGAAGTCGATAAAGAATCAGGGGCGATTTTTGTGGATCGATTTATGGGCACAGCTATGCACTATCCTACCAATTATGGTTACGTGCCCAAGACAATCGCAGGTGACGGTGATCCAGTAGACGTGCTTGTTGTTACTCCCTTACCTTTAATTCCAGGAGTGGTTGTGAGCTGTCGTGCTGTTGGGATATTGGAAATGGAAGATGAGCAAGGCCAGGATGCAAAAGTGTTGGCAGTTCCTGAAGATAGAATTCTTTCAATTTATTCACATTGGCAAAAACCTGAAGATATGAATCCTTTGCGACTCAATCAAATTCAGCATTTTTTCGAACACTATAAAGATTTAGAAAAAGGTAAATGGGTTAAAGTCAAAGGCTGGAAAGGCCCTCTAGATGCGCACAAAGAAATTCTTGAAGGTATTGAAAGATACAAAAAAAGTTAATCTTTAAAACCCATGATGGCCCACAACTTCTGCTGGGTCTTCATCTTTAAGATACGCAAATTCCCTTGCGACATCTATTTCGATCCAATCGCATGACAAAGATAAAGTTTCAAAACTTTCATCAATCACACAACAATCCAACCATTTCTTTTCGCCATTGATTAAAACGGCTTGAAAACCAATATCTCTCCATGCATTGACCAAATTTTCCATATCAATAGGATTCATGGCGCCATCTCTAAAGAGATATTCGTCATACCAAACTCGAGTCCCAAGAGAAGAAGCATGATCAATTAAGCATTGATCCCATCCACCAGGATATTTGTCTTCAATAGTTGACCTTCGAACAATGAAGTTAAAATGCTCTAATGCAATAGCCATTTAAAATTTTTCTTTCTGATCTAAAAATCGCCACATTCCTGTTGGTAAGTCACCTAGTAAAACATTACCAATCCTCACTCTTTTTAATCCAATGACATGAAGGCCAACAAGCTCGCACATTCTTCTGATTTGTCTATTTCGGCCTTCTATTAAAACAAAACGCAGTTGATCATCATTCTGCCATTCAACTTCAGCTGGCTTTAGCTTATAACCATCTAGTGAAAGACCATGCCTTAATAAATCCAAGCCTTTGTTAACCAGCTTTCCTTCAACTCGAACTAAATATTCTTTTTCAATCACACTTTGTTCGCCAATAATTGTTTTAGCAATTCTTCCATCTTGAGTGAGAACCAATAAACCAGAAGAATCAATATCAAGCCTTCCGGCGGGAGCTAATCCATCAGTGTTAAATCTTGGGTTACGAGATGAATGTTGTTTCGAAACTTGAAAGTTATCTTGAATAATGAGACTTGCAGCGGGTCTAAAAGCTTTATCATCATCAAGATGCGAAATATAACCTACAGGCTTATTTAAGATAACTGTGACTTTGGATGACTGTTGAATGGCTGCTTGTTTTTTTAATTCAACTTTTTGGGAACGATATGCGCGCGTGCCTAATTCAGTTACAACTTTACCATCAAGCGTCACGAGTCCTTGTTCGATATAAGTATCAGCTTCTCTTCTTGAACAAAGGCCAAGTTCAGATAAAATTTTAGAAATACGAACGGCTTCTTCCATCTTCAGGTAGTTTAATTTATTTAAGTTTATAAACTAAAACGTTGTCACCCTCTTTAAAGCCAAAAATAGAATTGCCGCCCGCAGCAACTGCAATATATTGAGTGCCATCAATTTCATAACTTATTGGTGGGGCATTAACACCAGCATCAGCTTTATTTGTCCAAAGGAGCTTTCCTGTTCTTGAATCGTATGCATTAAAATTTCCATTACCTTCGCCCATAAATACAAGATTACCTTCAGTGGCTAATAACCCACCCGTTAATGGCTGCGGTGTTTTAACTTGCCATTTAATTTTCTTAGTATTTAAATCGATAGCAGAAAGTAAACCCCATCGCTGATCTTGAGTGGGTTCAGAAGATGCATATTTAATTGAAGGCAAGTCATCATGAGCAGGTTCATCGACCAATGTATATTTGATAGGTGCATGAATCGCAGAAACAAATACGATTTGATTTTTTTCATCGAGTGAAGTTGGACCCCAATTAGCCCCACCCAATATTCCTGGATATATAACCGTACCCTCAGCTGTCGCTTTTGCAAAAAGATTTTTTTGTGGCACAAAAGGCTCTGTCTTTGCTAAAAGTTCACCCGTGATGCTATTGTGTATGTAATACCAACCGGTTTTACTAGCCTGGCCTACAGCTGGAACTGTTTTGCCCTCTTTTTTAAAATCGAATAATACTGGCGGACTTGCTACATCATATCCCCAGACATCATGAGGTACTTGCTGGTAAAACCATTTTAACTTTCCTGAAGTTGCATCAAGAGCCACAAGAGAAACTGTATATAAATTATCTCCGGGTCTTGATGTGTCATTCATTTGTGGTGAAGGATTGCCAGTGCCAAAATATAAAGTATTTGTGTCTTCATCGATAGCTGGCGTGCTCCATGCAGAGCCACCACCAAATTTCCAAGCTTCTTTATTATTTTTAAGACTTTCTTTTTCTTGAGCAATATTGCGATTTAAAGAAATATTGCCTTCAATCGTTTCTCTAAATTTACCCTCCCACCCTTCTGACGGAATTGTATCGAATTGCCATACGCGCTTACCTGTTTGAATGTTATATGCTGCTAAAAATCCTGGGCGGCCAAATCGACCATCTACACCAATCACAGCTCCTAGAGGCGCATCAGGTCTTGGTGTATCAACATGCAAGCCATACCCAACACCTGTAATGCCAACAATGACTATATCTTTATAAGCCATGGGTGCCATAGCAATACCTACCCCCGTTTGCCCATAGACATCCTTTTGACTTTTGCTATCGGACTGACTCAATGAGCTACTACTTTCAAATTTATTGTCGTTATCAGCAACATCAATATCCCAGATTTTTTTACCTGTTTTTGCGTCCAAAGCAATAAGCCTTGCGTCAACAGTGCCTATAAAAATTTTATTGCTCGAATAAGCCAATCCTCTATTAGCTGGGCCGCAACACATTCTCCAGTTATCTCTTTTTTTATGGTTATAACGCCATAATTCTTTACCTGTTTTTGCGTCTAAAGCAACAACATGGTTATGAGGAAGACTTACAAACATTACATTATTGATTACCAAGGGAGAGGATTGAAATGTAGCAGCAACACCTGATTTAAATTTCCAAGCAAGCTCGAGATTTTTTACGTTATCTTGATTAATTTGAGTTAAAGTCGAAAAACGCTGATTAGAAAGATTTTTACCGTATGAAGGCCATTGCTCATCAGAACCAAATTTAAATAATGGGAGCTTAGGTAACGATATCTTATCTAATGACAGTGAGTCTAATGATATAGAGTCCATAGAAGCACAGCCAGCAATAATGAGAAAAAATAGACTTAAAACTGCCGCTCTAATAGATTTCAACGTATACCCTTCAAAATGGTTGTATGACTTTGCTAGATTAATAAAGCACTTTATGGATAATGCTTACTACTGATATCTTATCTCAAGCAATTGTTTTTTAATACCAGATATAAACTGATAAATTTTTACATGCAAAAAAATATTTTAATCATCGGGGCTGGCATCGCAGGTTGTTCATTAGCACATTTTTTAGCTAATTCTGGATGGAATGTAACATTACTAGAGAGTGAAGATGACATAGCGCAAGGCGGATCAGGGAATCCGGTTGCAGCCATTTATCCAAAATTTATGTTAAATGATGAAGCTTACAATGATTTTATGTTGAAAAGTTTTAGATTTACGACAGGATGGATAAGACGATTAGGACTAAATGAAGGTGATTATCGATTTGATGGAGCAATTGAAATTCTGGAGGAAGCATACGCTCAAAAACTAGAAATTAATTTATCAAGAAAAATTACAAACAAAGAAAATTTTTTTAGCTTAATTAATGAATCAATTTTAAATAAGTATTTAATAGAAAGTAATTCAAGCGGACTATTCTTCCATCAAGGTGGATGGGTAAATCCTATAGCCTTATGCAGCCACCTAATTAATCACTCTAATATCAAAATAGTCACTCATCAAAAGATTAAGTCAATTGAAAAATCGACTGATCAATGGACACTTAAAACTGAGAGTCAAAAAACCTTTAATTCATCACATGTGGCTATTTGTAATGCTTCGTCTGTAAGTCAATTTGATCTTACCCAACACCTACATACAGATGCATTTAGGGGACAGGTTAATTGGATCAACTCAACAACATTGCAAATGCCACCCATCGTTACTTGCGATGAAGGTTATTTGGCGCCACTGATTCAAGATAAGCATATTTTTGGCGCAACTTATGCCATGAATGACTTTAATAAAGATTTAAGAAAAAGCGATACAAAAAAGAATATCGCCTCAATCAAAAAAATACACAGAGAATTTTATAACCACTGTGAAGCACAAGAATCAATTCATGGGAGAGTTGCCTGGCGAGCGTCTACAAAAGATAGAAAACCATATGTTGGCCGTGTATTTGATAACCAATTATTAGGAAAAATGCGTGTTAGAGAATTAGCGCGAGCCGATCAACTGCCTTGGCTTAAAGATTTATATATTGCAAGTGGGTTTGGTTCTAGAGGCTTTACGTTCGCGCCCTACTGCAGCTCTGTGCTCGCAAATTTAATTAATGATAATTTATCTCAAGAAGATAAAAAAACATTAAATTATACAAATCCAGAAAGATATCGACTTAAAAAAATGAGTTTAAAAAAAGTGGCAAGCCAGATTTTTAAGGTATAAATTTACATCATGTCGAAAATATTGATTGAAGAAGCAGAAAAATATGAAAGAGGGGGAGATCTTTCAAAAGCCATTAGTTCATTAAAGAAGGCGCTGCAGTTAGAACCTGAAAATTACATTATCCAATTAGAATTAGGAAATCTTTGTGCTTCCAACAAACAATTCGAAGAAGCTGCGGGTTACTTTAGAAGATGCTTGTATCAATTTAAAGATAATGTAGATATTAAAAATGCACTCTGTTTTTCTCTTACTTCATTCGGTAATGAGTATTATTTAGAATCAAAATTCAAATTATCAGAAGCTTGCTTTGAAGAAGTTCTAGAATATGAAAAAAATAATTGGGTTTACTATTACAACTTAGCAAACACACAAGATAAGCTTAATAAAATTTCTATAGCTTATGAGAATTATCAAAAAGCTATCCAACTAAATCCGAATGATGCTGATCTTTGGAATAACAATGGCAACGCAGAACGTAAACTGGGCTATTTAGATAAGTCTTTAATATCCTACCAAAATGCTTTGAAAATCAAGCCTGATCTTTTTCATGCACTAGTCCACCTTGCTCATCAAAAACAGCATATGTGTAACTGGTATGATATTGACAAATATTTCCAAAAAATATGTTCTATTGTAAATACAAATACAGAAGCACTTATTTCGCCTTTTGCTTTCGTTGCAAATCCCCTATCGTCCGCTCAAGATCAACTATTATGCGCAAATCAATGGACACAAAATCATTTTAAAGATCGACCTTTTAAAAAAGAAAAATGGAGACAAAAAAATAAAATTCGTATCGGCTATTTATCGTCGGATTTTAAACTTCACCCACTATATTTTTTAATTCGTGATGTTATCAAATATCACAATCGGGATATATTTGATATTTACGCCTATGACGCAAGTCCACATGAAAATACTAATGAGCGAAAAACACTTATTAGTTTATTTGATTGTTATCGGGACATTTCAAGCCTTAATGATGAAAAAGCTGTAAACCTTATTAATAATGACGAAATTGATATTTTTATTGATTTAACTGGCTATACCAATAATAGTCGTGCTTTTATTGCGCCGCAGCTTGAAAATACAACCACTATTAATTGGCTGGGCTATCCGGGCACGATGGGCCTAACACAAGAAAAACCACTTTATGATTACATCCTGGCTGATGACTTCATTATTCCTAAAAATGATGAAAAGTATTATGCAGAAACCATTCTAAGACTGCCATTTGCATATCAGCCCAATATAGAAAATCGCGCTCACTTAAATCAAAAAAATAGAAAAGATTACGGCATTCCTGAAGATGCTTTTGTGTATTGCGCCTTTAACCAATCTTTTAAAATTACCGAGTTCATATTCAAGGCTTGGCTTACACTCCTTGAAAAATATCCAAAAAGTATCCTATGGTTAACCTATTCAAATGCTTGGGCAACTAGTAATTTGAAAGATTATGCAGATAAGCATGGCATTAACCCAGAAAGAATCATTTTTGCAACACGAGCGCCTAACAATGAACATATAGCTCGTCATGCTTTAGCTGATGTTTATTTAGATACCTTGCCATATAACGCGCATACATCAGCAAGCGATGCCTTATCTATGAATTTACCTATAGTCACACTTAAGGGAAGTACATTTGCTTCAAGAGTGGCGGGAAGTTTGCTTCATAGCTTAAATTTAGATGAACTCATTACCGAAGATATTGAAAGCTACATTAATTGCGCTATTCGACTCACTGAAGACTTAAAATATCGACAAAATGTTATTTATAGATTGAATGAAGCTAAAAGAAATTCACCCGTATTCCATCCGCAATTATTCGTAAAAACATTAGAGAGTGTCTATCAAAATTTAATTTAATTTTTTGCGGCAAGAATAACTCCAGCAATAATCATGATGCCGCCAAACCATTCTTTAATTTCAATACTTTCACCTACAAGTAAGTAAGATGAAATTGCAGCAACCACGATTTCAAAAAGAAAAAAACTAGACGCTTCAACCGCTTTAATTTGTGTAACTCCAAATTGAACAAGTAAGGTTGAAAAAAATAAACATAATGCAATCGCAATAGCAATAAAAGCATCCACTGGCCTAAAAAAATGTAATGAAGGCATAGTGTCTTTATCAAAGAGAATGCATATTATGGCTATTATGATAACACCTATCCAAATTGCTAAAGCTTTCTGACTGATTGTCATATGCTGATGTTTTCTCGTCATGACATTGGTCATCGCAAAACCTATTCCTGAGCTCAGCGCTAACCAATCGCTCTTTAAATCTAAATAAATAAAATGGTTTGGTTGCCAGAACATAACCAATGCACCAAGAAGCGAAATAAATGCAGCAATATAATGTCTTTTTTGCGTATCTTCATTTAGCATAAAGTGAGATAAAAAAATAGTCCAAACTGGGGAGAGGTAAAACAAAAGCATAACGCGAATAACCTCGCCATCAATCACAGCTAATACATAACTAATATTGGTATAACCAGCTACAACAGAAAGAAACCAGAAATCTTTCGACCATATAGGAATCTTTTTCTTAGTGATAAAAAAATATGGTAGCGCAATAGCAAGTGTCAATATAAACACATAAAGACTGGAATATATGCCTGAAACACCAGCTTGTGCCATCAAGCGATATGGATACCAAATAATTCCCCAGACAAAAGCTCCAAAAAGCAATGAAAATATAGGAAGGTAATGTTTTATTCTCATACTAATGCAGCTTTTATGAAAGCTTCGACCTCTTCATTTAAACGATGATTTCCACAATCGAACACATTAAGATTTTCCATGCTTCTCATCCAAGTCATTTGCCTTTTTGCAAGTTGCCGAGTTGCGAAAACAATCTTATCGATACATTCTTTTTCCTGAAAATCACCATTAAAATACTCAAGCACTTGACGATAGCCAACTGATCTCATTGATGGCATGTGATTTTGAAGCTCAGGATACTTTTTACGCAAAAACTCTACTTCTTTAAATAAGCCAGCCTCAATCATTTCATTAACTCTAAATTCAATACGCTGATGAAGAATTTTTCTATTACTGGGCATCAATCCTAATTTAAAAACAGTGAAAGGAAATTCATTTTTATTTTTTGATTTATGAAAATAAGATAAAGTTTTTCCAGAAGAATAAAAAACTTCTAAACCGCGACTAATACGCTGAGCGTCATTAGGATTTAACTTCATTGCTGTTTCATTATCAACAGACTTGAGTTTTTCATAAAGTTTTGGCCATCCAAATTGAATGGCTTCTTTTTCTATATCTTTTCTTATTTGATAATCAGTTTTCGGCATTTGATTAATGCCTTTTTCAAGAGCGTTGAAATACATCATTGTGCCTCCTACCAATAGTGGAATATGGCCTCGGAGTAGAATTTCATCAATAAGCCTTAAAGTATCTTGTAAAAATTGCGCTACGGAATATGTTTCATCTGGCCTAATGATATTGATGAGATGGTGAGGTGCCACATTTAAGACATTTTGAGATGGCTTAGCTACACCAATGTTCATATCTTGATATATTTGAGCGGAATCAACACTAATGATTTCAAATGGGAAAGTATTAACGAGGTCAACAGCAAGTTTTGTTTTGCCTGACGCTGTTGGCCCTAATAAAAAGAAAATAGGTGGCTTATCTATTGCCATATCTTTAGAAATTCTTAGCGATATTAGGATTGGAAGATAAATATTTTTTTATACCAATTAAAATATTTTTAGCTAAAATTTCCTGATGTTCGTCATTATTTAAGATCTGCTCCTCTTTAGGATTACTAATAAAAGCTGTTTCAACAAGAATGGATGGAATATCAGGTGATTTAAGAACCGCAAATCCTGCTTGTTCGACATTAGACTTATGTAAGTCATTAATATCGCGTAGCTGATCCAAAACGAAATTACCAAGTTTTACGCTGTCATTAATAGTTGCTGATTGAGATAAATCAAGTAATGTTTTTGCTAACATCGGATCTTTATCATCCAAACTTACACCGCCGATTAAATCTGACTCATTTTCCTTGTTAGCTAAATATCTTGCCGAGGCAGACGTGGCACCACTTTCTGATAATGCAAATACTGAAGAGCCTTTGGCATCTGGATTAGTAAAAGCATCCGCGTGGATAGACACAAAGATATCCGCCTTTAATTTTCTTGCTTTTATAACCCGCCCATGAAGGGGAACGAAATAATCATCATCCCGCGTTAATACTGCTCTTAATTGCTCGTCATTATCAATCTCTTTTTTAAGTTTTCTCGCAATCGATAAAGTAATATTTTTTTCTAAACTGCCAGAGGCGCCTCTTGCACCAGAGTCCTCACCACCATGCCCAGCATCTATAGCAATCACGATTTTTTTAGTAGGAATTTTATTAGATTGCGATGATGGAGCTTCTTGAAGTGCTTTTTCTTTTTTAGTTTCTGATGGGGACGACAAAATAATCTCTTTCTTAGGGGCCGTTATATCTTTTTTTTCTTTGTCTTGGACAAGCGCCATTAATTCGTCAACTCTTGGATAAACATCGATCACTAAACGATGCTTATAACCCCCCGCAGGCTTTAGAGAAAAAATATTAATTTTAGATTCAGCCCTTAGCTCAATTACGACTCGAGACACTTGACTATTAAATTTAGCAACACGAATTTGTTTAATATTAGGATCGCTTGATAATATTTTTGTACTTAAATTTTTTAAATCATCATTCAGTTCAATGTCGTGAAGATCAATCACCAAGCGATCTGGGTTTTTTAAAATCATTTGATCATTACTAATAGGCTTGAGAGATTCTAGGGTTACTCGCGTGTACTCTCTTGCAGGCCATACTCGCGCAGATTCAATCGAATTTTTTGCAAAAATATGATTAGGGAAAATTGTCCACATTAGTACAAAAAAAACTTTTAGATGATGGCTTTTAAACATTCAGTTCCTATTGATGTATAACTAATCAAATGAAGATGTCGGCCATGAGGGGTGTGACTAAGCTCAATTGAAATGTCAGGTTTGGGAAGAATATGCCCTGCTTTTTCTGGCCATTCAACCAAGCAAATAGAAGTATTATTAAAGTACTCTCTAAATCCAGCATCATCCCATTCAGTTTCATCTTTGAAGCGGTAGAGATCAAAGTGGTAAATAGTAAATTTTTCTAAACTATAAGGCTCCACGAGCGTATAAGTCGGACTTTTAACTTTATCTTGATAACCAAGTCCTCGGAGAACACCTCTAACAAATGTCGTTTTGCCAGAACCCAATTCACCTTTTAAATATAAATTCATTCCAGGAAATAAATGACTTGCCATACTTTCCGCCAAACGAAGTGTTTCACTTTCATCTTTTAAGTCATAATTAGAATCAAACATCATAGATACAATTTATATAAAAAATAATTAAAACATGACAGAAATTTGGGATCAATTAGCATTGCAAATTAAAGGCTGGGGCCGAGAATTTGGTTTTGATCAAATTGGCATCGCTGATATAGATCTCAATCATACTAAAGATCATTATCTAGAATGGATTAAACAAGGGTTCCATGGTGAAATGCATTATATGGTAAAACATGGTTCTCGGCGATATAAGCCAGAAGAGCTAGTACCTCATACTATTCGAATTATCACAGCTAGACTTAACTATTTTCCTCATTCGCAAAATTCAGAAACTATTTTGCAGGATAGTCAAAAAGCGTTCATTTCACGTTACGCTTTAGGTCGTGATTATCATAAAGTAATGCGTGCAAAGCTAAAAAAGCTTTCAGAAAAAATTCAAAAAGAAGCACATAAAGCTTTAGATCACGCTTTTCAATTTAGGTTATTTACAGATAGCGCTCCAGTGATGGAGGTTGAGCTTGCTGAGAAATCTGGGCTTGGTTGGAGAGGAAAACATACTCTACTTATTAATAAAGAGCATGGCTCCTGGTTCTTTCTAGGTGAAATTTATATTAACTTACCTTTGCCTATTGATAAAAAAGTCGAAAATCATTGTGGTACTTGCACAAGCTGTATGGATGTATGTCCAACCAAGGCTATTATAGGGCCCTATAAACTCGATGCAAGAAAATGCATTTCTTATCTCACCATTGAACATAAGTCCTCAATACCCATGGAATATCGCAAACAAATTGGCAATCGTGTGTATGGTTGTGACGACTGTCAATTATATTGCCCCTGGAATAAGTTTGGTCAAATCTCCAAAGAAGATGACTTTAAGGTAAGGCATGGTTTAGATGATATAGAACTCGTAGAATGTTTTTTATGGACTGAAGCAGAATTTTTAGAAAACATGGAAGGTAGCGCAATTCTTCGCATAGGCTATGATCAATGGTTGAGGAATGTTGCAATAGGACTCGGCAATGCCAAAACATCTGAAATTATTGTGAATGCACTTAAAAGCAAATATCAAGAAGCCTCTGCACTCGTTAAGGAGCATATAACATGGGCTCTCGCACAACATAATTTTCATATAAATTAAGTATGTCTTTGCTATAATGTGAAGTTAAATTAAATTTTTCATTATTAAATCCTTAAATTGAACGTTATACATGTCGCAAATTAATCAATCGCCCATCTGGCAATCTCTAAATCAAAATAAAAAAGATATCGAATCCATCTCACTTCGCGAGATGTTTAAATCAGACCCCGATCGTTTTAATCAATTTCATATTCAATTTAATGATTTACTTCTAGATTATTCAAAACATCGCATTTCTAAAGAAACAATTAATCTTTTAGTTAAGCTTGCAAAAGAAGCTGATGTTGAGGGTTGGCGAAATCGGATGTTTGAAGGTGAAAAAATAAACTCCACCGAACATCGCGCAGTTCTTCACACGGCTCTTCGCAATCAAAACCACTCATCTATCATTTCGGATGGTGAAGACGTTATGCCAAAGATTAAAAATGTACTCAAAAAAATGCGTCGTTTTAGTGAAGAAGTAAGGTCAGGTCAATGGAAAGGTTTTACTGGTAAAGCAATTACGAGTGTCATTAATATCGGTATAGGTGGTTCTGATCTTGGTCCTGCCATGGTTTGTCAGGCATTAAAAGCTTATGGTTCAAAAACCATTACACCTTATTTTGTATCTAACGTGGATGGTGCTGATCTCTATCAGGCCTTAGAAAAATGTAATCCAGAAACAACGCTTTTTATTGTCGCTTCCAAAACATTTACAACGCAAGAAACAATGACCAATGCTTTTTCCGCAAGGGATTGGTTCCTTAAAGCAGCAAAAGACAACCAACATATTACAAAACATTTTGTTGCATTATCAACAAATCAACATGCTGTATCGCAATTTGGTATCGACACAGAAAATATGTTTGAGTTTTGGGACTGGGTAGGGGGACGCTACTCCCTTTGGTCAGCAATTGGGCTTTCTATTGCGCTTTATATTGGTATGGATGGATTCGAAGAGTTGCTCAAAGGTGGTTTTGAAATGGATGAGCATTTCAAAACAGCGCCAATAGAACAAAATATTCCGATGATGATGGGGTTATTAGGTGTCTGGTACATTAATTTCTTTAATTTTCCAACCCATGCAATCTTAGCTTATGATCAAGGCTTATCTAAATTAGCGCCTTATCTTCAACAAGCCGATATGGAAAGTAACGGTAAATTTATCAATCGAGATGGCGAGCACATTGATTTTCATACAGGCCCAGTTATTTGGGGCGAAGTGGGTACTAATGGTCAGCACGCTTTCTATCAACTGCTTCATCAAGGCACTGAGATTGTTCCTGCAGACTTTATCATGCCGATTGAATCTCAATACGCAATAGGTAAAGACGGTAATGAGCATCATAAAATTTTACTTTCAAACTTTATCGCGCAAACACAATCTTTGATGCTAGGAAAAACATATGATGAGGCTCGCGCCGAAATTGAAAAACAGGGTTATGAAGGTGAAGATATTGAAAGCTTTATTCCACAAAAGACATTTGAAGGTAATCGACCAACCTCTTCCATACTTTTCCCAAAATTAAGTCCAAATACCTTAGGTCAAATTATTGCAATGTATGAAC
The DNA here is from genome assembly GCF_006364615.1 of Candidatus Methylopumilus rimovensis. Classification (NCBI taxonomy): domain Bacteria; kingdom Pseudomonadati; phylum Pseudomonadota; class Betaproteobacteria; order Nitrosomonadales; family Methylophilaceae; genus Candidatus Methylopumilus; species Candidatus Methylopumilus rimovensis. The sequence goes on along the minus strand of NZ_CP040986.1, from coordinate 618,980 downwards.
ATAAAATTTTTACCCAGGGAATCATCTGGAATATCAATTCATTTGATCAATGGGGCGTGGAATACGGCAAACAGATTGCAAAACAAGTTTTACCTAAATTATCTGAAAAAACACTTACAGATAACTTTGATAGCTCTACAAATGGATTAATTAATTACATTAAAAAATATCAATAAGTTATTGATTTTATTTAATAATTAATTTTTGATTAAGTATGGCGGTCCTTAAAGATTCATTCATAGAAGATCCTAAACTTGCTCCAAATTTACGAGCAAAACGATCAGCAAAACCTTCGTATGTCGTAAAATCAACCACCTCTTCAGCCTTAATTATTTCACGAGCAACATAATCATAATTTCCAAAACCATCAGCTAAACCAAGTTTGACAGCAGATTCACCATTCCAAAAAAGTCCGCTAAATGTATCTGGTGATTCCTTAAGGCGATTTCCACGCCCTTCTTTAACTACCACAATAAATTGCTGATGAACTTCATTTAACATTTCTTGAACAAAAGCTTGTTGTTTTGGATTGATTGGTGAAAAAGGATCAAGCATGGCTTTGTTCGACCCTGCTGTCATAAGCCGTCTTTCAATACCAACTTTTTTCAAAGTATCTGTAAAGCCAAAGCCATCCATTAAGACGCCAATTGAGCCAACGATACTAGCTTTATCAACAAAAATTTGATCCGCAGCTACAGCAATGTAATAGCCTCCTGAAGCGCAAATATCTTCTACTACTGCATAAACGGGAATATGTGGATGTAATTTTTTTTGCCGCTTAATTTCGTCATTAATCATCCCGGATTGAACTGGACTCCCTCCAGGACTGTTAATTTTTAGAACAATGCCCCTTGTACCACGGCTATCATAAGCCCTCTGTATACTTTCAAAAAAGTCTTTTGCATTAACTTCATCTTTCTCACCAATGACACCATTAATTTCAATCAACGCGGTATGATTGCCTGAGCCACCTTTTGTGTGCATCGCACCAAATGCCAAAAATAAAAGCACAAAGAGATAAAAAAATGTAATCGATTTAAAAAAAATACTCCAGCGCCTAGCAATTCTTTGCTCACCTAAAGCTGAAAGTGCGATTTTTTCTAACGCTTCTCTTTCCCAATGTTCTATTGGTTTCTTTTCTGTCTTTTTTCTAACTGCCATTTGGTTTGCTCCGTAAATGCTTTAATAAATTTCAACCCATAATACATCGTTTGATTCTGTTACATTTAATTTTTCTAATATTTCACCACGACAAGGCCCAGAAATGCATTCACCAGAAACGGGATGATAAATGGCCCCATGTGTCGAGCATACAATCCATTGCTTTTGATCATCCATAAATTCATTAGGCTTATAATCAAGCTCAATTGGCATATGCTTGCATTGATTAAGATAAGCATGATACTTACCTTCAAAAAGAACTACAAAACCAGATTGAATGGCAGCTTCTGTTTGATATTCAAATTTGGTCGTTGAGCCATCACCTTTAAAAGCCTTTTTATCTATTTCAATTTTTGTGTTTGTGCTCATGGTAATAAGAAATCTACAACCTCTTTAAATGAATCAAAACAGGCCAAAGGCTCAAAACTTATCAACACATCTTTTGGTTGTGCTCCATAAGTAACTGCAATAGTTTGAATGTGTGCATTCTTTCCCATTTCAAGATCATAATGAGTATCACCCACAATCACAGCACGATCAGCTGGTATCTGGGTTTCTTCTAAAATAGCCTCAACCATATGGGGATGGGGTTTAGAAAAGCATTCATCTACTGTTTTTGTAGATAAAAAATATCTATTTAAATCAGTATCTTGTAATGCAAACTTTAGACCTTTTCTACTTTTACCTGTAGCAACTGCAAGCTTACATTTATGCTGATAAAGCCGCTCAATACCCTCTTTTACGCCATCAAAAAGATATGAATTGCCCTCATTTGCATGATAATGCGAACGATAACCCTCAGCGACTTTCTCTAATAATGAAGACGACAAATGAGGAAATAACTTAAGCAATAATTGATTTAGACCCAATCCTAAGGTCTTTAAAATTAACTCTCTAGGAGGTGCTATAACACCAGCGCTTTCAGCAGCTGATATAACAGCATCTACAATAATGCCCGTTGAATCAGCTACAGTTCCATCCCAGTCTAAAATAACCAAATCAAAGCGAGGCGATTTCATGAGGTATGTTGACTTAAAAAGGCATCAAGTTCGCGCGGTAAAGGGGCTTTTAACTCTAATAACTCTTCCGTTAAGGGATGTTTCATTTTCATAGAGAATGCGTGAAGAAACATACGTTTTAAACCTTTTTTTTGGAGCGCTTTATTCAACGTAAAATCTCCATATTTATCATCGCCTAAAATAGGAAATCCTAGATACGCAAGCTGAACCCGAAGCTGATGCGTCCTTCCAGTAATAAGCTTAGCTTCCAGGAGTGAGTATGCTCCTAAAGATTTTTTTAAATAAAAAATAGTTTTACTCATTTGATTCTGACTATCGTCTTCACCATCGGTCACATTGACACGCCTCTCGCCACCTTGCGTGAATGTTTTTTTGAGCATTAATTCAACAGTTTTTTTAGGCTCGATCCATTCACCTTCAACCATCATGATATATTTTTTTTCGATACGGTTATGGCGCATCATATCGTGCATATTTACCAGCGCCGAACGCTTTTTTGCAATCAATAAAATGCCAGAAGTTTCTCGATCAATACGATGAACAAGCTCTAAAAACTTAGCCTTAGGTCTTGCATGACGAATCAGTTCTATAACGCCGAAATTAAGTCCGCTACCACCATGGACAGCATAACCACTTGGCTTATTAATCGCCAATAACGCCTCATCTTCATAAATAATATTTGTTTCTAACCAGGCTGTTTGTTGTTGTTTGGGCTCGATAACATGAGGCGCCCTCTCCACTTCTATTGCAATGGGAGGAATCCTTACTTGATCATCTATTTTAAGGCGATACGAAGTATCGATTCGCTTTTTATTTACCCTTACTTCACCGCTTCTAAGAATTTTATAAATGTGACTTTTAGGTACATTTTTTAAAATTTTTAAAAGGAAGTTATCAATTTTTTGTGTTTCACTTGCTTCATCCACAAGAACAAATGTGGCTTTTTCATGAGAAAAAAGATTTTTAGCGTTAGTATTTTGAGCCATATTTTGTTTAATTGGATTTATACCCTATACTAGATGTGTTCAGACTCTCTTAATCAATTGAATTGAAGAGATAATTTAAACTGAATTATACCGTGACAACAAATTACTATGGCTTTTTCCGCTCGCCTTATTTTAAGTAGCGGCCTTGAAACAAGGTTTGAAAATTTAAAGAATATTTTAGTTTTATTGCACATGTACACAAAAAAGATTCATAAATATTTTGCTCAACAATCTTACAAATAAGATCTGTGACTAAGTAAATAATTTAAAAACTTTTTAATAAAAAGTTTTATTTCAAGAAATGCTAACCTTTTCTGAGGTTAGATGTGCACCTGAATAACTGAAATACATTCTTTATCTTAAAACCTACTTGTAGGAGTTTTAGATAATGAAACGTATGCTTTTTAATGCAACCCAATCAGAAGAATTGCGAGTTGCGATTGTAGATGGTCAAAAATTAATTGATCTTGATATTGAACGTGGAAGTCGCGCACTAAAGAAAAGTAATATATACAAAGGTATCGTCACTAGAATAGAGCCTTCTCTTGAGGCAGCTTTCGTAAACTATGGCACAGAGCGTCATGGTTTTCTTCCTTTTAAAGAAATTTCACCTCAATACTTCAAAGAATCGACTCAAAACCGCCCTCGCATTCAAGATGTTATTGAAGAAGGTCAGGAAATTATCATTCAAGTTACGAAAGAAGAGCGAGGCAATAAAGGTGCAGCGCTTTCAAGCTACCTTTCTCTTGCAGGTCGGTATATCGTATTAATGCCTAATAATCCTGATGGTGGGGGTGTTTCAAGACGTGTTGAAGGCGAAGAACGCAATGAGTTCCGAGATCATATTTCAAATTTAGATATTCCAGAGGGTATGAGCGTTATTGGCAGAACAGCTGGCGTAGGTTCGTCGCTTGAAGAACTTCAATGGGATTTAAATTACCTTAAACAATTATGGACTGCTATTGAAGAAGCCTCGCAAGGCCAATCAGGTGCATTTCTAATTTACCAAGAAGGCAATCTCGTAATTCGAGCTATCAGAGACTACTTCCATCCCGACATAGGTGAAATTCTTATTGATACGCAAGAGATCTATGATCAAGCGACCCAATTTATGAATCATGTCATGCCAAATTATGTGGATCGCGTAAAGCTATACGAAGATGAAGTTTCTTTATTTTCTCGCTTTCAAATTGAACATCAAATTGAATCAGCTTTCTCTAGGGAAGTAAGATTGCCGTCAGGCGGCGCCATTGTGATTGACCATACTGAAGCTCTTGTTTCTATTGACGTAAATTCATCAAGAGCCACAAAAGGAAGTGATATTGAACATACTGCATTTAATACCAATATTGAAGCTGCTGAAGAAGTTGCTAAGCAATTAAGACTTCGAGATTTGGGTGGCTTAGTGGTGATTGACTTCATTGATATGGAAAGTCAAAAAAATCAACGCGAGGTTGAAAATCGCTTTAGAGAGGCACTTCATCATGATCGTGCGCGAGTCCAGACAGGTAAAATTTCTCGCTTTGGATTGCTTGAGCTTTCTCGTCAGCGACTTCGTCCAAGTATTGGCGAATCTAGCAATAGTATATGCACAAAATGTAATGGCACTGGTTCAATTAGAGATATTCAATCAACGGCATTGCATATTCTTCGTATGATTCAAGAAGAATCTATGAAAGAACATAATGCAACTATTTCGGCTCAATTGCCTATTGAAGTTGCAACATTCCTCCTTAATGAAAAACGCTCCGATATTTTTAATCTTGAACAGCGCTTAAAAGTTGAAATCATATTAATTCCTAATAAGCATCTTGAGTCTCCAAACTATTCAATCTCAAGTACAAAACAAGAGGATATTGCAAGCCAATCTAAGCCTAGCTATCAAATGATGGAGTCATTGAATGAAGGCAATCAAGTTTTAAGCTATAAACAAGCGTCTAATGAACCTAGACAAGAACCTTTAGTTAAAGGTATTGTTCCCGATAGTCCTGCTCCTTCAGGATCTGGAAAATCGAATAAAACATTATTTGGCTTCTTTAAAAATCTCATTGCTGGAGATGATGAGAATACAGAAAACAATAATGAAGAAAAACTGGAAACTTCTGAAACAAATGAAAACAATCGTCCACGACCACATCACAATAATCGAGGACGAAATAATCGTCATCAGAAATTTAAACAACATAATAGAAAACAAGCTCAAGGAGAAGGTCAGCCTTCTCAATCGGACATTGCAACAACTTCCACTGAAAAAGTATCGCCTTCAGATACGCGACCAAATCAAGAGAGCAACAGAAGAGGCCGAAACAATAAACGTGGTCGCTTCAATAAAGATCGAGATGCCAGAGCTAATCAAGGGCCAAATGATTTTGAGAAAAAAGCTTTAGCGGCGCAAGATGCTCCCGTTTTAAATAAATCTTCCCAAGAAGTTAATGATGCGCAGGCTAAGAAAATAGAGTCTAAATCAAATGAAATTTCTAAAAAACCTACTAAACCCAAAAAGCGAGAGGAAGAAAAACCAGTTGATCTAAAGGCGATTGGTCTTGAGCTTGTTGAAACAAAAAACAGATCAAAACCTAAAGCTAAAAAAGAAATAGAAGAAAAATCTAAAAAAGCAGCGCCAAAGAAAACGGCAGCTTGGCAAAAGAAAGAAAAAGATAAAGTTAAAGATGAGCCTATCGTAATGATAGAAACTAAGGCTGCGAAGAAAAAAGCTGCTAAATAGTTTATTGCTTAATAAAGCTTATAGAAAGCCAGCCAAGGTAGGCCATCAATAGAGATCCAATGACATGAAGCGCAACAAGAGTGAGCGAGGCAACGAGCTCATTCTTTTGCAGTAATTGAAAAACTTCGGCAGTGAAAGCGGAGAATGTTGTAAGGCCGCCTAAAAAACCAATATTAATAATCAATTTTAAGTCAGGGTTAAGTTCGCTAAACAACTCGAACGCGCCCATCGTTATACCTGTTAAATAACCACCTATTAAATTTGCTGTCAGTGTTCCTAATGGAAATAATGGATGCATAGCATTTAATAAAATACCTATACCCCATCGGCTCCACGCACCAAGAGCTGCAGCTAATCCTATATATAAAAAATTTTTCAAGATAATTTTAAAAAATGTTCACGATAATATTTTAATTCATCAATAGACTCATATATATCTGACAAAGCCTCGTGTTTACTTGATTTTTTAAACCCTTGGTATAGTGAAGGTCTCCATCGACGAGAAAGCTCTTTAAAAACGCTTACATCTAGATTCCTATAATGAAAATAGCTTTCTAGATTTGGCATGTGCTTTGCCATGAAACGTCGATCTTGGCAGATTGAATTTCCACACATCGGTGATTTATTCGGCGCAATATGCTTTTTTAAAAACTCAATGGTAATCTCTGATGCATAAACTTCATCAAACATTGATTGCTTAACCCTTTCTATCAGGCCCGACTTCGAATGTGTAGATTGATTCCAAGCATCCATGCCATTCAATATTTCATCCGCTTGATGAATAACAATAACAGGGCCTTCTGCAATGATATTTAAGTGTGGATCAGTCACTACAGTTGCAACTTCGAGCACCTTATCAGTCTCGGTATTAAGCCCACTCATCTCCATATCAAGCCATATTAAATTATCGTCCGAAGAGCTCATCATGATTTCCATTAAAAAAGTACTAATTGATTGAAACAATCTACAAAATAAGATTGTTTTCATACAGAATACTAGAATATTAACTTAATTCAGAGAGATTATGGACGAAATACTACGCAACACTTTTATTGCAATTCTTGCCTTAACTACGGGTATTCATTTATGGCTTGTAAAAAGACATATTAATTTTGTATCGCTTAATAAAAATAAAGTACCTGATGCCTTTAAGAAAAATATTAGCCTTAAAGATCATCAAAAAGCTGCACATTATGCAATTGAAAAAAGTGAATTGGGCTTTAAAGATACAATCGTTCAAGCTTTTACCCTTTTGCTTCTGACTGTTGGAGGATTTATCAGCGTAATCTCACAACTTTACAATGAAGTTACATCACCCCTTTTGAAAGATGTCGCAATCATTTTGAGTGTGATGTTGATTACAAGCCTTATCGATCTTCCTTTTAATTATTACAAAACATTCAGAATTGATGAAAAATTTGGCTTCAATCGAATGACAAAAAAATTATTTTTTACGGATCTTTATAAACAGATGATTTTAGGCTTGTGTCTTGGCCTTCCTATTTTATTTATTGCATTGTGGATGCTAAAAAATGCTGGGGATTATTGGTGGTTTTATCTTTGGGCAGTGTGGAGTTTATTTAATCTTTTAATACTTGCTATCTATCCTACTTGGATTGCTCCTTTTTTTAATAAATTCTCACCTTTAAAAGATAAATCCTTAAAAACTAAAATTATCGCATTATTAAAAAAATGTGGATTTAGGTCTCAAGGATTATTTGTTATGGATGGATCAGCAAGAAGCAATCATGGCAATGCATATTTCACAGGGTTTGGTAAAAATAAACGTATCGTATTTTTTGATACCCTTTTAGAACGTCTTAATCATAATGAAATTGAAGCTGTTTTAGCTCATGAGCTTGGTCATTTTCATCATAACCATGTTAAAAAAAGAATTCTTATGATGTTCTTAGTGAGCTTTGTTGGCCTCGCTATTCTAGGTTATCTAAAAGATCAAATATGGTTTTACCATGGCCTTGGTATTTCCAGTCCTTCGGATGGAAGTGCCCTGCTTCTTTTTATGTTAGTTGGCCCCACTTTTATCTTTTTTATAAGACCTATCATGGCCTTCTATTCAAGACAAAATGAATTTGAAGCAGATCGTTATGCAAAAATACATTCGAGCGCAAAATATCTCAAAGACTCGCTCGTAAAACTTTATCGAGATAATGCATCTACTTTAACACCCGACCCTTTATATTCGGCATTTTATGATTCTCATCCCCCAGCATTACAACGCATTGCGAGGCTATAGATCTTTTAATATGAAGCAATGGTAAAATGACATTTATCTAGACGACATTAAAGTTTAATAAATGGACATAACAACCAGATTAGAATTTGATGCAGGGCATCGCATACCCAACCATAAAAGTAACTGCAAAAATTTACATGGCCACCGTTATGCAATCGAAGTTACCGTAACAGGCCCCATTCATGACGATAATAAAAGTTCAGATTTTGGTATGGTTATTGATTTTTCTGATGTAAAACAAATTATTAAAGATTTAATAGTAGATCGCTGGGATCATGCATTTATTGTTTATAAAGATGATAAAGAAATTGTTAATTTTTTAAACACACTACCAAATCATAAAACTGTAATTTTTCCAGTTGTCCCAACTGCCGAAAATATGGCATCAGAAGCTTATTTAATTTTAAGTTCTGAATTTAATAATCGTTTTAATCATCAGCTTAAAATTAAACAAATTCGTATTTATGAAACGCCGAACAGCTGGGCTGATGCATTGTAGTTTTGATTACCAAGCTAGTTTCTTTTCGCCTTTCATTTTATTCAAATAAGCTTCATGACTTTTAAGTTCTTCATCATCAGCCTTTAAAATAAAAAGGTTTGTTGGGCGCTTGGCATTTTTTTCTCCAACAATATCAGACCCATTGTATTGAAAATCAATCATAAGATCCTCTTGTCCGCGAGTCATAGCCAAATAAACTTCGGCCAAAAGTTGCGCATCTAATAAAGCCCCATGAAGACTTCTTTGCGAATTGTTGATGTTATAAAAACGACATAAAGCATCCAAGCTATTTCGTTGTCCTGGCCGCATATCTTTAGCCATTTTTAAGGTATCAATAACATTTTCAACCGCTTCTTCAATTGGTGGCTTTTCGATTAAACCAAGCTCCATATTAATAAAACCAATATCAAATGGTGCGTTATGAATAATAAGCGTTGCGTCTTTAACAAATTTTATAAAATCAGAAGCAATTTCCGTAAATCTAGGTTTGTCTTGTAAAAAATCTAAAGTGATCCCATGCACTTCTTGAGCCGCAGGATCTATTTCCCTATCTGGATTTACATAAAAATGAAAAGAATTATTTGTGGGTCGACGATTTATAATTTCAATTGCAGCAATTTCAATAATTCGATGCCCTTGATTTGCATACAGGCCTGTTGTTTCAGTATCTAAAAATATATGTCTCACCATGACTCCTTAAATAAACTATCAACGCCCTGATTTGCAAGTTGATCTGCCTTTTCATTGCCATCATGACCAGCATGACCTTTAACCCATAGCCATTCGATTGAATGAGCAGATGCCAGCTCATCAAGCCTTTGCCATAAGTCTATATTCTTGATAATTTTTTTACTACTATTTTTCCACTGGTTAAGCTTCCAAGCATGAATCCATTCCGTAATACCTTTTTGAACGTAAGTGGAATCCGTATATATTTTAATTTCAGACGCCTGTTTAACAATTTCGAGCGCTTTAATAACTGCCAACAGCTCCATACGATTATTCGTAGTATTCTTTTCGCCACCAAAAATAGATTTTTCATTTGCTCCAGAAATTAATAATGCACCCCAGCCACCATCTCCTGGATTACCTTTGCAAGCACCGTCTGTATATATTGTGATATCAGGTTTCATGGTTTAACTTTATAAGTTTTAGATTTTTGTGCTGAATAAATTGTAGTCTTAATTAATTTCTTTTGCCACAAAGGCTGAATGGGCGTCATACCATGCACCCTCTTTTGTATAACTAGAAAATAAAATCCCCCCAACATTGGCCACCATCGATCGCCTAATTGTTCCATAACCTGTATTTTTTTCAGCCATGATGATTGCTGAATTGGAGGAATATAACACCCCATTTTCCCTTCAACCATTTCTAGCCCAACAATAGGTAGCCACTCTCTAATTTTGCTAAGCGATATAAATTTAGTATTCCAAGGGTAATCAATATCAAAACTTAAAAATCTTTTTATTCCCCACAAGCTCGTTGGATTAAAACCTGTAATTATCAGACGCCCTTCGGGCATCAACACCCGATGGATCTCTTTCAGTAATTCATAAGGTTCGGACATTTGCTCTAATATGTGAGGAACAATAAGCAAATCTACCGAAGACTCGTCAAAGGGCAAGGCTTCGTTCGACGTCATTAAATCAGCTTGATTCGAGTTTAACGAGAATTTGTTCTGAATTCGCGAATGATCCAAAAAATCAATGTCGAAATTGCCTATTTGAATCGCATAAAATCCAAATGTATCAACAACAACAGGGTTTATATATTTATATTCTAAAGCAATTAAATATCGACCCAAAGGGCTATTAAACCATTCCTGTGGTGAAATTTTAGGCATAAAAAATATCTTATAATGATAGAAATACTTTACTATGAATACAAATGACAGGCTACAAAGAAAAACAATTTATTAAAATCGAGCCCATTGAAGCCTTTCAAGATAATTATATTTGGTTAATTCATAACGATCAAAATTGCATTGTTATTGACCCTGGTGATGCAAACCCAGTCATCGAAGTATTAAAAAGAAAGAGCCTCAGCCTAGCTGCTATTTTAATCACACACCATCATGCCGATCACATTGGCGGGGTTTCGCAGCTTCACAAAAAATATCCGGATATTACAATCTATGCCCCAGAAAAAGACAAATATGATTTTGTCAATATAAGCCTTAAAAATGGGGATGAAATTAATATTCCTGAGCTTCAAATAAACTATAAAATAATTGAAATTCCTGGCCATACCCAAGGGCATATCGCATATTACGATATGAAAAACCTTTTCTGTGGTGATACCCTTTTTGCATGTGGATGCGGCAGAATATTCGATGGAACCCATGAGCAAATGTATAACTCATTAAAAAAAATAAGTGCTTTACCGAAAGAGACAAAAGTCTATTGTGCACATGAATATACTAAAAAAAATATTGCATTCGCTCTGTCATTAAAACCTCATGATATGAATCTAAAATTAAGAAGTGAATTTACTTCAAAACTAAAAATTACTGTTCCATCATCGCTCGACGAAGAGTTAAGAACAAATCCATTCCTAAATTGTGATTCTTTAGAGACATTCAAAAAGCTTAGAGATCTTAAAGATCAGTATTGAAATGATGTTACTCACTAAACACCTATTAGCTTGTATTTGTATCTCGATATCATTCATGTCGATTGCTTTGGCTGAAAGAAATATTCTAGGAGAAGAAATTAGTATCTTAGAAAATGATGTAACTGATCAAGAAATCAACAAATTAAATACTTTGAATTTCAACCCAACCAGCTCAACTAACAAGTCTCAAAATTTCCAATCCATTAAGGCTGAAATTAATTTATGGCAGCGAATTTATTCTAGATTTGATATTAAAGATGAGAATAATTCAAGATCCAAAAAATATGAAAAATGGTATTCGGCGCGACCAGAGTATATAGAAAGAATGATGGATCGAAGCCAGAAATATCTTTTCTACGTTGTGGGAGAGGTTGAAAAAAGAGGCATGCCATCAGAAATAGCGCTTCTTCCTATGATAGAAAGTGCATATAACCCAATTGCAAACTCTAGGAGTAAGGCCGTAGGCATTTGGCAATTTATCCCCTCTACAGGAAGACTATATGGCTTAAAGCAAGACTGGTGGCAGGATAAAAGACGTAATGTGGTAGATGCAACAAATGCAGCCCTTGATTACCTTCAAAAGCTTCATGCATTATTTGGTACCTGGGATCTTGCATTGGCTGCCTATAATGCTGGAGAAGGGACTGTAAGTCGAGCGATAGCTAAAAATAAAGCGAAAGGTCTGCCAACGGACTATGCAAATCTAAAACTACCCGCCGAAACTAAAGATTATGTTCCGAAACTGCAAGCCATAAAAAATATTGTATCCAATCCAAGCCAATACGGACTTTATATAGATCCGATACCTAATAAGCCTTATTTTACCTATGTTGAAGCGCCTACTGTTATAGATGCCGATCTTGCCGCAAATCTTGCTGAAATTTCTTATGATGAATTTTTGCTTTTAAATTCTGAGCATAGAAGACCACTTATTAGGACAAATGAAAAAACACAAAAATTTATATTACCTATAAATGCGGCTGATACCTTTGTGAAAAATCTTAGTCAAAATGAAAAGCCTTTGGTCTCGTGGAACATTTATCAAACAAAACGTAATGAGAAAATTAAATCAATCGCAAATAAATTTGATATGGAAGAAAGTGATCTCATTAAGGCAAATGACTTAAATCCACAAAAATTAATCAAGCCCTCTTCAATCATCCTAGTAGCAAAGAAAGAGGGAACAGAGACAAATGCGCATCAAGATATTGATGAATCAAAAATCCAAAAAGATAGCAAAACTGAGATTTCAGTTAGCCCAAATAAATACAAAGTTAAGCCTGGGGATACACTTACTAAAATTGCAAAAAAATATGGGATATCTGTTGATGAATTGAAAGATATCAATCAAATTACTGCATCAGATATTCAAATTGGATCTACCTTGCAGCTCAAAAGAAACAATTAACTGACAACTTTATGTTTTCAAAATATATATTCTTATTTTTATTTTTGTTTAACTTAACTTCGTGCAGCAGCAAGAAGGAAACTGTCTACAATTACGAAGGCTCTTTTCATAGTGAAAAAGGTGGAATGCTAATTGATGCAATGTCTGGAGAGCCAAGTAATCTTATTTCAATGATTGCAGGGGATTCGGCCTCATCAGCAATCTCAGGCAATATTTTTAATAAACTTATTAAATATGATAAAAATTTAGAGCTAGCGCCTGAATTAGCCGATAAATGGACAATTTCTGACGACCAAAAAACAATTACTTTTTATTTGAAAAGAAATCTTAAATGGGCTGATGGTCATTCCTTAACTAGCGAAGACGTTCTTTATACTTGGAAGCTTGTTACAGACGAAAAAACGAGAACTCCTTATGGGTCAGACTATAAATTAGTTGATGAAGCTGAAGCTCCCGACCCTTATACATTTCGAATTCATTATACAAAAGCATACGCACCTGCCTTGGATAGCTGGGCATCTCTTCAAATTCTACCAAAGCATATCCTCAAAGATGAGGATATCAATCAGACATTTTTCTCTAGAAAGCCAACTGGATCCAGTTACTACAAATTAACTCAATGGATAAATGGAGAAAAATTAACTTTGGAAGCCAGTCCTTCTTCAGTGATGGGTGAACCTAATATAAATCAACTGACTTCAAGATTTATTCCTGATACATCTTCTCAATTTTTAGAATTGATTGCTGACAATATTGATCTTATGAATATTAATCCTATTCAATTTGCTCGAGTCATACCCTCCAGACCTGATCTAAAAAATAAGCTAGCGCTTTATAAAGAGCTTGGAAATAGCTATACCTACCTGGGCTTTAATCTAAAACATAGTCCATTTAATGACATAAAGGTGAGGCAAGCGATAAATTATGCACTTGATAAGCAAGAAATAATTGACGGTGTGCTTTTAGGTTTAGGGGAGCCTGTTGCTTCACCCTACAAACCAGGGACTCGATGGAGCGATAAAAATCTTCGCCCCTATTCTTATGATAAAAATCAAGCCCTTAAATTACTTCATGAGGCTGGCTTTAATGATTCAAATCATGACGGCATCCTAGAGAAAGATGGAAAGCCTTTTACATTTGAAATTCTCACAAATCAAAACAAACAAAGAGAGATGACCGCGGTACTTATTCAAAGAAGGCTTAAGGATATCGGTATTGATGTAAAAATAAGAGTCATTGAATGGGCAAGCTTTGTAAATCAATTTATTAAAACAGGCGATTTTGATGCGGTGATTCTTGGCTGGAGCCTATCACTCGATCCTGATCAATATAATATTTGGCATTCTTCACAACAAAAACCTGGTCAATTTAATTTTATTGGATATAACAATAAAGATGTTGATCAACTTCTTGAAGAAGGTCGCACCGAATTAAACGCTGATAAGCGAGAAAAAATTTATCATGCATTTTCAAAAATTTTACTTAAAGAAAGTCCCGTAATTTATCTTTACGCTGGATATGGTTTAACTGCCATGAATAAACGCATTAGAGGCATTGAGTCACCTGCTCCACCAGCTGGAATTTCGTATAATTCTTATGAATGGTTTATTCCGTCTGTACTTAGAAGAAATGAAATAACTCCATAAAATGCTTAACTATCTCATTAAACGTTTACTATGGATGATTCCAATGTTAATTGGCATCAGTCTTATTTCATTCTTTATTATGCATCTAGCTCCTGGTGATATTACTGCATCAGAATCTGCATTTAATCCAAAAGCATCCGAAGAGTCGCGACAAAAATTAAGGGCACTTTACAATCTAGATAAGCCCTTAATGACGCAATATAGTTTGTGGTTAAAACGTATTGTTAAACTAGACTTTGGCAACTCTTTCGCCTCACATCAGCGTCCCGTCTTATGGGAAACTAAAGATGCTAAAGGAAATATCAGCAAAGGTATGATTCAAGACGCACTACCTATAACGCTTATGATTAATTTAATAGGGCTGCTTATCATCTTTGCGCTATCTATTTTTCTAGGTGTGGTTTCAGCAGTGAATCAAAATCGATGGCCAGACCGGCTCATTACTATAATTGTATTTGTAGGCTTTGCGGTTCCGGGTTTTTGGCTAGCACTTTTACTAATGTATTGGACTGGCGTCACGCATTCTTGGCTTCCTATTTCAGGTCTTCATAGTGCAGGTTTTGAAAAGATGAGTCATTTTGCACAATATGTAGATTTATTTAAGCATCTTATATTGCCTGTTTCTATTTCATGTTTAGGCGGACTCGCAAGCATCTCTCTTTACGTGAGAAATGGAATGCTAGATGTCCTTCAGCAAGATTTTATTACCACAGCTCGAGCCAAAGGCTTATCGGAAAATAAGGTTATTTATAGACATGCTCTAAGAAATACACTACTACCGCTTATTACTATTATAGGCTTATCTATTCCAGGTTTGATTGGGGGCTCTGTAATTGGAGAATCTATTTTTGCAATTTCTGGCATGGGTAAATTATTTTTTGACGCTGTATTAATGAGAGATTTTCCTGTGGTGATGGGAATTCTTACGATTGGATCGGTTTTAACGTTATTTGGGAATTTAATCGCAGATATTGGTTATGCCTGGGCAGACCCAAGAATTAGACGAGGCATTTCAAATTGAAAAAAATCATACAAAATCCATTAGCTTTAAGTGGGCTTATTATTATTGTTAGCGTGCTTTTTATAGCGATTTTCGCCCCATGGTTATCACCTTACGATCCTAATTTCATTGATATTCATTCTATTCTTTTACCGCCCTCTCTCTCGCACCTGATGGGAACTGATGGGTTAGGAAGAGATGTTTTTTCGCGTATGCTCTATGGATCGAGAATTTCACTTCTAGTAGGTTTTGTCGCGGTAGGTATTGCTACTTTAATTGGTACATTTTTAGGTGCTATTGCTGGATTTTATCGTGGTTATATCGATTCAATTATCATGCGCTTTGTAGATATCATGTTATCAATCCCTACTTTTTTTCTTATTCTTGCAGTGATTGCTTTTTTAACACCATCTATTTGGAATATTATGATTGTTATTGGGTTAACTTCCTGGATGGGTGTGACGCGTCTTGTTCGCGCAGAATTTTTAAGTCTTAGAAATCGAGAGTATATATTAGCAGCGGAAGCGATGGGTGCTTCAGATTTCAGACTTATCTCCAAACACCTTCTTCCAAATAGCTTAACACCTATCATCGTAAGTTCTGTTTTAGGCATCGCAAGTGCGGTTTTAACTGAATCCGGATTAAGTTTTCTTGGGCTTGGAGTTCAAGCGCCGCAATCATCTTGGGGAAATATTCTAACAGATGGCAAGGAATACATTCAGTTTGCATGGTGGCTATCATTATTTCCAGGGCTCGCTATTTTGATTACAGTCCTAGGTTATAATTTACTCGGTGAAGGATTAAGAGATTTGCTTGATCCGAAAAATAAGAATCAAAAAAAATAAAGGGATAGAACATGGGGTTTTTGAAAGGTAAACGCGTTTTAATTCTTGGTTTATTAAGCGACCGTTCTATTGCATATGGTATTGCTTCAGCCATGAAAAGAGAAGGAGCTGAATTAGCTTTCACCTATCAAATGGAAAAACACGATGAGCGCGTTAAAAAACTTGCTCAAGATTTTAATTCAAACATTGTATTACCATGCGATGTTTCAAGTGACGAGCAAATTGATAACTTATTTCCTCTTTTAAAAAAACATTGGGATAAATTAGATGTTATCGTGCATTCATTGGCCTTTGTTACAAAAGAAGCATTAAAAGGTGATTTCGTTGAAGCAACAACTCGTGAAAATTTCAGAGTAGCTCATGATATAAGTTCTTATAGCTTTACAGCATTAGCAAAAGCAGCATTGCCGATGCTTAGTGAGCATGCGAGTTTACTTACATTAAGTTACTTGGGCGCCGAAAGAACGATGCCTAATTATAATGTTATGGGGCTTGCTAAAGCGAGTTTAGAAGCAAACGTGAGGTATATGGCTCAAAGTCTAGGGCCAAAGGGCATTAGAGTAAATGCAGTATCTGCAGGGCCAATTAAAACACTTGCAGCATCAGGTATCGCCGACTTTGATCGCATGATTGGCTTTAATGAAAAACATGCCGCCTTGAGGCGCAACGTTACGATTGAGGAAGTTGGAAATGCAGCAGCTTTTTTATGTAGCGATCTTGCATCAGGCATTACAGGTGAAATTACCTACGTGGATGGCGGTATGAATATTACTGCTGCAGGCTCAATCGACTAGTTCTTTTGTGAAGTTTCAAAGAAATTTTGATTGACCGATACACTCGCCTTCGCTTTCAAACCTTTCAAATAAGCACTTAAATACTCAGCCGATAATGCTTCTGAGTAATCTGATGCAAATGCTTGTTTATTTTCTTCATTGCTGTCGTTTGGAAATGACACCTTATTAACTTTAACAATAACATACCCATTATTACCATCTATAAAACCGCTATAACTGGGCAACTTATCAGTAGGCATTTTATATGCATGATTAACGACAGCATCACTTAAGCCTTTAGTATTTTTTCGATCAACTAGTGTTGCTGGCTGCCAATCGATCTTACGTGAAGCGTCAGTGAGAAACTTTAAGGCTGCCTCCCCTTCGCTAGCAACCATTTTCTTTGCAGATTCAAATTTTAGATAATCTTCAATATTTTTTCTAACATCAGCAAATGGCTTTGTAGATTGTGCTTTGTAATCTACAACACGAGCAGAAATTAAGTTATTAGGAGTTACTTCAATTGCTTCAGTGTTTCGATGGTCCTTAATAGATTCTTTTGAATATAAAGCACTCATCAATGCTTCATTTTTGAAAAATTTATCTGAATCTTTACGACTAATCCAATCAGTTTTTTGAATGGGCAAATTAAATCTTTTTGATACTGCATCGAGGCTAGATGATTGCTCATAAACTTTATTGCTAAATTCTTCGGCAAGAGCTGCAAATTTTTCTTGTCCTTTTTGGTAGATTAATTCAGCTTTAATTTGTGGTCTCATTGCATCAAATCCGCCGCCTTCACCAATAATCTTAGTAAGTTTTATAATGTGATAACCAAAATCGGATTCAACAATATTGCTAATCTCATTAACTTTCATTGAGAAAACTGCATCATCAAAAGGTTTAACCATCATTCCGCGACTAAAAGATCCCAAGTCACCACCTTTTTTAGCAGATTCTGGATCTTGAGAGTATTTTGTTGCTAACTCTTCAAATTGTTTAGGATTTTTTCGAACCTGATTCAAAACATCTTCAGCTTTTGCTTTTGCCTTTGCTTTTTCTGCTGGCGGAGCATTTTTAGATGCAGCAATCAAAATATGGCTCGCTTCTCTTTGCTGTTGGTTTTGATATTTATCAGCATTTGCTTTATAAAAAGATTTTATTTCGTCTTCTGTAACATTAATAGTTGGAAGAATGTTTGCTAATGAAAATACAACAAACTCAGCTTTTACTTGTTCTGGCGCTAAAAATTTAGATTTATTTTGATCGTAAAAAGCTTGCATATCTTTTTCAGCAATATTTGCCTTTGTCATATATTCTTTAGTTTTAAATTCAGCGATGCTTATTTCTCTTTGTTGAGATGTTGCTTTTAAAGTTTCTGCTAAATTATTTGGTGGAATGAATGTAAGTTTTTGAAGGCCATCACGCACTTGCTGAATAAGCAAATCATTTCTAATGCTCTCTTCAAATTTTTTAGGTGTAAGCTGATTGTTTTGCAATACTTTATCGTAAATCTCTTGTGAAAATTTTCCATCTTTCTGAAATTCAGGCATACCAATTATGTATTGGCTTAATTGTTGGTCAGTAATTCTAAATTGAGATTTTTTAATATCATTATTAAGTAGTTGTTTTGTGATAAGGCCGTCGATTACCGACTCTTTAAATTCAAATGAATCGAACATTGCGGGATCAACTTTTTTACCCTCACTCATTATACGATTACGCACATTTTCAATTGCGCGATTGTATTCTGGCAGAGCAATTTTATAGCCATTAACTTTTGCAATGCTTAGATTATTGCCAGCTTGATTTAGATAAGAGTCAATTCCAAATAATGCAAAAGGAACCAGAATGAGCGCTAAAATAATTTTTGCAGCTTTAGTTTGAGCGTAACTTCTAAATTTTTCTAACATTGAATTTATCCTAATATCATTTAAGCTAATTGATAAAAAAAACTACCAAAAAGTTCTTACTGAGTGAATAAAAAGGCGAATCTTTGGATTCGCCTTAATAATGTTGGCGGAGTGGACGGGACTCGAACCCGCGACCCCCGGCGTGACAGGCCGGTATTCTAACCAACTGAACTACCACTCCAAAACTTGTTACTAAAATTGGTGGGTGCTGACGGGGTCGAACCGCCGACATTCGCCTTGTAAGGGCGACGCTCTACCAACTGAGCTAAGCACCCATGCACACTCGTTAGTAAGGCCGCTATTTTACAACATAGTCCTTACCAACGCTAGGTTTACGCTAATGTGTGATGCTTTTTATAATATTAGGGAGTTTTTTATGGGGTACAGGCACAGATTTTTGGTCCTTAGCAGCTGCACTCTTGGGCATTTTAGTCAAAGTAAGCTCTAAAACTTCATCAATCCAACGAACAGGATGAATTTCCAAGGCATTTTTAACTTCATCAGAAATTTCAGTCAAATCTTTTACATTTTGCTCCGGAATCAGGACGGTTTTAATACCGCCTCTATGAGCTGCAAGAAGCTTTTCTTTAAGCCCGCCAATCGGCAAAACTTCACCCCTTAATGTTATTTCTCCTGTCATAGCAACATCAGCCCTGACTGAAATATTAGTTAAAGCAGAAACAATCGCGGAGGTAATCCCTATACCAGCGCTTGGGCCGTCTTTGGGTGTAGCGCCTTCGGGTAAGTGGATATGAATATCGTTTTTTTCATAGAAATTCTCAGCGATGCCTAATTTCTTAGCTCGGCTTCTTACAACGCTCATCGCGGCATGAATAGACTCCTGCATGACGTCGCCTAATTTGCCTGTAATGATTGTTTTTCCTTTGCCCGGCAAAACGACAGCTTCAATAGTCAATAATTCACCTCCGACTTGAGTCCAAGCCAGGCCAGTAACTTGTCCTATTTGATTCTTTTTGGAGGCAAGGCCAATATCAAATACTTTCACCCCGAGATAAGATTCAAGATTTTTGCTATTCACAATGACTTTTTTAAGTGACTTTTTGCTAAGCAATTCCTTCACAGCTTTTCTGCAAATTTTAGCGATTTCTTGCTCAAGTTTTCTAACACCAGCTTCTCTAGAATAAAATTGAATAATTTCCCTGACCACTTTAGCGGTAATACTTATCTCAGATTTTTTTAGGCCGTGCATCTTGAGCTGTTTGGGAAGTAAATATTGCATCGCTATATTAAGCTTTTCAGCCTCTGTATAACCTGATAAGCGAATAATCTCCATACGATCCAAAAGTGGTTCGGGGATATTCATTGAGTTGGCAGTCGCCACAAACATCACATCAGACAAATCGTATTCAACTTCAACATAATGATCTGTAAAAGTATGATTTTGTTCGGGGTCTAAAACCTCTAAAAGTGCTGAAGCTGGATCACCTCGGTAGTCTTGACCCATTTTATCAACTTCATCTAGCAAAAATAATGGGTTAGTAACTCCTACTTTGCTCATACTTTGTAAAACTTTACCTGGCATGGAGCCAATATAAGTTCTTCGATGTCCACGAATTTCAGACTCATCTCGTACCCCACCGAGAGCCATACGAATAAATTTGCGGTTAACAGCTTTTGCAATACTTTGACCTAAAGAAGTTTTGCCTACGCCTGGAGGCCCAACCAAACATAAAATAGGTGCCTTTAATTTATCAACTCTTTGTTGAACCGCCAAATACTCTATAATACGTTCCTTAACTTTTTCAAGGCCATAATGGTCTTCATCTAAAATCTTCTCCGCAAGGGCTAATTCACGACTGATTTTAGTTTTTTTCTGCCATGGCAAACCAATTAATGTATCAATGTAATTTCTTACTACCGAAGCTTCTGCAGACATAGGCGACATCATTTTTAATTTTTTAAACTCAGATGTAGCTTTATCAAGAGCCTCTTTTGACATGCCTGCTTCTTGAATTCGTTTTTCAAGTTCATCTAAATCAGCGCCCTCATCCTGTTCACCAAGTTCTTTCTGGATAGCTTTAACTTGTTCGTTGAGGTAATACTCTCTTTGACTTTTTTCCATCTGTCGTTTAACACGACCACGAATTCTTTTTTCTACCTGAAGAATATCAATTTCAGATTCCATAATCTTTAAAAGATGATCCAAGCGATTTTTAATTTTTAATGTTTCTAAAATCGTTTGCTTTTCTTCTAGCTTTAAAGTTAGATGCGCTGCAATCATATCTGCTAATCTACCAGGATCAGTAATGGCAGCAAGAGACGTTAAAATCTCAGGAGGAATTTTTTTGTTTAATTTAACGTATTGATCAAACTGTGAAAATACAGTTCTCATTAATGCTAATGATTCTTTATCTTTGGGCTCGGGAATGTTTATTTCGTCAAAACATGCCACAAAACAAGCTTCCTGATCAATCACTTCCTTAATTTTTACACGATTTAAACCTTCAACCAAAACTTTGACGGTACCATCAGGTAATTTCAGCATCTGAAGGATAGACGCTACCGTTCCATATTCATAAAGATCTTTTGCATCAGGCTCATCTTTACTTGCAGACTTTTGCGCCACTAAAATTATTTTCTTATCTTTATCAGATGCAATTTCAAGTGCTTTTACAGATTTTGCTCGGCCGACAAAAAGAGGAATCACAAGATGAGGATAAACAACGACATCCCTGAGAGGAAGCAAGGGCATAAAATCTTGTTGTGAACTTGTAGTTTTAATTTCTTGAGCCATTGGATACTTTCATAAGCGTTAATTAATTTTTAATATTGGGTCAGTTTATAATATTTCAAGACGTTGCTGACCAATAGCGAAGCTTATTTTTTTCCTGAAACTTGTTTCTTTTCTGAGAGTAAAAGTATAGGTTTATTTGATTGTTCAATCACACCATCATCAATGACAACTTTTTCAAGATTTTTAATAGAGGGTAATTCGTACATTGTGTCTAATAAGACATGCTCCATAATTGAACGAAGACCTCGAGCGCCCGTCTTTCTCTCAAGAGCTTTTTTTGCAATCAGTCTTAAAGCTGAAGATCTAAATTCGAGAGACACATCTTCCATAGCAAAAAGTTTAATATACTGTTTAGTAAGGGCATTTTTTGGCTCAGTAAGTATTTGAACCAGAGCATCCTCACTCAAAGACTCAAGTGTCGCAACTACAGGAAGCCTTCCTATAAACTCAGGTATTAAGCCAAATTTAATCAAATCTTCTGGCTCAACGTCTTTAATAACATCGCCAATGACTTTAGCGTCTGTCTTGCTATTTACTTGAGCACCAAAACCAATTCCACCTTTTTCAGATCTTTGTTTAATAATTTTCTCGAGGCCATCGAAAGCACCGCCACAAATAAATAAAATATTTGTTGTATCGAGCTGAACAAATTCTTGATTTGGATGTTTGCGTCCGCCCTGAGGAGGAACTGAAGCTACAGTACCTTCGATAAGTTTTAAAAGTGCTTGCTGAACGCCTTCACCTGAGACATCCCTTGTAATTGAAGGGTTTTCAGATTTTCTTGAAATCTTATCAACTTCATCAATGTATACAATGCCTCTTTGGGCTTTCTCAATATCGTAATCACATTTTTGCAGTAATTTTTGCATAATGTTTTCAACATCTTCGCCAACATAACCTGCTTCTGTAAGTGTTGTAGCATCGGCCATTACAAAAGGGACATCAAGTAATTTTGCAAGCGTTTGTGCTAGTAGAGTTTTTCCAGAGCCTGTCGGTCCGATAAGCAGAATATTACTTTTTGAAATTTCAACATCTTTATGTTCAATATCTAACTCGGAATTGCTATCCCTAAGTCTTTTATAGTGATTATAAACAGCAACAGCTAAACTTTTCTTAGCACTTGTTTGACCAATAACATGCTCACCGAGTTGGTCGCAAATTTCTTTTGGTGAAGGGAGTTGATCATGATCTTTAACTTCTTTTGTAGCACCTTTGACTTCTTCTTTAATAATGTCATTACATAAATCAACGCACTCGTCGCATATAAATACCGAAGGGCCTGCAATTAGCTTTTTTACTTCATGCTGACTTTTGCCACAAAATGAGCAGTAAAGTAATTTTTCGTTATCGCTTTTAGTTGCCATAGGTAACGTTAAGCTACTTGCGATCGCTTTGAAATAACTTGATCGACCATTCCATAATCAACAGATTGCTCAGCACTCAAGAAGTTATCTCTATCAGTATCGGATGCAATTTTTTTAAGTGTCTGGCCAGTGTGATTTGCTAAAATTTGATTTAGCTTTTCTTTTAAAAATAAAATTTCTTTTGCATGAATTTCTATATCAGATGCTTGCCCTTGAAATCCACCTAAAGGCTGATGAATCATTACTCGAGAATTAGGCAAACAAAAACGTTTTCCTTTTTCTCCGGCTGCAAGCAATAATGCGCCCATGCTAGCCGCTTGCCCAATACATAATGTGCTCACATGAGGTTTGATAAACTGCATTGTGTCATAGATAGCCATTCCCGCAGTTACTGACCCGCCGGGAGAATTAATATATAAGGAAATATCTTTATCAGGATTGTCAGCTTCTAGAAAAAGTAATTGAGCAACAATAACATTTGCTGTCATATCGTCTACAGGTCCAACCAAGAAGATCACGCGCTCTCTTAAAAGTCGAGAATATATGTCATAAGCACGCTCACCTCGCCCGCTTTGCTCAATAACCATTGGCACATAGCCTAAATTATTCGGTGGTGTGTAAGCCATAATTAAGTTTTAGCTGATCCAGTCATAAGTTCATCAAATGTTGTTTTTTTATTTTGTACTTTACATTGCTTCATAAACCAATCAACCACATTAGTTTCGGTCGCAAGTGCTGTTGGCTCTTCAAGTCTGGATGGCTCCGCGTAAAACCACTTCACTGCCTCATCGGTATCGTCGAAATTAAGTGCAAATTCATTCACCATAGCCTTAATTTGATCAGGTGTTGCTCTCAAATTATTTTTATCAACTATCTCAGCTAATATCAATCTAAGCTTGCATGTTTTTTTGGCTTGCTCTTCAAACATTGACGGCTCTAATTTGAATTGTTTTAAATCAGCTCCACGTTGTTTTAAATTTGCGTAGGTTGACTGAGCCATGCGGTTAATTTCAACATTAATCAATGCCTTTGGCAAATCTGCCTTACAGCTATCTATTAGCTGAGTAAAAACTTGTTCTTTTAATTTTATTTTTATTCTCTTGTCTAGTTCTTGCTCTAAACTTTGTTTAATTTCTTCTCGCATTTTATCGACATTACCGTCTGCTACACCAAGAGATTGGGCAAATTGAGCATTCACTTCTGGCAGTTTAGGTTTAGCAATTAAAACAAAATTCACGTTGTATTGAACTTTTTTTCCTGCCAATTCTTTAGGGTTATGTGTTTCTGGGTAGTTAACTTCGAATGTTTTAGACTCACCTTCTCTACCGCCAACAAGATGATCGTCAAAAATAGCAAAGCGGGAATCATCGCCTAAGATAATTTGAATAGGTTTGTCACCTGTAGTTTCAACCTGTTTATCGTTAATAAAAGAGGTAAGTGTTAGAGTGAGTCGATCGCCTTTGGCGGCGGCTTCTTTCGTTTCAATAAATTGCGCTCTTTGCTTAAGTAAAACATCAATTGTTTTATTAACATCTTTATCAGTAATTTGAGCTTCAGGTTTTTCAATAGAGGCAGCTTTAAAATCAGCCAAAGTAACTTCAGGGAAAACTTCAAAAGTCGCAGTATATTCAAAGTCATCGTGAACTTGATTAAGTGGTTTATGCTGAATATTCGGCATGCCAGCAACACGTAACTTATTCTCTTGAATAGCCTGTCCAAAAGAAGTTTCAATCGCCTCAGCAAATACTTCTTCTTTTATTTGAGGACCGTATTGTTGTTCAATCATTTTTAGCGGTGCTTTGCCTGGTCTAAAACCAGGAACCTTTGCTGTTCGAGTTAATCGCTGAAAGCGACTAGACATCTCTTTTTGAAGAGGTTCAACCGGTACTTTAACCGTGATACGTCTTTCCAAGTTACTTAATGTTTCCACTGCTGTAGCCATACTTAAAATTCCCTAAAATTTGGATCGATGGTGCGAAAGGAGAGACTCGAACTCTCACGCCTTGCGGCGCTGGAACCTAAATCCAGTGCGTCTACCAATTCCGCCACTCTCGCAATGATTAAAAAAGTTATATATAACAAAAATTTAGCTCTATTTTATAACAAGTTAGTCTTTATCGAAAAGGAATAATTCAATGAATCAATGAAATACAGTGATATTTTGATTTAAGATGTCGTAACTTCTTTGAAATTGTTTAAATTCGACTTTAAGACATAAATTGAAAATCAAAGCATCCAAATTACACTTTTTCAACTCGTTGCTTTTGGCTAGTTTTATAGTACTTTTTCTCACAAATTGTAGCTTTAAAACCTACGAAACTAAGCCCCTGATAGATGAAAAAATTATAGATAAGATTATTGCAAAAGATCCAGATTCCCCTTCATTTAAGGCTTTTCTTAAAAATCAAGGATTAAATGATGACCATCTACCCATCAATGAATGGGGCCTAAAAGAACTTATGCTATGTGCGCTCTTTTTCAACCCCAAGATCGAAATTGCTAAAAAAGAATGGGATATAGCAAAAATTCAAGAAGTGATCTCCCCAATTAAAGCCGCATCTTCATTGGGCCTTGAAACTGGGAGACAACCTGCAGGCCCATTCGAAGAATCAAAAAATGCTATCGGTTTAAATATAACCACTTTGTTTGAGACAGCGGACAAAGCTAAGATTAGAGAAGAAAAAGCAATAAATCAGTCATTGGTTAAGAGACTAGAGCTTAGAAAGCTTGCATGGGATGTTAGATCAGATCTTACTCTGAATTATATTCGGTATCAGCAGCAGCTTAAAAATCTTCAAATTCTAAGGAATGAAATTAAATTACAAAGTGAAATCTTAAATATGGTTAAAAAAAGAAAGGCTCAAGGCCTAACCTCATCCATAGATAGTAATTTTAACCAAATCGAACTTAATAAAAATATTCAAAAATTAAATGAGGAGCAATATCAACTTAATGATACTAAGTCGAAATTAGCTGCAATTATTGGCCTTTCAGCAGAAAAATTTAATACGATGAGGCTAGCGACAGTTAATATTGACGAACAAACAGAAAGTTTTAATAAAATACTTGATGATGAAACAAAGCAACAAGATATTATCAACCTTGGTTTATTTAATCGCATTGATCTAAGAATTGCTTTAGCAAAATATGCAGTTTCAGAATCACAATTAAAATTAAATATTGCAAATCAATACCCTGATATTAGATTTTCACCAGGTTACATTTTTGATTACGGAGTAGGCAGGTGGCTTCTTGGTATAACTAGTATCATACCAACGATTGAAAAAAATAAATATTTGGTTGAGGAAGCAAAAAATCTTAGAGATATTGAAGGTTTACAAATAGAAAAAATTCAAACTTCTATTGTGAACGATATAACAAAATTAAGAGATAATTACACAATTGCTAAGGATATGGTTAGAAAAGATAGCGAGGACCTCTCTGCTGCAACTGAATTAGAAAGCTCAATCGAAAGTAAATTTCACCAAGGCGAAATAGACCGAATCGAATTAACACAACAGAAATTAATAACAATGCAGTACAAACGAAGATTCTATACAAATAAAATTGCATTGTTAAAAATAGGATTTGATTTTGAGTCTATTTTACAACAGTCCCTTAGCAGCATTATAAAATAATGAAAAATAAATTAAATGCACTTCTTATAGTTCAAGTATTACTAATCTTAATTCTATTATGGTTATTAACGTACTTTGGACGAGATGAATTTAATAATGCCAAATTAGCTAAAGACACTTCAAGCATTTCGCAGCCTTTATTAAAGTCAGTTAATGGGGTTAATTTTATAACTCTCAGCTCTGAAATACAGTCAAATAGCGGAATTAAAACAGTACCAGTTCAAAGCTCTATTTATAAAAAAAATCTCACGAATTACGCATCTGTTCTTAATATTGATCTACTCATTGAACAAAAAAATAGATTTAATGAAATTAAAAATCAGATCGGTGTCTTAGCAAATGAATTTGATAGGGATAAAAAGAATTACGAGAGATTTAAATTACTTAATGATGATAACAAAACCGTTTCAGATAAGGCTTTGCAAGAAGTGAAGGTCAGTTTTGAAAATACAAAAATAAAACTTCTTGCCACTCAAGAGCTTGTAAGTGGCATCAAACAAAATATCAGAGCTCAATGGGGTGAAACAATATTATCCATGATTGATCAGGGAATTAAAAAAGAATTATTTGAATTTCTACTTCAGGATAAGGCTAGAATTGTAAAGGTCACATTATCTGAAAATAGTGATAATCAACCCCCTAAAAATATTAGCTTAGCTCTCATTGATAATCCCAACGAAAAGTTTTTAGCAAATTATCTTGCGGAATCGCCTACATTAGATAAATCAGTAAAAGGGAAAACTTTTTTTTATATTGTTTATAGTAATAAATTAAGAATTGATTCAAAAGTAATTGCAACTTTAATCCATGATAATTTATCTTTCGAGTCAGAAAGATATTTAGCTATTCCCAAAGAAGCCGTTGTTTGGAATTCTGGGCAAGCATGGGTTTATATAAAAACAGGTGAAAATAAATTTATACGAAAAGTTATTGAAACTGATAATGAGAGTTCGAATGGTTGGATTGTAAAAGAAGAACATATCAAAGAAAATGACTTAATTGTAATTAATGGCGCCCAGCTTTTACTTTCGGAAGAATTTAAATATCAAATAAAAAATGAAAATGATGATTAAATCATTATGATGTCATCGATTGTCAAATTTTCAATAAGGTATACTGGGGTCATCATTGGCCTTGCAGTTATTGCAGTCATATTTGGGCTATATCAGATTACAAGGAGTCCTCTAAACGTCTTTCCTGAGTTCTCACCAAATCAAGTCATTATTCAAACAGAATCTCCAGGTCTTCCATCTGATTTGGTTGAGTCACTTGTTACCCTCCCAATTGAAAAAAATTTAGGAGGTACCATAGGAATTGAAACAATAAGATCCCAATCTATACCAGGTCTATCTGTAATCACAATTGTTTTCAATGAGCACACAGATATCTTTAGAAATCGACAAGTCATATCGGAAAGACTAGCTTCTATTGTAAGTGTTATGCCACCAGGTATTATCCCAAAAATTACACCATTAACATCAGCCGCATCATCGGTATTAGGTATTGGAATTACATCCAAATCAAAATCCCTAACTGAACTAAGAACGGTAGTGGATCGACTTATTATTCCGCATCTTTTATCAATTCCAGGTGTCGCAGATGTAAATATTTTTGGTGGAAAAGTTAAACAATATCAGGTTGAAATTCAACCCGAAAAACTAATTCAATCGAATATATCAATTGAACAAATAATTTCTGCTGCCAGCAAATCCTCTGGTGTTAGAGGTGCAGGCTTTATTGAAAATAATAATCAAAGAATTATTATTAATACAGAGGGTCAATCAAAATCACTTGAAGATATTGGAAAGACCGCTGTAATAAACAATAAAAACCAGATTATTTATTTAAAAGATTTAGCAGACATTAGAGAAGGATCACTTCCGACGATCAGTGCTGCCTCTATTAATGGTGATGAGGGTATATATCTATCAGTTCAAGGTCAGCTCGGCTCTGATACTTACAAACTCACGCAGCTTATTGAAGCTGCTGTAAAAGACATAAGACCGTCACTTCTCGAACAAGACATTAAAATTAATCCAGAATTATTTAGGCCTGCAAATTTTATTAATGCATCGATAAAAGGGGTTCGTTTAGATATATTAATAGGCTCTCTGCTTGTCATCATAGTTTTATTTTTATTCTTATTTAATTTCAGAACAGCATTCATATCAGCAACAGCTATACCTCTTTCATTACTCACAGCTATTATAGTTTTAAGCTATTTTAACCTTGGGTTGAATATTATGGTTTTAAGTGGTCTTGCGATTGCCTTAGGTGAGGTTGTTGATGATGCAATTATTGATTCTGAAAATATTTTTAGGCGGCTAAAAGAAAATATACAATTAAAAAATCCTCTACCTATTGCAAAGGTTGTATATGACGCATCTATGGAAGTGAGAAGCTCTGTAGTATATGCCACAATGATTGTAGTTACAGTTTTTCTTCCCCTGCTATCTTTAAATGGTGTAGCTGGAAAGCTTTTTGGTCCACTTGGAATTGCTTATATTTTTTCAATCTTAGCTTCATTGATAGTCGCGCTAACAGTAACACCAGCGTTATCTTACCTTCTTCTTGGTAAATTAAATTTCAAATCATCAGAATCTCCAATAATGACTTTTATAAAAAATAAATACATTGCGCTCTTATATTTAATTGAAAAAAGGTCGACTGCCATTACATTATTCACGTTTACTTTTATCTTAATTGGATTTTCACTTATCCCATTATTTAAAACACAATTCATACCCCCGCTTCATGAAGGTCATTTCATCATGCATATGACATCGCTTCCAGGAACTTCAGAAAAAGAATCATTACGCATTGGAAATGAAATTAGTAGGAAAATTCGCGGTATTCCTGGAGTAAAATCTGTTGCACAATGGGTAGGCAGATCGCCAATGGGTGCTGATACATTTGGAACTCATTATAGTGAATTCGAAATAGAACTTAATCATGCGGATGGACCAACCCAAGATAAAATCTTAGATCAAATCGAAAATTTAACTCAGAGTAATAATTACGTGGGACTTAACTTCGCAATTAATACTTTCTTAACTGAGCGTATTGAAGAGACAATTTCAGGATATTATTCTTCGGTAGTAATTAATATTATTGGCACTAATCTTGATGCTATTGATCAGGACACGCAAAAAATATCTTCTGCCCTAGCCTCGGTTAAAGGGGTTAAAAATATCAATATTGTATCTCCAGCAGGCACACCTCAAATTACTATTCATTTTTTATCTGAAAAATTAAGTCAATGGGGCATACAAAAAACCGACTTGTTGAATGTGATTCGAGCCGCATTTGAAGGCCTACCAGTTGCACAAGTTTATGAGGGAAATGCTAAGGTAAATATTTCTGTGATTTTAAATAAAAACTTTCGTGACGATATTACAGATATTCAAAAACTGCCTATTATGGCAGCAGATGGAAGAATTGTTCAGTTAGGTCAAGTTGCATATATAGCGCAGGAAAACGGAAGATCTAAAATTCTTCATCAAGGCGGCAAACGCATTCAAACAGTTACTGCTGATATTGATGAAAGAGATATTAATGATTTTAATAGTGATTTAAAAAATAAACTTAGTGCTCTTAAATTAAACCAAGGCAATTATTATGAGGTTACTGGAGAGGCTGAGGCGAACGCGAAATCACAAGAAGAGCTTATAGTTCATTCAATTATTGCAGGTGCAGGTATCTTATTAATGCTTTATGTTGCTTTTGGTAATTTAAGAAATTTATTACTCACACTATTCAATCTTCCATTTGCACTTATTGGTGGGGTTTTCGCAGTGGCTTTTAATGCAGGGTGGATTTCTATTGGATCGCTTGTTGGATTCGTGACGCTTTTTGGCATTACATTAAGGAATTCTATTATGTTGATATCCCATTACCAACATCTCATCGAAGTTGAGAGCTATTCATGGAATTTAGAGACATGCATTAAGGGTGCTTCTGAAAGATTACCTTCTATTTTGATGACGGCCATTGTTACCGCTTTAGGTTTGCTCCCGCTTGCTTTAGGCAGTGGTGAGCCGGGAAAAGAGATTGAAGGCCCCATGGCGACTATCATTGTTGGAGGGCTTGTGACGTCGACAATATTAAATTTATTAATTTTGCCAAGCATCATGTTACATTTTGGAAAGTTTGTAAAAAGAGATTAATTTAGTCTTTTTTAAAAAAATTAATCCACTTCTGAATGTTAGATGCTTTAAATGCAATTTCTTCAAATTCATTTTTGGCGTTTGATTGAGCAACAATACCTCCGCCAGAATAAAAATGAAGCTTGTTATCTTTTCTGATTATGGTCCTAATTGCAATATTAGTATCCATATGATGATTGAAACCAATGTAACCAATTGAGCCACAATAAATATCTCGCCTATGCGGTTCTAAATCGCTAATTATCTCCATGGATCTTGTTTTAGGTGTGCCAGTAATTGATCCGCCAGGAAAAGAATCTTTAAGTAATTTTATTAGTGTCGAATGAGGTTTTAATGTTCCCTCAATAATACTTTCTAGATGATGAACATTACTATAAGACTTAAGCTCGCAAAGGGCTTTCACATTGATGCTTCCTGGAATGCAATTTTTACTTAAATCATTACGAAGTAAATCAACAATCATTAAATTTTCTGCACGATTCTTTTCACTCGCAAGTAATTTTTCAGCATTTTCCTTATCTTTTTGAGGATTGCTATCTCTTGGCTCAGTTCCTTTGATTGGTCTTGTTTCTACGTGACTATTGTGAGATTGAATAAATCTTTCTGGTGATCCGCATAAAATATCAAAATCATCAAAGTGAATATAAGCCATAAAAGGAGCGCGATTAATCTCTCTTAATTTCTTATATCCAATCCAACTGTCACCTTCACAAGAGACAATATATTTATTAGAGATATTTATTTGATAGACATCTCCTTCTTTAATGAAAGATAAAATTTTATTAACAATAAAATCATACGCTTCAAAATTTAATAGCGATCTAATTGTTGAATTAATTTTAAAAGATTGATTATTTGGTTTTACGCTTTTTATTTTTATGCTAAGTTTAGTTAAATAATCTTTTGTATCTTTATTTACAAGGTGGGATGCAAGATACGCTTTTTTGTCTTGATGGTCTACAATCAAAGCCCAGTCATAAATGCCGACCATCATCAAAGGTATACCAATGTAGTCTTTGTTATTCTGAATGGTTGACTGACCTAATTCATACGAAAAATATCCCAAAGCTCCGCCTGTGAATGGCAAGGATGTTTCTTGAATATCAAAACCTGAAAGAATTCCTTCTAAAATATCAAAAGGGTTACCTTTTGTAATTTTTTTGAGATTATTTTCCTCAATGCTAACGCTAAAGTCATCTGCAATTATTTTAATAAATGGTTGGCTTACTATAATGTCGTATCTAGATTTCTCAGAAATATTTTTATCTAAGCCATTTTGGATTCCACTATCTAAATAAAAAGACCATGGGTCATTAGCAATAGCCTCAAAATAAATAGAGCTATCTGGCACATATGGCAAGGGAATGAGGTGTGTATTATTCAACGGCTGTTGATACCTATGCTTATAAATGTAAATTATAAGCTGATTAAATAATTAAGGGCGCTTAAAGCGCCCTTAATTATTAACTAAAGCTATGAATGACTATTTATTTAACAGCATTTTCGAGCTCTAATTTGTTGACCTTACTCAAGATTTGCGTGAATAGCTCGCATACCCTCTTCTGTTAATCCTTTAGCATGAATCAATTCCGAAATCACTGCTTCTAAATAGATTAAAGTAGATAATTCAAATGTGGTACCCATAGGCATGCCTTTAGTGAGGCCGAAAGAATCATCATTACCAATTTGAATAGTTAAATCAGCCATGTCAGACATAGGTGATTTATTTTTCATGGAGATTACAACAATTTTTGCGCCTTTTGATTTGGCTGTTTCGAGAAGCGGTAGAAGTGTTTTTGTGCCGCCCGAACCTGAAATCACTAAAAATAAATCTCCAGATTTAATAGCTGGCGTCACAATTTCACCCACCATATTCACTTGATAGCCGCTATGCACGAGACGCATTGCAAAAAAACGTGAAACAAGTCCTGATCGTCCAGCACCACCAACGAAAATACGGCCTGCCTCATCAACAAGCTTAAGAAGTTTAGCTGCATTGCTTTGTTCGGTCACTGATAAAACGCTTGAGATTTTATCTAATAATAATTTTTGATGCATATTGAATCCTTTTATTTAAAAATAAAAAACTATAAAAAAAATCCCGACTCATTGCTAAGTCGGGATTTAGTTTAGTTCATTAATAATTGTTTCTTAACAATTATCCATGAGCAATTTTTGTGATTTCTGCAGCAGCAGCAGCTGGGTCAGCAGCGCCGTAGATTGCAGCACCAGCAACAATGATTGCAGCACCAGCATCTTTAACTTGCTGTGTAGTAGCAGCTTTAACACCGCCAGCTACTGAAATCTTTGCACCTGTTTTAAGTGCAGCAATTGCAGCTAAGTCAGCAAATGGTGTGTGACCAGCAGCTTGTGCATCAAGACCAGTATGAACACCAATGATGTGCGCGCCAGCAGCAACAGCTTCTTTAGCTAAAGCTTCTTTGTTTGGAACGTTAATCATGTCAACTTGAACTTCTTTACCGTATTTCTTAGCAGCAGCAATCACACCTTTGATTGTAGCAATACCAGAAGCACCAAGAACTGTACAAATGTCAGCACCAGCCTTGTAGAAAGGCTCAGCTTCGTATTCACCAGCGTCCATAGTTTTTAAGTCAACAAGGATTTGGTTCTTTGGGAATTTAGCGCGAAGTGTTTCAAGAAGCTTGATACCGTTATGCTTAATGCATGGTGTACCAATTTCAAGAATATCCACGTGTGGAGCAACTTTAGTTGCTAATGCAACTGTTGCGTCAAAATCTAATGAATCTAATGCCATTTGTGTTAAAGCCATGGTTTTTTCTCCGTATTTATTACAAGTTTTCTAAAATAGTTCGTTGCTAAAAGGAAGTTTGAACTTCATGAAGCAGGAAATCGATCATATAGGGCTAATCGTCTTGTGTCAATGATTAGCCCTAGTGATTTTATAGCGATTTATTGTCTTTTTTATGACAAGAAATGATTTATAGCTTCTCGTTGAGAGCTGTTTCGAGTTTGTTTTGATCCACTACGAAACCACGAATACCTTCTGAAAGTTTTTCAGTTGCCATCGCATCTTCATTCAATGAGAAACGGAATTCGTCTTCAGTCATTTTAGCTGGCGCAGCTTTTGTAGCTCCACTATCTTTTAGAATGCGTGGCAAGTCACCTTGTGTTGCTTCAAGCTCCTGAAGAAGATTTGGAGCGATCGTTAGACGATCACAACCTGCTAGAGCTGTAATTTCTCCAATATTTCTAAATGAAGCGCCCATTACGACTGTTTTGTATCCATGTTCTTTGTAATATGCATAAATCTTTCGCACAGATATCACGCCCGGATCTTCTTCAGATGAGTAGGTATTACCAGTTTTAGCTTTATACCAATCAAGGATGCGGCCTACGAATGGTGAAATAAGGAATACACCTGCTTCAGCACAAGCGCGCGCTTGGCCAAAACCAAAAAGAAGCGTTAAGTTACAATTAATACCTTCTTTTTCTAAAATTTCACCTGCTTTAATGCCTTCCCATGTTGAAGCTAATTTAATAAGAACGCGATCTTTCTTAACGCCAGCTTCTTCATAAAGACCAATTAATTTACGTCCTTTTTTAACCATTGCATCAATATTGAAAGATAAGCGCGCATCCACTTCAGTAGAAATACGACCAGGGATATGTTTGAGAATCTCAAGACCTACGAGCACAGCTAGCTTATCAGCTGCATCTTCAATTTGTTGAGCTTTGTTGCTGCTTTTTGATTTTGCATAAGCAATAGCTTCTTTTATCATAGGCTCACATTGAGGAAGTGTACTAGCCTTTAGGAGTAAAGATGGGTTTGTTGTTGCATCATAAGGCTTTACTGTTTTAATTGCTTCCACGTCACCTGTATCAGCAACGATTGTTGTCATGTCTTTTAATTGTTCTAATAATGTTGCCATTGCTTTAAATCTCCAAAAAATGATGTCTTTGAAATCGGATCTGAAATTATATATGAATTGACTGGCAATCTAGCAGATTCAACTGATGTTTTATGGGTCAATATTAATTTTTTGGGCGTATTTCAGAGAGCTCTTATTAAAATAATGAGTAAAATTCAAAATTATCTATATTTAACAGATTTTAATTAATTTTAGATACATTTTAGCTACAATTAAGAGCATATTATTTAATCTCATTTCTTTTTTGTGTCTCATAAGGAAATCACATCACTCTCAACCCATTTCACTAAATATTTAGGCTAAGGATTCAGATGACAATAAGAGGTTAATTTGGCAAAATGACGTCTTTTTATGGCATCTCACATTTAAAGATTTTTTTAGCCATCTTTGTCGTGAAAACCAATTAAACTTAAAAACAGCATTACTAAAAATTAACTTCTTAAGTTCTTCAAGTTATTAACCTAAGGGCCTTTATGTCATCACATGTCATTCCACTAGAAAATCTTCGAAATACAGATGTCGGTTCTGTGGGAGGAAAGAATGCGTCATTAGGTGAAATGATTTCACAGCTTAATGCAAAAGGTGTCAGAGTCCCTACGGGCTTTGCAACGACAGCATTGGCATTTAGAGAATTTTTAACTCACAATAAACTCGACGATAAAATTGCTGATGAACTAAAAACATTAAATACAGATGATACGGATGCGCTCGCTGTCAGCGGTAAAAAAATTAGACAATGGATTATTGATACCCCATTCCCCTCTTCTTTAGAAAAAGCTATTGAAGAAAATTACACGCGACTCACAAAGAACTCTGCTGAAGGTACTACTTTTGCCGTGAGATCTTCTGCTACTGCAGAAGATCTACCTGACGCTTCTTTTGCAGGTCAGCAAGAGAGTTTTTTAAATATTCATGGTGTTGAGAATATTAAGCATGCAATCAAAGAAGTGTTTGCATCTCTTTATAACGACCGTGCTATTTCTTATCGCGTGCATAAAGGTTTTGTTCATGCTGATGTTGCTATTTCAGCAGGCGTTCAACAAATGGTACGAAGTGATATTGGCTGCTCTGGCGTGATGTTTACGATCGACACCGAATCAGGATTTAAGGATGTGGTATTTATTACTGCCTCTTATGGACTAGGTGAGACGGTAGTTCAAGGCGCTGTAAACCCAGATGAATTCTACGTTTTTAAGCCGCTTTTAAAAGAAGGAAAGCCTGCGATCGTAAGACGATCGATTGGATCCAAAAAAATTAAAATGGTCTTTAGTGATGCTACACAAGCTGGAAAAAGCACACACACCATTGATGTTAATCCTAAAGAAAGCGATTCGTTTAGCCTCAATGATGAAGACATTTTAGAGCTTGCTCAATATGCTGTAACTATTGAATCGCACTATGGATGTCCTATGGATATTGAATGGGGCAAAAATGGTTTAGACGGAAAAATTTACATTCTTCAAGCAAGGCCTGAGACTGTTAAATCTCAATCAAAAAATGCAGTTGAAATTTTTAAATTAAAAGGAAGCGGTAAAGCGATTGTAGCAGGACGAGCAGTGACACAAAAAATTGGCGTCGGTCCAGTTCGTATTGTTAAAGATCCTTCTGAAATGCATGCGGTTCAACCTGGTGACGTCTTGGTTGCAGACATGACTGACCCTAACTGGGAACCAGTGATGAAAAGAGCGTCAGCGCTTGTAACGAATCGTGGAGGTCGAACATGTCATGCTGCCATCATTGCTCGTGAACTTGGTATTCCAGCGATTGTAGGTAGTGTGAATGCAACTGAGCTTTTACAAGATGGAGATATGGTAACCGTCTGTTGTTCAGAGGGTGAAACTGGACTTGTATTCCAAGGTGCTCTTGAATACGAAGTTAATACGGAAAAAGAAACTGTCCTCCCATCACCACCAGTTAAAATCATGATGAACGTAGGTAACCCTGATATGGCATTTACATTCGCCCAAACACCTAATGATGGTGTGGGTTTAGCGCGTTTAGAATTCGTCATCAATAATATGATCGGCATTCACCCAAAAGCTATATTAAATTATTCAGCGATGCCTCAGGATATTCAAAAACAAATTACACATCGTGCGCGCGGTTATCTAAACCCCAAACAATTCTATATTGATAAAGTGGCTGAAGGTGTTGCAACAATTGCGGCGGCATTTTATCCAAAACCAGTCATTGTAAGAACTTCTGATTTTAAATCTAATGAATATAAAAAATTACTTGGTGGAGATATATACGAACCTGACGAAGAAAATCCAATGATTGGATTTAGAGGTGCGGCGCGCTATATGTCAGAAGATTTTAAAGAATGCTTTGTCATGGAATGTCAAGCCATGACAAAGGTAAGAGAAACTTTTGGTTTAACAAATGTAGAAATTATGATTCCATTTGTAAGAACTTTAGAAGAAGCAAAAGAGGTCACTTCCATTATGGCGGCTAACGGTCTTAAGAGAGGTGATCATGGACTTCGCTTAATTATGATGTGTGAAGTACCATCAAACGCAATCTTAGCTGAAGCATTCCTTGAATACTTCGATGGATTCTCCATTGGATCAAATGATTTAACACAACTTACATTAGGCACTGATCGAGACTCAGGCATTTTAGCTGATGGTTTTGATGAAAGAAATGATGCTGTGAAAGCACTTATCCAAATGGCAATTTCAGCAGCTAAGAAAACAAAAAAATATATTGGAATTTGTGGACAAGGCCCCTCAGATCATCCTGACTTTGCTGAATGGTTAGTAAAGGAAGGTATTTCATCAATGTCGCTTAATCCTGACACTGTTATCAGTACATGGAAGCGTATTAGCCAAAAATAATGGCACAACAAAAAAGAACAGCTTTCTTTATCTCTGACGGAACAGGTATTACTGCTGGTGCATTAGGCCAGCTTTTAGCTCACTTCCCAGATACACAATTTATACAAATCAGAATTCCATTTACCGATTCCGATGCAAAAGTGGACGACGCCCAAAAACGTATCGTGAATGCAAAAATGGAAAATGGTTTAAGACCGATTGTCATTATGTCAATTGGCAATCCTAAACTTCGTGCAGAACTTAAAGAGGTTGATGCTTATTATATTGATCTTTTTGATTCATTCATTGATCCTTTAGGCGTTGAATTAAAAGAAGAACCTCTCACACGTCCCGGTGTTGCCCATAGTATATCTGGTACTAATTATTCAGACAGAATGGAAGCGATTAATTTTGCATTAGGTCATGATGACGGGATGACGCATAACGGTCTCAATCAAGCTAATGTGATTTTGGTTGGTGTATCTAGATCAGGCAAAACACCAACGAGTATTTATCTTGCGATGCAGTTTGGTATTAAAGCTGCAAACTATCCGTTAACGCCTGAAGATTTTGAAAGAAAAGCGTTGCCACCTATTCTAGAAGGGTATATCGATAAAATTTTCGGTTTAACTATACAAGCAGATCGTTTAAGCAGCCTTCGAAGCGAAAGGCGACCAAATAGCACTTACGCATCACTTGAAAACTGTAGGAAAGAGATTGCAGATTGTGAAAGCCTTATGAAAAGAGCCGGCATTCCATGGGCGGATTCGACCACACGTTCGGTCGAAGAACTTTCAGCGATTATCTTACAAAAAATTCGTCAGCCTAATACTTAAAAGGTATTAATTTAACTCTGCTTTAATTTTATCTAAAATTTCCGGTGAGTCAGGTGTGACATCACTTGTAAATGCGAATACTTTTTTACCTTGAGGCAATATTAAATACTTAAAAAAATTCCACTGAGGCATTTGACCTGACGTTTTAATCAACTCTTGATAAAAAGGATTTGCATTCTTGCCTGTCACGCTAGATTTTGTTGTCATAGGAAATTCAACTGCATAGGTTAACTTGCAAAAATCTTTCACTTCCTTATCAGTACTTAATTCTTGATTAAAGTCATTGGAAGGAAAGCCAATCACCAATAGACCTTTATCGTGATATTTCTTATAAAGCGCCTCTAGTGCATTAAACTGCGGCGTAAATCCACATTTACTTGCGGTATTGACTACTAAAATAGGCTTTGATTGATAATCACATAAGTTAATTTTGTCACCCTGAAGTGTATTAAACTGATGATTATATAAAGAAGGACAGGCGGCATAAGTCATGGTTGGTATTATCCAAAAAAATAATAGTAAAAAAATTTTCATGAAACTAGTCTCAAAGTTTGATGTCATTACGACATATCTTTATTACTATAATTCAAAAATGTTAAAAATATTAGTGGCTTTTTCGGTTTTCTTTGCTTTAGTTTCGCAATCTATAACATCCGAAGTAAAAGCGAATACAAATTACGATTATTTGATACACATTAATGAAGATTTTGATAGGCATCCAATCCATTTAGTCGATTTTAGGGGGCAAGGGTATTGGGTAAAGCAAGGCTCACTTTTAAAAAAAGCAGTTTCATCAACACTACCCAATAGTGCTTCATGCGAAAAAGGTAATTATGGAAATTTGGTGTTATCTCTTGATCCATACATATTTTACAATCCACAAATGACAACTTTTTACGGCACGCTCAAAGCTAAAATCTATAATCAGGATGGAAAGGCCATAAAGAGAATAAAAGTAGAAGATGAGTTAGTTGGTAGAATCGGTATCTTGCATGAAATATCCATTGATAAACTCTATAAAAAACTTTTACTGAAACTTGACACACAAATTAAAAATGATTCAGAAATTAACATCCGAGGCAGCATTAAAAAATCACAAGGCATAGAAGGCGCTTTTTGTCTAATGCTAAACTAGAATTTATTTCAAAGTTTTGATGGGTATAGATTTGTTTTTCCATTGGGCTTGGGATTCAGAATAAATTGATAGTCCATTTGTATCGATTGAAACCATCACCGGCATATCTTTCACATCAAATTCATACATGGCCTCCATACCAAGCTCAGGAAAAGCAATCATCTTGGATGAAGCAATAGCCTTGGAAACTAAATAAGCTGCGCCACCGACTGCACTTAAGTAAACAGACTCATATTTTTTAATTATCTTAATTGCTTCTTCTCCACGCTCAGCCTTTCCGATTGTTCCTAGAACCCCTAATTTACCCAGCATCATTTCCATGAATTGATCCATACGATTCGCTGTAGTAGGTCCAGCAGGTCCTATCACTTCGTTATGAACCGCATTTACCGGGCCCACATAATAAATAAACTTATCTTTTAAATTAATTTCCATAGGTAAAGATTCTCCTCTTCTTAAAAGATCAGCAATTTTTTTGTGCGCGCCGTCTCTAGCGGTAATTAATTTTCCAGATAATAGAAGTAAATCGCCTTCCTTCCATTCCTTAATTGATTCCTTGTTTATCGAATTGAGATTGATTCTTTTGGCATCAGTTTGAGGAGACCAGATATCTTTAGGCCATGCATCTAAATTGGGGATTTTAAAATGTACTGGGCCACTACCATCCAAAATAAAATGAGTATGTCGTGTTGCTGCGCAATTAGGAATAAGTGCAACGGGCAGAGAGGCTGCATGGCAAGGATAATCCATAATTTTGACATCAAGCACTGTTGTTAACCCACCAAAGCCTTGAGCACCTATACCGAGTTGATTAATTTTGTTATAGAGCTCAATTCGCAGCTCTTCTGTTTTATTTTTTGCCCCACGCTCTTCAAGCGCATGAATATCTATTGGCAACATCAAAGACTCCTTAGCCATTAACATTGCTTTTTCAGATGATCCACCAATACCTATGCCAATGACACCTGGAGGACACCAGCCAGCGCCCATTTCTGGAATGACTTTAAGCACCCAATCTACAATGCTATCGGAAGGATTCAGTGTCGTAAATTGTGCTTTATTCTCTGAGCCCCCGCCTTTAGCACTAATAGACACACGCACTTTGTCACCTTTAATTATTTTTACATGTGTGATGGCAGGTGTATTGTCTTTTGTATTTTGTCTTTGACCTGCAGGATCTGAAACCATTGAAGGTCGAAGTGGATTGTCTTTATTTGTATAAGCACGCTTCACTCCTTCATTCACCATTTCTTCAATTGAAAGATCAGATAACCATGTGACATCCATCCCTACTTCTATAAAAGCAATGACAATGCCTGTATCCTGACATATGGGTCTTTGCCCCAATGCGCTCATTTTTGAACTTGTTAAAATTTGATGCATTGCATCTTTAGCAGGAATAGATTTTTCTTTTTCATATGCTTCGCGCATCGAAGAAATAAAATCTTCTGAATGGTAATAAGAAATAAATTGAAGAGCATCAGCGATACTTTCAATAAAATCTTCTTTTTTGATTAAAGCCATCGTCTTTTAAATTTCATTAATTTCAATAATTTTTTTGGGCTTATATTCTGGCATTTGATGAAAATTTAAATATCGATAAATTGAATCTAAATCTTTTGAGAGTTTTTGATTGCTAACAGCAAGATATTCAGCAAGTGTTGGAATCTTTCCTAAAGTTGCACAAACTGCTGAGAGCTCTGCAGAGCCCAAATAAACTTGAGCATCCTTGCCCATACGATTATCAAAATTTCGAGTGCTTGTAGAAAAAACGTGTGCTGCATCTTCAACTCTGGCTTGATTGCCCATACAAAGAGAACATCCAGGGATTTCTGTTCTAGCGCCCACTTTATTGAAAATCGAATAGACGCCCTCGTTCTTAAGCTCAGTTTCATCCATCCTTGTAGGTGGAACTATCCACAAGCGCGTTGGGATTTTATTGAAATCTTCAAGCACTTTTGCTGCGGCTCGATAATGCCCAATATTAGTCATACAACTTCCAATAAATACCTCATCAATTTTGTTACCTGCGATTTCAGATAGAGGTTTAATATTGTCAGGATCATTTGGACAAGCAATTAATGGCTCTTTAATATCATCAAGATTAATCTCGATAATGCTCGCATATTCGGCATCTTTATCCGCCTCTAGTAAAGTTGGATTTTTTAACCAATCTTCCATTGATTTAATGCGACGCAATAATGTTCTTTTATCTTCGTAATTGTTATCAATTAAATTCTTAATAAGTGCAATATTTGAATGAATGTATTCAATAATCGGCTCTTTATTTAGTTTTACTGTACATCCATTCGCAGATCTTTCTGCTGACGCATCTGCAAATTCAAAAGCTTGTTCGACTTTTAAATCAGGTAGTCCTTCAATTTCTAAAATGCGACCATTAAAAATATTTTTTTTATTTTGTTTTGCTACTGAAAGGTCTCCATTTTTAATCGCTACATAAGGTATTGCATTCACAAGATCTCTTAATGTTATGCCTGGCTGCATCCTGCCCTTAAATCTCACTAAGACAGACTCCGGCATATCGATAGGCATAGCGCCCATAGCTGAAGCAAAGGCTACGAGTCCAGAACCTGCTGGAAATGAAATGCCAATAGGAAAGCGCGTATGTGAATCACCGCCTGTTCCCACGGTATCAGGAAGTAAAAGACGATTGAGCCAGGAGTGAATAATGCCATCCCCGGGCCTTAATGTGACACCGCCCCTACTTGACATAAATTCAGGCAATTCATGTTGCAATTTAAGATCTACTGGCTTTGGATAAGCTGCTGTGTGGCAAAAACTTTGCATCACTAAATCAGCATTAAATCCGAGACAAGCTAATTCTTTTAGTTCATCTCTTGTCATAGCTCCCGTTGTATCTTGAGAACCCACTGATGTGACTTTAGGTTCGCAATATGTGCCTGGCCTTACACCAACACCATCGGGTAATCCACAGGCACGCCCAACCATTTTCTGTGCAAGCGTAAATCCTTTTTTAGAAGAAGCTACTGGAGCAGGAGTTAAGAATAAAGTACTAGGGGCTAATTCCAAAAACTCTCTGGCCTTAGATGTTAGTCCACGGCCAATAATAAGGGGTATTCTTCCACCTGCGCGATATTCGTCTGCAAGCGTAAATGGAGTTAAATTGAATGAAGCAATCAGTTCATTTTTGCTATTTAAAATACTACCCTCAAACGGTCTAATAATAATTTCATCACCAGTTTTCATTTGACTGACATCACATTCAATAGGAAGTGCGCCTGAGTCTTCTGCTGTATTAAAAAATATGGGTGCAATTTTGCTTCCCAATATAATTCCACCTGTTCTTTTGTTTGGAATATAAGGAATATCACTTCCCATGTGCCATTGGACAGAATTAATGGCTGACTTTCTTGATGAACCGGTGCCGACAACATCACCTACATAAGCAATAGGTAATTGCTTTAATTTTAATTCTTGAATCGTTTGAATACCATTTGGCATTTTATTATTTAACATGGCTTTTGCATGCAATGGAATATCTGGTCTTGACCAAGCTTCTTGTGCTGGCGACAAATCATCAGTATTTGTTTCGCCATCCACTTTAAAAACTAATGCTTTAATTTCTTTTGGTAATGCTGGTTTTTTTAAAAACCAATCGCCATTTGCCCATGACACCATTAATCTCATTGCGGCTTTATTGCCTGATTTTACTTTTTCACTTACATCATGAAATGCATCAAAAATTAAAATAATATGAGTTAGAACTTTAACGACTTCATCAGCAAGATCTGAATCTAGAAGTGATATAAGTGATTGAACGTTATAACCACCGACCATAGTGCCTAATAATTCAATTGCATATTTAGGTGAAATGATTGAAGATTTTTCAA
This sequence comes from Candidatus Methylopumilus rimovensis, assembly GCF_006364615.1. NCBI lineage: Bacteria > Pseudomonadati > Pseudomonadota > Betaproteobacteria > Nitrosomonadales > Methylophilaceae > Candidatus Methylopumilus > Candidatus Methylopumilus rimovensis. The sequence goes on along the minus strand of NZ_CP040986.1, from coordinate 575,642 downwards.
TGCCCTTAGCAATATCTGTGAGGTAAGCAGCTTTTATATATGCAGCTTGATCCACACCTGATGGGGCGCGATGACAAAATAATTCCATCAACGCTTCGGTATCTTTAATATGAGGTGATTTGAGTAATGTTATGAGTTCTGCGGTTTGCTTAGCCGTCAGAGGAAGAGGCGGCAGACCCTCTTTTAAACGATCAGCAGCTTCTTTTCTGTAATCATCAATCATTGTATGTAAACGGGCTTAAAAAAATTAAATAGGTGAGAAGCTCTAGTATAAAGCCAATACATTCATCTTTAAAAGATAAATCAATAGAATATGGCGGAAGGGGCGGGATTCGAACCCGCGTTAGGTTATTCACCTAAACACGCTTTCCAGGCGTGCGACTTAAACCACTCATCCACCCTTCCGAAAAGAGACGAAATTATAACTTAAGGGTCAGTTACATTAAGAATCATCTTTTCTCACTTGATTAAAGTTGATACTCGTATTAAGGTTGATCTATTGAATTTATTTACCGTACATCTATTGCAGTACATCCGTTTTAATAATTTCATAACTTATTGATTTATATAATATATTTTATTAATTAATTATCAACTTAGGGGTAATTTATGGGCTTAGAAACATTGAATAATCTTGGGGTGAAACATCCTTTCAAGGCCAAATATGACAATTACATTGGTGGAAAATTTGTGCCTCCAGTGGATGGAAAATACTTTGAAAACATTTCGCCTGTCACAGGTAAAGTATTTTGCGAAGTTGCAAGATCAAATGAAAAAGACATAAATCTTGCTTTAGATGCTGCGCATGCAGCTAAAGATAGCTGGGCTAAAAAGAGCCCTACTGAGCGCGCTAATCTCCTCATGCAAATGGCTGACATTATGGAAAAAAATCTTTCGACGATTGCGATCGCGGAAACGATTGATAATGGCAAGCCACTTCGTGAAACCACATATGCTGATATTCCTTTAGCGATTGATCACTTTAGATATTTTGCAAGCTGCGTCAGAGCACAAGAAGGTAGCATTGGTGAAATTGATCACGAAACTATGGCTTATCACTTCCATGAGCCTCTCGGTGTTGTCGGACAAATTATTCCATGGAACTTCCCTATTCTTATGGCAGCTTGGAAATTAGCACCTGCAATTGCAGCTGGTAATTGTGTTGTTATTAAACCTGCAGAACAGACACCTGTGTCATTGTTGGTAGTTGTTGAACTTGTAGGCCACCTCCTTCCACCTGGCGTGTTAAATATTGTGAATGGTTTCGGATTAGAAGCTGGTAAGCCACTTGCAAGTTCACCTCGTATTGCAAAAATCGCATTCACTGGTGAAACATCAACAGGTCGCTTAATCATGCAATATGCTTCACAAAATCTTATTCCTGTCACATTGGAGCTTGGTGGTAAATCACCTAACATTTTCTTTGAAGATGTAATGGATAAAGATGACAACTTCTTTGATAAGGCTCTTGAAGGCTTCACATTATTTGCACTTAACCAAGGCGAAGTATGTACTTGCCCTTCACGCGCACTGATCCAAGAATCTATATACGATAAATTTATGGAACGTGCACTTAAACGTGTTGCAGCAATCAAACAAGACAATCCCCTTGATATGACAACCATGATCGGCGCTCAAGCATCAAGTGAGCAAGTTGAAAAAATTATGTCTTATATGAAAATTGGTCAAGAAGAAGGTGCTCAACTCCTCATTGGCGGTAACCGCAAAAAATTAAGTGGTGAGTTAGCAGATGGTTATTACATTGAGCCTACTGTATTCAAAGGTCATAACAAAATGCGTATTTTCCAAGAGGAAATTTTTGGGCCTGTCGTTTCAGTAACAACATTTAAAGATGAAGATGAAGCACTTGAAATTGCAAACGATACGCTTTATGGCTTAGGCTCAGGCGTATGGTCTCGTAACGGCAATCGCGCATTTAGAATGGGCAAAGGCATTCAAGCAGGACGTGTATGGACTAATTGCTACCATGCTTATCCTGCACATGCAGCATTTGGTGGTTATAAACAATCAGGTATCGGTCGCGAAACACATAAGATGATGCTTGATCATTACCAACAAACAAAGAATCTTTTAGTGAGCTATAGTGAAAATAAACTTGGTTTCTTTTAAGATTCAATTTAACTAAAACTAAAGGCAAGGCTTTAAGTCTTGCCTTTCTTTTTTATGGAAAAAACTTTTACACGCATAGATACAACAGAAGCCGCAAACACACTGATTGATTCTTTAAAAGAAAAATATGGTGAAATCATGTTTCATCAATCAGGCGGATGCTGTGATGGAAGTGCGCCTATGTGTTACCCCAAAGGCGAATTTTATCTGGGCGGTTCAGACGTTGAAGTCGGTATTACGCATGGTGTCCATTTTTATATGGGCGCTAGTCAATTCTCGTATTGGGAACATACACATTTAACCCTTGATGCCATTCCGGGCAATGGCGGGCAATTTTCTCTCGAAAATGGAACGGGCATGCGCTTTATTATTCGATCTCGCTTATATAGTGATGAAGAATGGGCTTATTTAAGTCAACATCCCGTGAAACAGTGCGGGTAAAAGACGTTCCCTTAGGTTAAAATAATCACTGGCGGGCCTCCCCGCATTGTAATTTAGCCAACCTGGTCAGGTGCGGAAGCAAGCAGCCACAACTAAAGAAACAAGTGCCGGGGGTCTGGCTCGCCTCTTAATTAACTTGGATTGGTTAAACATTATTCATGAGTTATCAAGTTCTTGCTCGCAAATATCGCCCTCGTTCGTTTGATACGCTCGTTGGTCAAGCACATGTCGTGCAAGCTCTCAAAAATGCACTCGATCAAAAAAGACTTCATCATGCTTATCTTTTTACAGGTACTCGCGGTGTAGGCAAAACAACGTTAGCGCGTATTCTTGCAAAATCTCTTAATTGCGAAAAAGGTATCAGCTCATCACCCTGCGGCATTTGTGTGGCATGCACAGAAATAGATCAAGGACGCTACGTAGACTTAATTGAAGTGGATGCTGCATCCAATACCCAAGTAGATAATATGCGAGATCTTTTAGATAACGCACAATATGCACCTACCCAAGGGCAATTTAAAATTTATATCATCGATGAAGTGCATATGCTTTCAAAAAATGCATTTAATGCGATGTTGAAAACACTAGAAGAGCCACCAGCGCATGTTAAATTTATTTTAGCAACGACTGACCCACAAAAAGTCCCTGTCACTGTTTTATCAAGATGCTTACAATTTAATTTAAAACAAATGCCTTCTTTTTCTATTTCAGAATATCTAGAAAAAATATTAAAAGAAGAGTCCATTAATTATGAAATAAATGCGATTTATCTCATCGCAAAAGCAGCCAATGGAAGTATGCGTGATGCATTATCAATTCTCGATCAAGGGATTGCTTATTGTGGCGGCACTATTGAAGAAGCTACGATCAAGAGAATGTTGGGCGCTATTGACCAGTCATACTTATTCAATTTAATGCATGCAGTCATAGAGCAAGACGGCCTTAAAGCGATCGAGATTGCAAAACAAATGAATGAAAGAAATCTTTCGTTTGATGCAGCACTTCTTGATCTTGCTAATCTCATTCAAACCATTAGCGTTGCTCAAGCTATCCCAGATAGTTTAGAAGCTTCATATCTTGATCGCGATCTAGTGATCGCATTAACAAAAAAAATAAGTGCAGAACAATTACAGCTTTTATATCAAATTGTTATATTAGGTCGACGAGATCTTTATTTAGCGCCTGAAGAGTTTGCTGGATTTACCATGACACTTTTAAGAATGCTTTCTTTTGCCCCTCAGGATGTTATTACTTCTAAACCGATAGTTCCTGCAAAACCAGAGATTCTAACTCAAGTAGCAAGGCCAGAAGTGATTTCAAAACTCGATGAAGCCTCTTCTGATGCGTTTGAGATTAAAAAAAAAATTGATGTTATAGATGAAATTAAAAATAAAGCAATAAAAGAGACATTATCATTCAACGGAAACTGGCGCGAGCTTGTAGATCAATTGAAATTGGGCTTAGTGAAAGCCCTGGCACAACAATCAGAACTTGTCAGCTTTAAAGATAATGAGATGATTTTATCTATTGCAGATGAACATAAACATCTTCTTAATGAAACTTATCAAAAGAAATTAGAATTAAGTTTATCTGAGCATTTTAATCAACGCATCAAACTTGTAATCTTACAAAAAGGTGCCAATAATTCACCACTTAAACAAAAACAAGAAGAACGCTCAACACTCATGAAAGACACAGAAGAAGCTATGATAAAAGATCAGTTCGTACAATCATTACTAACAGAATTTAATGCTGAAATTATTCCATCGAGCATTAAACCTAATCAATCTTTATAAGGAGTCGTCATATAATGAAAGGTGGCATGGGTAATTTAATGAAGCAAGCTCAAATGATGCAAGCTAATATGCAGAAAGCCCAAGATGAACTTGGGCAGATTGATGTCGAAGGTTTGGCGAGTAACGGACTTGTTAAAATCGCCATCTCTTGCAAGCATCAAATTAAAAAAATTTCTATTGACCCCTCTGTAATGAATGATCACGAGATGCTAGAAGATCTTTTAATCGTGGCTTTTAAAGATGCATTACAAAAAATTGAACAAACGACGAATGCCAAAATGGGCAATATGCTCCCACCCGGTATGAAATTACCCTTCTAATTCGATTAGATGAGAAATACTGAAGCGCTTGAACAGCTCGTCGACGCCTTAAGGTGCTTACCTGGTATTGGCCCTAAATCAGCCTTACGCATGGCTTACCATCTCTTACAGCATGATAGAAAAGGCGCGTCTCAACTTGCAACTTCAATTGCCAATGCTATCGAACTTGTAGGACATTGCTCTCATTGTAATAATTTTTCTGAAGAAGTAATCTGCTCACTTTGCTCATCCAAAGAACGAGACCCTACTATTCTTTGTGTCATTGAAATGCCAAGTGATCTTATGATGCTAGAACAAACACATTCGTATAACGGTATGTATTTTATATTAATGGGTAAACTTTCACCTTTGGATGGCATTGGACCTAAAGATATTCATTTAGATAGGCTTTTGAAACGACTGGATGCAGGTATCATCAAAGAAGTCATTTTAGCTAATAATTTTACAGTGAGTGGTGATGCTACAGCTCATTACGTTACTGAACTTCTTAAATCTCGTGGTATTAAATTAAGTCGTATTGCAAGAGGTTTACCTATGGGTGGAGAGATTGAATATATCGATAGCGGCACACTCGCTCAAGCTATGATTGAAAGAAAAACGATTAAAGACTAAAGATAATTTAAAAGATCTATTGGCTCATCAATGATATGGTGAGCATTCCAATTTTTACCATCATCGCCTGCTTCTAAATATCCATAACGTGCAATCATACTTATCATGCCAGCATCATTGGCTGCTATGACATCTCGTCTATCATCTCCTAAATAAATCACTTCAGATGGTTGAATAGAAAGCATCGATGCAGCTTTCATAAGACCTTCAGGGGAAGGTTTTGGCGTATTTACGTCATCACCCGAAATAAGACATAGTGCATGTTTTAAAAGAGGATGATCCGTTACAATCGGTACTGAAAATTTGCTTGCTTTATTGGTCACAATACCCCAAGGGATTTTTTTACGATTTAAGTCTTGAATTAATGCTTCTACACCATCCATGCATTGCACATCTTGATTGAATATTTCTTTATAAATTTCTAAAAATTCTTCAATACGTGAATCAAATAGAGGGTCATTTTTATCCATATTAAACCCAGCCTTAAGAAGTCCTGCAGCGCCATGAGAGGCAAAAGGTCGGCCTTTTAAAAAGGGAATAGGGGTTAAATCATATTTTAGTCTTAATTGATTAAGGGCTCCTACAAGTTGCGGCGCACTATCAATCAAAGTGCCATCTAGATCGAAAAGAATTGCTTTCATGATGAGTCTTTGGTGACTTCAATCAGGTAATTGACTGATACATCATCACCTAATTTGTAGATATCTGTGATGGGGTTATAAGTCATACCCGTTAGTGTTTTTATATTTAAATTTTCTTTTTGGCACCATCCAATCAACTCAGAAGGTTTAATAAATTTTTCATAATCATGCGTACCCCGTGGCAATAACTTCAGAATATATTCAGCACCAATCACAGCAAATAAGTAGGCCTTAATATTGCGGTTAATCGTTGACATAAAAAGTGTACCGCCCGGTTTTAAAATTTTTGCGCATAAAGACACAATGCTTGATGGTTCTGGCACATGCTCTAGCATCTCCATACATGTAATGACATCAAATAAAGGGCCATCTTGTGAAGCTAAGACTTCCAATGAGGTGCATTGGTAATCAATATCGAGTTTAGATTGAAGTGCGTGAAGCTTTGCAATGTTAATCACTTTTTCACCCATATCAATACCCGTCACATCCGCGCCCAGTTTTGCCATGGACTCGGACAAAATACCTCCACCACAGCCAACATCGAGTACTTTTTTGTTTTTTAAATTCACTTTTTCGTGAATAAAATTAAGACGAAGTGGGTTGATCTGATGAAGTGGTTTAAATTCACTTCCCTCATCCCACCATTTATGAGCGAGCTCATTAAATTTATCGACTTCTTCTTGTGAAACGTTTATATGTTTTGTTTTAGCTTGAGTTGCCATCGTAGCGCTATATCCTTACATGCTTGAATATCCATGGATGCGAAGTGCCCTTCTTCATATTGCAATATGCCATTTACCCAAACATGACTGACTTCTTCCCGTGATGCTGCATAAATTAAATGGCTCATCGGATCATACATGGGCAATGTTGATATATGATCCATATTAAATACAGTCAAATCGGCATATTTACCTTTTTCGATAGATCCGATGCGATCGTCTAAGCCTAATGCTTTTGCAGCATTAATGGTCATCATCTCTAAAGATGTTTTAGCATTAAGTGTCGCAGGATTTTTTGTGAGCCCTTTAGCAAGTAAAGACGCTAATTGCATATCATGCAATAAATCTTGCTTATTGTTACTCGCACTGCCATCGGTGCCTATACATATATTAATGCCATGTTTTTGTAATGTGCTTATATCAGCCATACCACTCCCTAATTTTAAATTTGAAACTGGGCAATGAATGACTGATGCGGATTCTTTTGAGAGTATGGTTAAGTCTTCTTCGTTCAAATAAACAGAATGAACCGCCATAAATTGTGGGCTCAAAATGCCAAGACGATTTAGTCTTTCAATAGGCCTTAATTGGTATTGTTTTAAACTTTCTTGAATCTCATCTTCTGTTTCATGCACATGCATATGCATAGTGAGATTAAGCTGATTGGCATAGGTTAATACTTGAGAAAGCGTTTTATCTGAAACTGAATATGGTGCATGCGGTGCTAAACTTGAAGTAATTAATGCATCATCTCGCCAGCCATCTCGAGCCTCAAGCCCTTTCATCAAGTAATCGTCCCCATCATTCGCGTAATTCGATGGATAATCCATCACAAAAAGCCCAATGTTCGCTCTCATACCGCTTTGTTTAATTGCGCGCGATGCTGCTTCAGGATAAAAATACATTTCATTGAATGTCGTTACACCGCTCTTTAACATTTCAGCGCATGCAATTAATGTGCCTTCATATACAAAATCAGGGGTGACCCATTTTTTTTCAAGCGGCCAAATAGATTCGTTAAGCCATGTATGAAGTGGTTGATCATCTGCAAAACCTCTAAATAAATTCATTGCAGCATGTGTATGCGCATTGATAAGACCGGGAGTCACGATATGATGGTGAAACTGAAAGTGCTCTTGAGTTTGATAAAGTGAAGCAACTTTTTTTGTCTCAATAATATCAATGATTCGATCCTGATCAATAACGATCGAATGATCTTCTAGTGTTATATTATGCGGCCTAACAGGACAGATCCATTTAGCAGAAATAATCGTGCTGACATGCTGAACTTGAGGATCTGCCATCAGGTATTAATCGAAGGGATGTTTAAGAACAATCGTTTCATCACGCTCAGGGCCTGTTGATACAACATGAATTGGCACTTCACATAATTTTTCTAATGTTTTGAGGTAATGCTGTGCATTTTTAGGTAATGCATCCCATGATTTAATTCCGAATGTATTTTCATTCCAACCATCGACTTCAATCAGGATTGGCTTACAACGCTCAACTTGATCTGCACCTAACGGCAGTAGATCAATTTTTTTACCATCTAATTCGTAGCCTACGCATATCCCAATTTTTTTAATACCATCTAATACATCTAACTTTGTAATGCATAAACCTGTCAGACTATTAATCATGGCGGAGCGTTTTAATGCCGCAGCATCAAACCAGCCACAACGTCTTTTACGTTTAGTGACTGTGCCAATTTCTTTACCCTTCGTTGACATTTGATATCCAGGTGTATTTTCAGTTTCAATATCTAGTTCACTTGGAAAAGGGCCGCCACCCACACGCGTGGTATATGCTTTTGTTATGCCTAAAATATAATGCAACATATGAGGACCCACACCAGCGCCTGCTGCTGCTTGGCCTGAAACACAATTTGATGAAGTCACATAAGGATAAGTACCATGATCAATATCTAAAAGTGAGCCTTGCGCTCCTTCAAACAATAAATTTTTATTCTTGGCATTTGCCTCATAAAGTTTATGTGATACATCGGCAAGATATGGTTTAATTTTCTCCGCATGCGTCATTGAAAGATCGAATTGTTCATTCATATCAATCGGATCTTTTTTCAAATAATGCTGCAAGACAAAATTATGGTAATCCATGACCTCGATGAGTTTCTTTTTAAATGAGTCTGGATTAAGTAAGTCATAGACGCGCAGTGAACGACGCGCAACTTTATCTTCGTAGGCTGGGCCAATACCCTTACCCGTCGTACCGATCTTCGATTCACGCATCGCTTCCCGAGCTTGGTCGAGTGCAACATGGTGTTTTAAAATTAACGGGCAGCCCGGACTTACAAAAAGACGATTACTGACCTCAATACCATCTTGTTCGAGTGTTTTAATTTCATGAAGTAAATGTTCAATATCGAGGACAACACCATTACCAATGAAACAATCGACATTACTGCGGATGATACCTGAGGGTACTAAATTTAATTTATATTCTTTTTGGTTTGAGCCTTGGCCAATGACTAGGGTATGTCCAGCATTGTGTCCACCTTGAAAACGAACCACCCCTTCAGCATGATCAGTTAACCAATCAACAATCTTGCCTTTACCTTCATCGCCCCATTGCGTGCCAATGACTACTAAATTTTTTGCCATCTTTAATTAAACCGTTTTCACTTTCCACGCTTGAGACGCGTCTTGAACCAATATGCGATCACAATTATTTTCGACTGCTTTCATATTTCCAAATAAATCGATCGCAACAATTTCACCTTTTTGACGTAAAGACTCAATCGCTTTTTGTAATTCAGGATCATTATTGTGAGGCGCTAAAATAGCTTTCGCTTTTTTTCCATTAGGGAATAAAGTGACTATATTTTTTAAATCCATGGTGAACCCTGTTGCAGGACGATTACGACCAAAAGAGGCACCAATATTGTCGTAGCGACCGCCGAGTGCAATTGGTGAGTAGCAATTGTCTGCATAGACTGAAAATACCAAACCATTATGGTATTGATATCCTCGAATATCACTCAAATCATATGAAATTTTAATTGCATTATTTTTTAGGGCATTATCAATTTTTTTTAGGAATTGCAGTGCATTTTTAATCGTATGATCTTGTGGCAAAACTTTCTCGGCTTCTTTTAAGACATTCGCATCACCATAAAGATTAACTAATGCGATCAATGCATCTCGATTTTTTTTATCCATTGATTTTGTCAAATCAACCACTTCCGATTTGTCTTTTTTCTGCATAGCCTGATATAAACGATCGAGTTGATCGCGCTCTACATCCGATGAAGCAATTAAAGTGGTAAAAATATCAAGATGATTAAAATCAAATACGGCATGTTTGATACCAATCGTATTAAGTGTCTTAATTAATAATGTTTGAATTTCAAGATCAGCATCAATACCTTTAAATCCATAGAGCTCAGCTCCGATCTGGAAAGGTTCTCTTGATTGAAGAAAGCTTGCAGGCTTTGTTCTTAATACCGAACCTGCGTATGATAGTCTTGTCACTTCGTCATTTTGAATAAGATGTGCATCGATACGAGCCACTTGGGGGGTGATATCAGAACGAACCCCCATGAGTCTACCTGATAACTGGTCTACAACCTTAAATGTATCAAGATCCATATCCTGACCGTTACTATTTAAAGATTCAATGTATTCCAACATAGGAGGAATCACATAGAAATAACCATGCGATTGATAGAGATCAAGAATAGAACGTCTTAAAGACTCGAGATAGAAAGCTTCATCAGGAAGCATGTCTTCAACATAATCGGGGAGTGTCCATTGATTCATCGATTAACGGCCTAAGAATATAAAAATTAATCCTAACAAAAAAGACACCAGACCCATAAAACGGATCTGACCACTTTTCATTGTAATGAGTTTTTTAAAGGTATCACGCCAGCCTTGTGGAAAAAAAAAGGGCATAAGACCTTCTATGACCAACATCAATCCTAAAGATGAAAAAAGCCAATTTTTCATCTTTTATTCTTTTTTCTTCTTTGAGCTTCGAAAGTATTTTAAAAAGTCAGAGGTTGGCTCAAGGACCATCACGTCACTTTTATCTTTAAAGCTATTTTTATAAGCTTCTACACTTCGGTAAAAAGCATAAAACTCCGGATTCTTACCATAGGCATTGGCATATATTTCTGCTGCCTTTGCGTCGCCATCACCTTTTAATTTTTGAGCTTCTTTATAAGCTTCAGCGACAATAATATCGCGCTGTTTTTCAGCATCCGCACGAATTTTTTCTGAAGCTGCAAAGCCTTGAGAGCGTAATTCATTAGCGACTGATTTCCGTTCTGCATCCATACGTTGATACACTGATTCGCTCACTTCTTTTGGAAGGTCAACGCGCCTTAAACGTACATCTAAAATTTGAATACCAAGAGAGCGCAAATCACGATCAGCGCGTTCAGTTAAAATTTGCATAATCTCAGTTCGCTCTCCTGAAACCACATCATGAATTGTTCTTTTACCAAACTCAGCGCGCAATCCATCATTCACTGTTTGTGAAATTCTTCTTTCTGCCTGAACCTCATCGCCTTTAACTGACACATAATATTTCGCAGGGTCAATGATTTTCCATTTGATAAATGAATCCACTAAAACATTTTTCTTTTCACTCGTAATAAAACGATCAGCTTCCTGAACATTGAGCGTCAAAATACGATTATCAAAAAAACGTACATTTTCAATAAGAGGCGTTTTGAAATAAAGTCCCGGCTCTTTCTTAATTGACACAATTTCACCTAACCTAAAAACAATGGCATGTTCCCTTTGATCTACTGTAAAAGTCGATGCTGCAAGCATCATGATTGCGATAAAAAAGCCAACTGCTACGTACGTTATTTTTTTCATAATGATTACCTTACTTCACGCTCTCTCGATTTAAATGCATCTCTCGATCTTTCTAGATTTTGAAGAGATGTTTGATTCATATCCACCTGAGGTGAGACATTGATTGTGGAAGATATGTTTTCTTTAGAACTTGGTGACATTTGCTGAATCAATTTATCTAAGGGTAGGTACAAAAGACTGTTTGAATTTTTTTGATCCACAATCACCTTAGAAATATTCGATAAGATTTGCTCCTGGGCTTCGATATAGATACGGTCTCGCATCACTTCAGGTGCGCGATTGTATTGCGTCAATATTTGTTCAAAACGACTCGCATTTCCTTTGGCTTCACTTTCTACTTTGACGCGATAACCCTGTGCTTCAGACGTTAATCTTGATGCTGCACCCTTCGCTTTTGGAATAATATCGTTAGCATAAGCTTGACCTTCATTTTTTTGACGCTCTAAATCTTGTTTTGCCTTCACTGCATCGTCAAATGAAGCTTGCACCTGTTCTGGTGGTTGCGCATTTTGCATAGTCACGCTCGTTACATTAATGCCCGTGTCATAACGATCCAATATTTCCTGCATTAATTTTTTAGCTTTTACAGCAATTTCTTCACGACCTTCATAAAGAGCAAAATCCATTTTGCTTTTACCCACAATTTCTCGAATTGCACTTTCAGCAGCCCCCCTTACCGAAGCATCTGCGGAACGGTTATTGAATAGAAAATTTTCAGCTGATTTGAGGTTGTATTGCACGGCGAATTGAAGATCAATAATATTTTCATCATCTGTCAGCATCAATGATTCTCTGAGCTCTTTAGATCTAGCGACGCTATTACCAGACGAGCGATAACCCACCTCAAGCGTTCGCACTTGTTCTAGATTAACGACTTCCACTGACTCAACAGGAAAAGGAATGTGCCACCGCGGCCCTGGCATAGTCACTTCTGTATTTTTTCCAAATCTAAGCACCACACCGCGAGAGCCTTGATCCACAATATAGAATCCAGTGGCAGCCCAAATTAAGGCAATAATAAGCACAATCGTTGTCACCGGTAATTGATCTTGAGGTGTTTTAGATTGTGAACCTCCATTATTCGGCTTAGAATTTTTTTGGGCACTTTCTTTTCTGCCAAAAAGTCGGCCTATTTTTTTTCCCAAATCATTCAGGAGCTCATCTAAATCAGGAGGTCCTTGATCTTGGTTATTATTTTGTTCAGGATTTTTTGCCATATATGTCTACTAACTATGTATTGTTTAATGGAGTTTCTTCAAATTTATCGGTATTTGTTATTTGGCTTGCTTCATAGATTTCGAGGATAGCCTTTTTTAAAAGTTCAATCCCCTCACCTGTCTTTGCAGATAACTGAATAGATGAAATTCTACCATATTCATCCCTTTCATGATTTGCCTTTATATCAAGCCTATCAATTTGATTTAAAACAAGAATTTGAGGAATAGAGGAGGCTTTAATTTCCTCTAAAATCTTATGAACTGCGATGATTTGCTCATTATGATTGGGGTTAGCCATATTGACGACATGAAGCAATAAGTCGGCTTCTCTTGATTCTTCTAGCGTTGATTTAAAAGCTTCAATTAATGTCGTAGGAAGTGACTTTATAAAGCCGACTGTATCGGACACGACACATTCCACCCCCTCTCCTATAAAAAGCTTTCTTGAAGTTGTATCAAGTGTTGCAAAAAGCTGGTTCATGGCTAATGTATCGGCACGTGTGAGTTGATTAAAGAGCGTCGATTTGCCTGCGTTCGTATAACCTACGATTGAAATATTAAGCACGCTCGAACGACTTCGTTTTTTTCGCTGCATGGTGCGTTGTCGTTTTAATTTATCGAGTTTTTCTTTTAACTGCTTTATTCGAAGCCTCAACATTCGGCGATCAAGTTCTAATTGCTTTTCACCAGGGCCGCCTCTCACGCCAATACCACCCTTTTGTCTTTCTAAATGGCTCCAGCCTTTAATTAAGCGAGTAGATAAGTGATCAAGTTGCGCTAACTCCACTTGGAGTTTACCCTCATGACTTTTTGCACGCTTTGCGAAAATAAATAAGATAAGTGCAGTGCGATCTAAAATGCGCGTACTAAAGTATTTTTCTAAATTACGTTCTTGTGAGGGGCTTAAATTGTGATTAAAAATCACTGTATCTGCCTTTGATTCTTGGATGATGAATTTCACTTCTTCAGCCTTTCCTGATCCTAAAAAATATTTAGGGTCAGGCGCTGATCTTTTAATATTGACCGTACTGACAATTTTCATATCAGCACTTAAAACTAACTCTTTTATTTCTTCGACACTCTCTTCGAAATCGACATCACCAAAATTAATACTGATGACACAAGCGGACTTACCTTCATTCGGGCGTTCAAACATTAATCGACATCTGCTGGAGGCTCGATATTGACATTGCGCATAGGCACAATCGTTGAAATAGCATGTTTGTAAACTAATTGGCTTACTGTGTTCTTTAGAAGAATAGCGTACTGATCAAATGATTCAATATTGCCTTGTAATTTAATACCATTCATTAAGTAAATAGAGACGGACACATGTTCTTTTCTGAGTTGATTTAAAAAATCATCTTGTAAGTGTGTGCTCTTTTTATCCATGGTCAATTCCAAATAAAGTTATAAGTAAAGATTTAAACGCTTCAAAGTTTCATCCCGCCCTAATATAGCCATCACTGCATCAATGCTTGGGGATTGGGCAATGCCTGTCAAAAGGACCCGGAGTGGCATCGCAAGTTTTGGAAATTTAATCGCATGTGATGTCACGACTTCATTCATAGCATTATGAATGGCTTCTTTCGTCCAATCAATCTCAATTAAAGCAGCTTGAAAATTTTTTATAAGGCCTAATGCTTCGTCATTGATATGTTTTGCAAAATCTTCTGGATTGGGTTTTTGATATTCAAATACGTAGACTATATCTTTAGCAAGCGTGGTTAAATGATTTGCACGTTCACGGTGAATTTCAATCGATTTCTTTAAAAGGTCAACATCAATAGGTGCCTTAATAAGCGCTTTTAAATAAGGCTCGATCGCAATGCTTATACGATCGAGTGGTAATGTTTTAATGTAATGACTATTCAACCAATCTAATTTTTCGGTATTGAATTGTGCTGATGAAGAAGTGATATGGTCAAAATCAAACCATTGACAAAAGTCAGTCATACTAAAAATTTCATCGTCACCGTGGCTCCATCCAAGGCGTGCTAAATAATTAAGGATGGCTTCAGGTAAATATCCTTGATCAAAATATTGCATCACACTCACAGCCCCATGTCTTTTTGATAACTTTTGGCCATCATCTCCTAGAATCATCGACAAATGAGCATAAGCTGGGACATTTGCATTCAAAGCTTTTAAAAGATTAATCTGACGAGGTGTATTATTGATATGGTCATCGCCTCGAATCACATGAGTCACTTTCATTTCCCAATCATCAATCACCACACAAAAATTATAAGTAGGTGTACCATCTGATCTTGCAATAATTAGATCATCAAGCTCTTCATTAGCAATCGTAATATCACCTTTAACTAAATCACGCCAAGAGACATTGCCCGATGTTGGATTCTTAAAACGAACCACAGGTTTTATATCTTGAGGAATGGTGGGTAAATTTTTTCCGGGTTCAGGACGCCATTTACCATCGTATTTGGGTTTTAAGCCTGCTTTCATTTGTGTTTCACGAAGTATTTCTAATTCTTCTTTAGATGAATAACAAAGATAAGCTTTATCATCCTTCACTAACTGATCAATATATTTTTTATAAACTGCTGTACGTTGTGTTTGATAAATTGGACCATCATCATAATCAAGATGAAGCCAAGTCATGCCATCTATGATAGCTTGTACCGCTTCAGGGGTAGATCTTTCTAGATCGGTATCTTCAATACGTAAAATAAATTGACCATGATTTTTTTTAGCATATGCCCAAGAAAATAATGCAGTTCTCGCACCTCCAATATGAAGATAACCTGTGGGGCTTGGCGCAAAACGTGTCACAACGGTCATAGATATTTTTTCTTAAAGATTAGGGCCTGCAAATAAATCATGTTGATCATAAGATTCAATTTTAACATCGACAAAATCACCTGGCTTTAAAAGCTTGCCATCTCGCAAATAAACTTTGCCATCAATATCAGGCGCATCTGCCATGGATCTTGCAATCGCAAAGTCCCCTTCATGATCATCCACTAAAACAGTAAGTGTTTGCCCTATCTTATTTGCAAGTTTTTTGTGGCTGATACGTGCTTGTGTTTCCATAAATCTTTGTAATCGCTCTTCTTTCATTTCTTCTGTAACCTGACCTTCTAAAAGATTAGCACTCGCACCATCCACAGGCGAATACTTGAAACACCCTACTCGATCTAATTGGGCATTTTCTAAAAAATCTAAAAGTGCTTCAAATTCAGATTCGGTCTCACCTGGAAAACCTACGATAAATGTACTGCGTATCGTGATATCCGGACAGATTTCTCTCCATTTGTTGATACGCAAAAGATTATTTTCAGAACTTGCAGGTCGTTTCATTAATTTTAAAATACGTGGACTTGCATGTTGAAAAGGCACATCAAGGTAAGGCAAAATCAATCCTTCGGACATCAAAGGAATGATGTCATCGACATGAGGATAAGGATAGACATAATGCATTCTGATCCATACACCTAATGATCCCAAAGCCTCTGCTAAATCATAAAGTTTAGTTTTGATTGGGCGTCCATGCCAAAAGCCACTTCGATATTTCACATCCACGCCATATGCACTTGTATCCTGTGAAATCACTAAAATTTCAGATACACCGCTATTCACCAAAGTTTCAGCCTCACGCATCACATCATCAATCGAACGACTGACGAGATCTCCTCGCATGGAAGGAATAATACAAAATGAACATCGATGATTACAGCCTTCTGAAATTTTTAAGTAGGCATAATGTTTGGGCGTTAAACGCACACCTTGTGGAGGCACCAAATCACTAAACGGGTCGTGTGGTTTTTCTAGGTGCGTATGAACAGCCGTCATGACTTCGTTTAATGCATGAGGTCCTGTGATCGCGAGTAAGTTTGGATATTCCTCTTCAATAATTTCTTTTTTAGCACCTAAACAACCCGTCACAATCACTTTGCCATTTTTTCTAACCGCTTCGCCTATAGCATCCATGGATTCTTTTACGGCTGAATCAATAAAACCACAAGTATTAACAACCACTAAATCGGCATCTTGGTAGGACTTTGAAATGTCATAACCTTCGGCACGGAGTTGAGTCAAAATGCGTTCAGAGTCAGATCCAGCTTTAGGGCAGCCTAGAGATACAAAACCTACTTTAGGGATGGAGGATGCCATTAACCTTCAACGATCCATTGAGTCATAGCGACTGATGCAATACCTAATGCAATCAGGATGACTTGAAATATTGTGGAACGTAATTCTGTTTTCTTATGAAGTCCTGGAATCAAATCTGCAATGGATACATAAATCATACTGGAAGCTGCGAGCGCTAAAATAAAGGGCACCCAATCCATCATGGATTCCAA
The DNA here is from genome assembly GCF_006364615.1 of Candidatus Methylopumilus rimovensis. Taxonomy (NCBI): domain Bacteria; kingdom Pseudomonadati; phylum Pseudomonadota; class Betaproteobacteria; order Nitrosomonadales; family Methylophilaceae; genus Candidatus Methylopumilus; species Candidatus Methylopumilus rimovensis. The sequence goes on along the minus strand of NZ_CP040986.1, from coordinate 558,588 downwards.
AATAAAATAAGCTAAGAGTCCGCCTAATACAGTAGAAAAACTTGCGAGCAAGTTAAAGATAAAAGCCTCTTTTTTCTTATAACCTGAATGGAGCAGAATTAAAAAATTACCCACCTCTTGAGGAATCTCGTGCGCAATGATCGCCAAAGCTGTGACAATGCCAACACTCGTATTTACCATAAATGCTGAACCAATTAAAATGCCATCCACAAAATTATGAAACAAATCTCCCACCATAATCATGCTGCCACTTCGTCCTTCGTCATGCGTATGCTGGTGACTTTTAGAAACATGGTCTTCATGATGCACATCGTGCACTTCACAATGATCGCCATGACAGTGACGCCACAAAAGTAATTTTTCAAGCACAAAGAATAAAAGAATGCCAAATAAAACAACAAAGGTTGTCGTTTCAATGTTATTTGTCAGTTTAAAAGCGTGTGGCAATATTTCTAAGAAGACAGCACCTAACATCGCCCCTACGGCGAAACTCACTAAATGTGAGACAAGGTGTATTCTTGTATGAAGTGTCACAAGCGCTGCTGTGATCACACTTAGTAAGCCACCTATAAAGCAGGAAGATAAAATCCAAAGAAGTGTATGCATGAAATTGACTTGAAATCTAAGATTTAAGCATTATATCGAAACTTCAAATAATTGGATGTCTTTATCATGCAATCCAAATGAGGGAGGCCATACGACCTGTTTCACCATCTCGTCGATACGAAAAATAATCTTTATGATGAGCGAATGTGCAATAGTCTTCAGTCACACTCGCACCGTAAATTTGACTAACACCATATGCATGAAGACGAATTTTGGCAAGCATATAAATATCAGCTAACCATTTTTGTTTGGATATCGACTTAAAAGCTTTTTTAGCCTCATCATGTTTTTCACAAAAACTATCCTTCACTTCACTACCCACTTCAAAATGATTTTGACTGATGGCAGGGCCTAACCATATCAGTATTTCATGCGCTGGAAGATTCATTTTATGCAGTGTATTTTCAATCACGCCATTTAAAAGACCTCGCCAGCCTGCATGAATGGCCGCGACTATTGTGCCATCGTTATTTGTAATTAACAAAGGCAAGCAGTCTGCTGTTTGCACTACACATACAATATTTTTATCTTTTGTGAAGCTCGCATCGGCATTTAATAGAGGCGATGGTAACTCGACCACATCAGCACTATGCGTTTGGCTTAGCCAACATGGCGCACTGGGTAAATGTTGATTTAATAATGCACGATTAAAATCCACGTCATTAATATCATCATTCACGTGTGTGGCTAAATTAAAACTGTTGTATTTGCCTTTGCTTTTTCCCTCAACTCTCACCGTTTGCATTGATTTAATATTTGACGGCACTGGCCATTTGGGGATAAAAAAATTACTCATCATCCTCCAAGATATCGTCATCGATATCATCGCTTGACTCATCAAGATAATCTTCAAAATCCAAATCTGCTAAAGGATCCGCAACATCAGACTGCTCCGACCTAATTGTCTCGAGTAAATTTTTCATATCATTTGGTAAATCGATAGACCATTCCATCGCTTTATTATTTGATGGATGAATGAGTCCTAATCGAATGGCATGAAGTGCTTGACGATCAAAACCTAATATATGCTGATGCAGTGCATGACTCATCGATTTAATTGGCATAATGCTTTTCAAACCATAAACAGGGTCGCCCACAATAGGCGCTTTTAGGTATTGCATATGAACTCGAATTTGATGTGTGCGCCCTGTTTCAAGATTACATCTTAAATAGGTATGCACGCCAAATCGCTCTAATATTTCATAATGGGTGATGGCAGGCTTTCCTGATAAATGAATAGCCATGCGTGTTCGTATAGATGGGTGTCTTCCGATTGGTTGATTCACCGTGCCGTTTTTCCATAGCTGACCCCACACAATTGCGCGATATTCTCTTTTCACTGTTCTTGCTTGAAGTTGTTGCACTAAATGTGTTTGTGCACTTAAAGTTTTAGCCACGACCAAAAGTCCACTCGTTTCCTTGTCTAATCGATGCACAATACCGCAACGAGGCATATGTGCGATATCTGGCGTATGATGAAGGAGTGCATTAAGCAGTGTGCCTGACCAATTACCTACCGCAGGGTGAACCACCATGCCTGCGGGTTTATTAATCACAAGCAACGTCTCATCTTCAAAAATAATATCAAGTGGAATAGCCTCAGGTAAAAATGCATTATTTTCTGGATTTTGTTGAATAATGATTTTGATTTCATCCCCTGCATAAACCTTATGCTTGGAAGATACAGGGGATTGATTAACGAATACGAACTCATTCTTAATCCACTCTTGTAATTTTGAACGTGAAAATTCAGGCAAGAGTTGTTGCAAAGCGACATCCACCCTTAAGCCAGCATGACTTTCAGGGATTGCCAATAATCTTTCATCATCACTCATAATGCTATAATTCGACGTATATTTTTAATGTTAAAGGTTCGTATGCGTATTCTCATAGTCGTTATTATGATGCTTTTTCTCGAGTCTTGTGCCATTTTTGGACCCCCGACTGAGCTAGACGATACAAAAGGTTTATCAGCAGAACGTATTTATGAAAAAGCCTCGGAACGGATGACAAGCAATGACTATAAAAAGGCGATCGAATATTTACAAAAATTAGAATCACGCTATCCAAATAGTAAATTTGGGGCACAAGCACAACTTGATATTGCTTATGCCTACTATAAGCAAGAAGATGCAGCCCAATGTGTATCTACCGTTGAGCGCTTTATTAAGATACATCCTAACCATCCTAATCTTGATTACGCTTACTACTTAAAAGGAGTGGCTTACTTTAAACAACGAGGCGTGATGGAAAAGTTGACATTTCAAGACATCAGCGATCGTGATCCTAAGATACTGAGACAATCTTTCCTTGCATTCAAAGATTTACTCTTGCTCTATCCTAATACCCGCTACGGCAAAGATGCCACTGAGCGCATGATTTACTTAAAGAATAAATTAGCTGATCATGAACTTCATGTGGCGCGTCATTACATGAAAATTAATGCTTATGTTGCTGCATTGAACCGAGCTAAATTTATGATTGAGACTTACCCTGACTCGAATTATATTGAGGAAGCGCTTGTGATTATTATCAGCGCTTATGATAACTTAGGTGCTAACGATCTCAAGGAAGATAGCTTGAGAATTTTAAAGCAGAATTATCCCAATAGTTCCATGTTTGCTAAGAGCAAAGATATCAAGAAAAAAGATTGGTGGAAATTCTGGGATAAAGATTAGCGCGTCTTTGCTGCTAACTTATTTTTTTCGGTCAATTTTTTACGTAAGGCATTTTTACGTCGACGCATCGAGACGACACCCTCTTTAGGTTTTCTTTTTTCTTCATCCAGGTAAGGATTCTCGCCTTGTTTAAACTGCACCCTTAAAGGTGTGCCAATGATTTGAAAAGCCTGTCTAAAAGCACCTTCAAGAAAACGCATATAGCTATCTTTAATGGCATTCACATGATTACCGTGAATGACAATCACTGGTGGATTCGATCCACCTTGATGCGCATAGCGTAATTTAGGACGAATACCTCTAGAGATGGGGGGTTGATGTTGTTGTAAGGTATCAATGAGAACTCTTGTTAATTTAGGTGTGGCCAATTTAATAAAAGCACCACGATAAGCTTCATCCACTGACTTTAAAATTTCGGTGAGACCTTTTTTCTTTAAAGCCGAGACATATTGAAATTCTGCAAATTTTAAAAATTGTAATTTACGCTGAATGTCTTGCTTCACTATATCTCTTTCATCTTCTTTTAAGCGATCCCATTTATTAATAGCCACGACGAGCGCTCGTCCTGCATCCAAAATATAAGCCCCCACATGCGCATCTTGCTCCGTAATACCTTCTTCTGCGTCGACCACAAGAATCGCTACATTTGCTTCTTCAATCGCTTGCAAAGTTTTAATCACGGAAAATTTTTCAACCGCTTCAAAGACTTTACCTTTTTTGCGTATACCTGCTGTATCAATGAGTGTGTAATTTTTTTGATTGCGCTCAATATCAATTTGAATTGAATCACGTGTCGTACCGGGTTCATCAAATGCGATGACACGATCCTCACCTAAGAATGCGTTGACGAGTGTGGACTTACCTACATTAGGACGACCTACAATGGCAATCTTTGGAATTTTTTGACTTACTTCATCAGTATCAACCTCTTCTTTTTTGAAAGGTTCTAAAGCCATTTGAATCATATCGCGCACACCTTCACCGTGCGCTGATGAAATACCTAAAGGATCACCTAAGCCTAATTCAAAAAATTCGGCGGTCGCCACCGCTCTTTGCATACCTTCCGTTTTATTGACGAGTAAATAAATATTACGATTCATCTTCCGAAGTAAATCTGCAATGACACGATCGTGCGGCGTGACACCTTGCCTACCATCCGTAATAAAAAAAATGATGTCGGCTTCATCAATGGCAAGAAGCGTTTGTTTTGCCATTTCTTTTTGAATGCCTTTTTCAATCAAAGGCTCAAAGCCACCTGTATCGATGACGATATAAGGCATATCACCACCTAAACCTCGACCATAATGACGATCACGTGTTAAGCCAGGAAGGTCGGCCACTAATGCATCGCGCGACTTCGTTAAACGATTAAATAAAGTCGACTTACCGACATTGGGTCGGCCAACAAGTGCTATGGTGGGTAACATGATTATTGAATACTGATGGCGTAGAGTCCGCCGTTACGTGTTTGTGCTAAAAATTTACCGGTTTCAAATTCAAGGAGTCGACGCATGACCGGCGCATCATCTAAACGAATACGGCCCAAAAATTGACCCGTTTCTTTATCTAAGATATGGATGTAACCTTCTAAGTCGCCAACTGCCACATGATCGCCCATACCTAAAGGTGTTGTGAGTCTACGATTTAAGAGTTCTCCTTGCCGCCAGTAGGTTTTACCAGATTCAATCGCGAGCGAATAAAGTGCACCACCGGTGTGTGCTACATAAATTCTCGCCCCCTCGACACTCAACCCTGTATAACTTGAGATATCACGACTCCACAGCGTTCGTGCGTTCACGCGATCGACCGCTGAAATCTTTCCTTGATAAGCGACTGTATAGATCGTTAATCCATCAATGACGGGGGAACTTGTCACATCCGATGCGCGTTCAATTTCTGTCACACCCTTCGGCTGAGCTACCGTAATTTCCCACATCAGCGTGCCATTATCTTCTCGAATGGCGGCGAGTTTACCTCCAGGAAAACCTGCATAAATCACACCATCACTTGTCACAATCCCCACACTTGAACGTAAAGTCAATGGTGGCCCGACTCTTGAAAAAGTCCACTTCTTTAATCCGTCTTTCACATTGATCGCATGAATGAGATTGTCTGATGTTCTCACAATCGCTAAACCTTCATGAATCGTCGGTGCACTTAAAATTTGACTCGATAGTCTTGTCTTCCAAAGTAATTTAGCATTTAAATCATACGCAATTAGTAAGCCGGTCGGTGTACCCACGATCATTTCATTTAAACTGACACCGACACCACCCGATAATTTTTCACCGGTGTTTATTTTCCAAATGGTTTTGCCCGTTTTTAAATCGACTTTTATGAGTGTCCCATCAGAGGATGCCGCATAAGCGTTATCTTCCATTAACCCTGGTGAAAATTCATAACTTTCACTGCCTTCGAGTTTAACGGACCATAAAATTTTTGGATTGAGTTTAGCCTTGAACTCTTTTAATTCGGCAGGTGGATCGACCGGATCTTGCCCTACAATTCTTTCTGTAATTTGGTCTTTAAAATCTTTAACAGGTCCGCAAGCACCTAAGGTTAAAGATAAAAGTAAAAGTGAAAGACATTGAAAAAATTTCAAACGACTACACTCCAAGTGTTTCTAATTTTTCTTGTGTGAATTTTGCATAAGGATCTTTAGGTCCAAATCGTTTGAGTGCTTCAAGGTATGCTTTTTTGGCATCTTCTTTTTTACCCATCGCACTTAAAGCATCTCCCTTTAGATCATTCGCTAAACCTAGATAACCTTCATTATCCACATCGTTCGCTTTTTTCAAAGCCTCTTCATATTTTTTTTCTTCTAACAATACTTGACCTAATTGAATGAGTGCAATGGATTCTGTCGCAGATTCTTTTGCATGTCTTGATGCCCACTCTAATTTTTCTTTTGCTTTATCTTTTGATCCTTCAGCGTAGCTGGCTTTTGCAAATAAAATAGCAGCACGGCCTGCATAGGGTGTACCCCCATAGTTATCCATCAAGCTTTCAGCTTTTTGCATAATCTCTTTGGTATTTTTTTCATCTAATACCACGATACTTTGATAAGCTTCGGACGCGTTCAATGATTGTTTATTTTGATAATAACCCCAGCCTTGAAAGAGTCCATACAACACAAAGAATGCAATAGCACCGCGTGTAATATAGGTGCCGTATTTTTTCCAAAGCGCTTTAAGTTCGTCTACCTGTTCTTGTTCTTCTAAATCGAGTGCCATAGCTTTTTATTTCCTTTAAAAAATTAACTCACTTTAAAATTAAAATGTTTTCCTGGTATTGCGTTTAAAAGTTCACGTGTGTAATGGGCTTTTGGTTTTTCATAGATACTTTTAACTGAGCCTTGTTCGACAATTTTACCTTGATGCATGACCACAATGTGATCTGCCATATGTCGAACGACTCTTAAATCATGACTAATAAATAAATAACTTAAACCTAATTCTTTTTGTAATTCTTTGAGTAATAATAAAATCTGTGCTTGAATCGATACATCAAGCGCTGATACCGGCTCATCACAAATCACAAGTTCTGGATCAACAATTAAAGCTCTTGCAATTCCAATTCTTTGTCTTTGCCCCCCTGAAAACTGATGTGGGTATTTATTTACATCAGCCACTTCGAGCCCTACTTTTTTAATCATGTCGCGGATCTTTTTATCACGCGACCTTTTGTCCCCTAAGCCATGAATCAATAAACCCTCTTCTAAGATTTCACCAATCTTCATACGAGGATTGAGTGAAGCATAGGGATCTTGAAACACCATTTGTATATGACGTTTAAGATCTTTTTTATCCTTAACATTTAAAGTTTTAAGATTTTTACCTTTAAAGAAAAGTTCCCCTTGATCAAGCGACAGCAATTGTAACAGACAACGCGCTAACGTTGACTTGCCACTACCTGATTCACCGACGATGGCCAGCGTTTCACCTTTTTTTATGGATAAACTGACGTTATTGAGTGCTTTGATCGTGCTTTGACGTCTTACAAAAAAACCAGACGTTTGCGTATAGGTTTTATAAAGACCTTTCGCTTCGAGCAGCATTTCATTTTTAATATTTTTTGCCATAATTTAAAAAAAGTAATTTCTAAATAAATGCGCGATGCTGAATGGGTTTTAGTTTTTTAATGCCTTTGGCATCGGGCACACATTGAAGAAGCGCTTTGGTGTAAGCATGCTTTGGTTTCTTTAATACTTCTTTGACACTTCCCTTTTCAACGATGTGACCCTGATACATGACAATCACATCATCTGCAATTTCTTCTACCACACCAAAATCATGCGTAATAAAAAGCATCGCCATCTGTCTTTTTTCTTTTAAAGAAGATAGAAGCTTTAAGATTTGTGCCTGCACTGTCACATCTAATGCAGTCGTGGGTTCATCCGCGATCAAAATAGCAGGTTCGCACGCAATACTCATCGCAATCATGATGCGCTGTCTTTGTCCTCCTGAAAGCTCATCAGGATAACTCGAAGCGCGATCCTCAGGAATACCCACTTCCTTTAAGAGAGACACCACTTTTTTATCTAAACTTTTTTTATCTAAATCAAGATGGACACTCAAGGCTTCTTTAATTTGATCTCCAATCGAGATCACAGGATTGAGTGAAGTCATGGGTTCCTGAAAAATCATCGCCATCGATTTGCCACGAAAGGATCGCATCTCCACATTAGATAGATGTGCAATATTTTTTTCCTCAAAAAAAATATCGCCTGTTTGTTTGAGTTGTGATGACAAAAGTTTCATGATGGAGAGTGCCGTTAAACTTTTACCACTGCCTGATTCGCCCACAATACATGTGGTGCGACCCGGGTATAAATCAAATGACACATCATCCACTAAAATTTTACGAAGCTCATGGATGGGAGACACTTTTAAATGTTTGACTTCTAGGATTTTTTTCATGATGTTTGTTTCAAGAAGAATGTGGCTAGTTCGTCTAATTTAATTTTAGATTGTTGATTTTCCACTCTTAAGGATTTGACTTGGGCCACACCCTCTTTCATTTCATCATCACCTAAGATCACAGCAAATGCCGCACCACTTTTATCAGCCCGTTTCATTTGCGATTTGAAGCTACTGCCCCCTGAATTTAATACCACTTTCAATCCATGAGATCTTAATGTTTCAGATAACTTTAATGCATACTTTTCGGCAAGATCCCCTACATTCACCAGATAAATATTGGGTTCGTTTTGGAGAACCACACCCATATCTTCTAAAAGTAGAATAATACGTTCTAACCCTATTCCAAAACCTAAGGCAGGTGTTTTATCCCCGCCTAAGCGCTCGATTAAATAATCGTATCTGCCACCACCCGCAATCGTACCTTGGCTGCCTAAGCGGTGCGTCACCCATTCGTATACGGTGCGATTGTAATAATCAAGACCTCGTACCAATCGATGGTTTAATGTAAAAGGAATACCTGCTTCTTTTAAATATCCACATACTGATTCGAAATGCGCTTTGGCTTCAGTATTTAAATACTCGGATAGTTTCGGTGCCCCTTCAATCATGGTTTGCATAGCAGGATTTTTACTATCCAAAATCCGCAATGGATTTTGATGGAGTCGACGTTTTGCATCTTCATCTAAGACGTCTTGATGAGTTTCAAAATACCGAATGAGCTCCGCTCGATAGGTCAATCGATCTTCAGGGTCACCGATCGAATTAATATGAAGTTCGACGTCTTTGATATCGAGCGCTTTCCAAAGCCTTGCCAATAATAAAATTTGTTCGGCATCAATATTGGGATCACTAAATCCAAACGCTTCAACACCTACTTGATTAAATTGGCGTTGCCTACCTTTTTGAACATTCTCGTGTCTGAACATAGGGCCTTGATACCACAAACGAATGGAGCCATTGTAGGTGAGGTTATGCTCAATGACCGCTCTTACACATCCCGCCGTTCCCTCAGGGCGGAGGGTTAATTGATCTTCATTTAAAGGGTCCACCCATGAATACATTTCTTTTTCAACAATATCCGTATGTGTGCCCACACTATCCACAAAAAGTGAGGTCGGTTCAACGATAGGTAAATTGATTTTTTCATACGCATAAAGATTTAATACTTCGCGTATCTTATCCTCGACAAAATGCCAAAGCGGCGTCTTATCAGGCAAGACATCATAGAAACCTTTAATGCTTTGTAATTTTTTTGACATAGCTGCTATTTTAACTTTGAATAGTGCGATTCCACATAGTTCATCACAATCGCTTTAAATTCATGCGCGATTTTGTCACCCTTTAAAGTCACCGTCTTTTCGCCATCGACAAATACAGGTGCTACTGGAATTTCTCCTGTACCGGGTAAGCTAATACCGATATTAGCGAGTTTAGATTCTCCAGGGCCATTGACGACACATCCCATGACCGCGACTGACATATCTTCAACACCCGGAAATGTATCTTTCCATTGCGGCATCGATTCGCGTAAAAAAGTTTGAATCTCTAAAGCCAATTCCTGAAAATAAGTCGAAGTCGTTCGACCACAACCAGGACACGCGGTGACTAAAGGTGTAAAAGATCGAATGCCCATGGTTTGTAAAATCTCTTGCGCGACCACCACTTCATTGGTGCGCGATTCATCAGGCGTTGGTGTTAGAGATACGCGAATGGTGTCGCCAATCCCTTGTTGTAAAAGAATCGCTAAAGCAGCTGTAGAGGCCACAATGCCTTTGGAACCCATGCCAGCCTCGGTCAAACCAAGGTGGAGTGGATATGAAGTTCTTTTCGCAAGCTCTTGATAAATAAGGATTAAATCTTGAACTACACTCACTTTACACGAGATCACAATTTTATTTTTTTGGAGTCCCCAAGAGACCGCTTGTTCTGCCGATTCCAAAGCGGATTGGATTAAAGCTTCCCGCATCAATGCATCGGATGGCAATGGCATTTTTAATTTCGCATTCTCATCCATCATGGCGGCCAACTTCACCTGATCTAAACTGCCCCAATTCACGCCAATGCGCACTGGCTTATCGTAGGTTTTAGCAATGGCTATCATCGCTTCAAACTGTTCATCGCGACGGCTACCCTTACCTACATTGCCAGGATTGATACGATACTTTGCTAATAATTTTGCACACTCTGGATATGCCTGTAAAAGCTTATGCCCATTAAAATGAAAGTCACCTACGATGGGGACATGACAATTTCTTTTCTGCAAACCTTCAATGATATGAGGAATCGCATCGGCAGAGGCTTCATTATTGACGGTGACTCTGACAATTTCAGAACCGGCTTTCCATAAATCGAAAACCTGTTCTACGGTTTTTTGAATATCTGCCGTATCGGTATTGGTCATGGATTGAACCACAATAGGCGAGCCCCCGCCGACAGGCACGGATCCTACCATCACTTGATAAGTCGGTTTTTTAATGAAGATTTCTTTCATTTTTTATTTAATTAAATCAATAGGTTATTGAGTTAAATTCATTCTTTTTAGAGATCTTGTGGTCTTATCTTTGACCTGCCCTGCGAGCTGCCCACATGCCGCATCAATATCGTCCCCCCGGGTTTTTCGGACTGTCACAATATAATCTTGGTTCATGAGGACCTCTTTAAAGCGTCTTATTTGTTCACTGGAAGAACACTTATATCCGCTATTCGGAAACGGATTAAAAGGGATTAAATTAAATTTACATGGCACATCTTTGACAATATTTAAAAGCGCTTTTGCATCTTCCACCGAATCATTAATGCCATCTAACATCACATATTCAAACGTCACAAAATCTCTCGGTGCTTTTTCTAAATAACGCTGACATCCTGCCATCAATTCTTTTATAGGGAATTTTTTATTAATGGGCACAATCTCGTCCCTTAATTTATCATTCGATGCATGAAGGGATACCGCCAATGCCACGGGACAATCTTCTTTTAAGCGATCCATGGCGTTGACTAAACCACTGGTAGAAAGTGTGACACGACGACGGCTTAAGCCATAAGCTCTATCATCTAACATCAACTTCATCGCAGCCACCACATTGTCATAATTGGCGAGTGGTTCACCCATCCCCATCATGACCACATTACTGATGATACGTTCTGAATTCGCTAATCCGTTATAACCCTCTTGTTGGCGAATGTAAACATTGGCGAGCCACAACTGCCCAATAATTTCAGCGGTCGTTAAATTACGATTAAAACCTTGGCGACCCGTGGAACAAAATGTACATTCAAGCGCACATCCGACTTGAGATGAAATGCATAAAGTACCTCGATCATCTTCGGGAATAAACACAGTCTCAATACCATTATTGCCGCCTACATCAAATAGCCATTTACGTGTGCCGTCGTCCGACATCGCGTCACTCATGACGCTTGGAAATTCAATGGTGGTTTTGTCTTTTAATACATCACGAAATACTTTAGAAATATCTGTCATCTCATTGAAATCAATGAGATTTTCATGATAAATCCAATGCATCAACTGCTTGGCTCGATACGGCTTTTCACCGAACGTTTCAATATATGAAACGAGGTGCTCGTAGTCCAAATCGAGCAAGTTAGTCATGAATAAAAATTAACCGAAGAAGTATTTAATTTCGATTTTTGCGTTATCTAATGAATCAGATCCGTGCACGGCATTCGCATCAATACTTTCCGCAAAGTCAGCACGAATGGTTCCAGGTGCTGCTTCTTTTGGATTGGTGGCGCCCATCAAATCACGGTGTTTTAAAACCGCATTCTCACCTTCTAAGGCTTGGATCATGACAGGACCTGAAATCATAAAACTCACTAGATCTTTAAAGAAAGGGCGATCTTTATGCACCGCATAAAAGCCTTCTGCTTCGGCTTGAGATAAATGCGTCATTTTAGCTTTGATAATTTTTAAGCCTGCGTTTTCAAAACGTGCATAGATTTGACCAATCACATTTTTTTTAACTGCATCAGGTTTAATAATGGATAAGGTTTGTTCAATTGCCATTGCTTCATACTCCTGTTGAGATTTAATACCGTTGAAAAGACTGATAAAATAACATTTTTAGAAGGTTTAATAAAGAACAAAGCTCATGCAACACATCTATTTAACAACAGCGATGTACCATTTTGTGAGACTTCCTCACTTTAAAACCTTACGTGAGCCGCTGCTCAATTTCTGCGTATCCCAAAACATCAAAGGCACAATTCTGTTAGCTGATGAAGGCATCAACGGTACCGTCGCGGGCTCTGAAAAATCTATCCATGCATTTCTCGATTTCTTAAAAAATGATCCACTTTTTGAGGGCAACTTTAAAAACTTAAGTCATAAAGAATCATGGTCAGATAAACACCCCTTCTACCGCATGAAAGTGAAGTTGAAAAAAGAGATCGTGACTTTAGGCGTCCCGGGAGTATCGCCTACTAAAGTGGTGGGCAAGTATGTCAAACCTCAAGACTGGAATAAGATTATTTCTGATCCTGAAGTCGTGTTGATCGATACACGGAATGATTATGAATATGCCATTGGGTCTTTTAAAAATGCGATTAATCCCAAAACGAATACATTCCGAGAATTTCCAGAATATGTGAAAGCGCATTTCGATCCTAAAAAACATAAAAAGGTCGCGATGTTTTGTACCGGGGGTATCCGCTGCGAAAAAGCCTCCTCCTTCATGATGGGTGAAGGTTTTGATGAGGTCTATCACCTAGAAGGTGGCATCCTTAAATACTTAGAGGAAGTCAGACCCGAAGAAAGCTTATGGCAAGGCGAATGCTTTGTGTTTGACCAAAGAGTTGCAATTAAGCATGGATTAGAAGTGGGTAATTATGATCAATGTTATGCATGTCGCTATCCTTTGTCAGCAGATGATATGCAAAGTGATAAGTACACACCAGGAATTTCATGTCCTCATTGCTATAATCAACATACTCCAGAGAAATTGAAAGCGCTGACCGAACGGCAAAAACAGGTAATCTTGGCGAAAGAGCGAGGTATTGAACATATCGGCACCAAACCTCAGTTTATGACAAAACAAAAAAAGAAGCGTCTGGAAAAAATTACATCAACCTGATCGCTTACAAAAAAATTTGCCAATTTAAGGGTAATTTCGTTTTTGTTTAACTAAAGCTTTCTTTTTAATTTAATTCTGCGTGTATTTAAATAACTTAAGTGCAAGCCTAAAAATAAACAGGCTAATATGCCGTGCTCGTGATGAAAGGTAGTATTAACAAAACCTATACCGAAAGTTGCCAACCAAGCGCTCATTGACCCCATCCAAAGATAAGCTGACTGACTTGAGAGTTTTGCCTGACCATAACTTTCAATTAAGGATTGCATCCACATTAAGATTAGAGATAGCGTGACCATAAACCCTAAAATGCCCCGCTCAGCAATATTGGTTAAGTAAAAATTATGTGCATGTTTAAATTTAAAATCGTAATAAGCTTCATTAAAATTTTCATGGCGGCTTTCAACAGATTTTTTAATGAGATCTTCTGAAACTAGAGCGCGATTATCAATCCCAATACCAAATACTGGATAAAGTCTGGCAGCCTCAATCGTCGTATGCCAAATTTCTGCTCTTCCATTTAAGGTTTGATTTGTCGATTGTAGTTGCAATTGTCTCTCTATCACTCCAGAGGTTAAAAAAAATGTTGGTAAAGTAAGTAAAGTTAAAAATGAAATCGATAATAACTTTAGTTTCAGGTTTCTTAAAAAAATTAATGAAAATAAAACCGTTAAAATAATTGCAATGCCAACTGCTGCTCTGCTGGAGCCTATAAGAAGGGCCACATAAAATATCGTTGTTAAAAGAATTAAACAATTTTTTTGGTCGCATTGCTATCTTTCAAAAAAGTTAGCATTAAACCAAATGTCGCTCCAAATATCATAGTCAGATAAATGGCTGAATGATTAATATGACCAACGGAATGTAATTCCAAAGAACTTTTAGTATGCAAAACTAAATATTGAACAAGTCCCCAACATAGCGGCGGAAGAGCGCTAAGAATAGTTAACCAAAATATCCATCCAAGTTGTTTTGAAGAATACTTTGATCTAGAAATCAGCCAACCAATACTCATAAAGGTTAGTAATGTCCTAAAGCCACTCCATTCATGGCCAGGGGCAAGTCCTGCAAATATAGTACTAAGAAAAGCGCCAGTGATAACAGCTAAAAACATCCAATCCCAATGACCCCAAATCATTAAGCTTTTCGTCTTAACTTGTCGAATAGTAGCTGTAACCACAAAGAGCACTAAAAAAATATTTTTAGGGGCTTCCAAGCTGGGAAGGCTTAGTAGCATAAGAAAAAGAAGTGTTAGCTCTAAATGAATAAGATGTAATTTTTTAAACTGTGAAATAAAATTCATTTTTAATGACTCTTAAAATTATTTTTTTGCTTAACGTTTAAGTCCGGTGAATAGCCCTTAACCCAATGGGCAAGGCTTTCCTTAAGAGTGTTTTCATCAAAATCGTGGCTAGATTCAATCCAAGATAATAGATCAATTAAGAGATTAGCATCAAATTTTCTTGCTTTAGCGACTCTGACTTTTTTGTGTTTTGTGAGAGTGGAATCTTCACCATCAGCAATTAGCTCTTCATATAGTTTTTCACCTGGACGAAGACCGGTAAATTTAATATCAATTTCATTTTCTTGAAAGCCAGAAAATTTAATCATGTCACGGGCTAAATCGACTATTTTAACTGGTTCACCCATGTCTAAAATAAATATCTCCCCACCCTCCCCCATTAAACCTGCTTGCATCACTAATTGAGCTGCCTCCGGAATTGACATGAAGTATCTTGTAATATCTGGATGAGTCACAGTGACTGGACCGCCATCGGCAATTTGTGTGCGAAATTTTGGAATGACACTGCCACTACTTGCTAATACATTACCGAAGCGTACTATTACAAAACGTGTGCCATCTTCTTGTTGAAGGCCTTGGCAAATCATTTCTGCTAAACGTTTTGTTGCCCCCATGACATTGGTAGGATTAACTGCTTTGTCTGTAGAAACTAAGATGAATTTTTCAACGCCTAAATCAAGACAACTTTTAGCAAATTGATAAGTGCCTAGTGCGTTGTTAGATATTGCTTCAGTTACATTATCATTTTCCATCATTGGCACATGCTTATAAGCAGCTGCATGAAAAACTAAACTTGGCTGATATTGAGAAATCAAATTACGTAATCGCAATTCGTTTTTTACGTCTCCAACAATATATAAAATATTCACTTGAATTTGATCTGGAATAAAGGATTGCTCAAGTTGATATAGTGCGTATTCAGAAAGGTCAAAACAGATAAGCAACCGAGGTTTAAATTTTAAAACTTGGCGACTAAGCTCTGAGCCTATCGAGCCTCCGGCACCTGTTATCATAACCACGTTATTTTTGATTAAATTTTCCAATCCAGAATTATCCAGCTCAACACTCTCTCGTCCAAGTAAATCTTCTACATCCACGCGGCGAATTTGCGAAATATTTAACCGGCCGCTCATAAGATCATCAATAGCAGGAATTGTGAATATTTCAATTTTAAGTTTATTCGCTAAGTTAAATATGAAGCGTTTTTCTTTATAAGAATCTAAAGGCAGTGCAATGATGACATGACGAAATTTGAATCGCTCATACATTTTAGTTAACAATTCAATTGGACCAAAAACTTTTAAACCTAAAACTTCTCGCCCATGCATACTCTTATCATTATCTAATATACCAATCACTTGCCATTCCGGACTTTGTGACAAATCTCTTATAAGTGAAAGAGCGGTTTTAACAGCACCAATGATAAAAACTGGTCTGCCCTTCTGAAAATTTTCACCATAAATTTGACGCTCTTTAAGTGCACGATAAATAATTCTGCTGCCACTCATCATCAGAATTAACAGAATAGGATTCAGTATTAAAATAGAACGAGGTACATGTGTTTCGATATTCGTAATAAATAACATCGAAACTAGAATAACTGAAGAGACAAATGTGCCAGCTAAAATACGCTTCAGATCGGCGAGGCTTGCATAACGCCATGCGCCTTTGTATAGGCCAAAGGAAATTAAAGTAATAGCTTCTACAGCAAGGACCATAATAATGGTGCTCTTCATTAAAGCCATTTGTTCTAATGGTATATTAAAATTGAAGCGAAGCAAAAAAGCGCTATACCATGCAAATATTGCAACAGTAATATCATGCATAAAAGCTAACGCGCTTCTAAAGCTAAAGGGCCATTTTTTCATTGTTAATTAAGGTTTAAATATATACTTTAGTTTACATGGATATTAAATTTGTAGATACATACACCTAGGTCAAAAAAATTATTATTACGTCAACATAAAAATTGCTATATTAAATGCTTGCCGATTTTAAGACGTCCGCAATCACTTCTTTTGCTTTCTTGATGTTTTCTTGAGTAAGTGTAGGATGCACCAAAAACATAAGTGATGTATCGCCTAACATCTTTGCGATTGGTAAGCGGTTTTTAGGAATAAAGCCGGTACCTTCAAAAGCTTTTTCTAAATAAACTTCAGAACAGCCCCCTTGAAAACAAGGCACACCTTGCATCTCAATTTTTTCAATAATGCGATCTCGAGACCAACCTTCTTTTAAGTTAGCATTATCAACATACACATAACATTTGTAGTGGGCATGTCTGCATTGATTTAAAGAAGAGCAATCCTTAATACAATCTTTATTGCATTGAAATTTAGGTATACGAATAGCTTTGAATAGTTCAAAAGTCTTCAATAGACTTAGCGTAATTTCTTTCCGTTTAGCACTCCACTCGGTCATTTTCTTTAATTGAATACGACCAATGGCAGCCTGTATTTCTATCATCCTAAAATTACTACCAAAACTCTCATGTACCCATCTAAATCCTGATGGATGCTCTCTCTCGTAAACAGCTTCATAACTCTTACCGTGATCTTTATAAGCCCACATTTTTCGCCATAATGTTTCGTCATTGGTCGTGATCATACCTCCCTCACCCCCTGTGGTCATAATCTTATCCTGACAAAAACTCCATGCACCAATATGCCCAATGCTGCCAACGGATCGACCCTTATACATGGCACCATGCGCTTGGGCGCAATCCTCAATCACTTTAATATTATGTAGAGAAGCCAATGTCATAATAGGATCCATATCACATGGCCAGCCTGCAAAGTGCACACAGATAATCCCTTTTGTTTGAGGAGTTAATACTTTCGAAATGGTTTCGGCAGTAATGTTTCCTGACTCGGGATCAACATCTGCAAAAATAGGTGTAGCACCTACATTAACTACACAAGAAATGGAGGCAATAAAAGTTCTTGGCGTTACAACCACTTCGTCGCCAGGACCAATATCGAGGCCTCTAAGAGCTACTTCAAGTGCTAGTGTGCCGTTAGCTAAAGCAATGGAATAATCAACACCAGACCAATTAGCAAATTCTTTCTCAAATTTGCGACATTCATCACCAGTCCAATAATTGACTTTATTTGATAGTAAAACATTCTTAATGGCTTCAGCCTCTTTTTCTGAAAAAGATGGCCATGGAGCAAATGTAGGGTGATTTAACAAGATAAACTCATAAAGTTTTTAAATAGCACGTGCAGGATTTCCCACAACGGTGACACCAGATGCAATATCATTGGTTACAATGGAACCTGCTCCTACGGTGACACAATCAGCAATTGTTATACCTGGCAATACAATGGCACCCGCTCCAATTAAAACGCTCTGACCTACTTTAACTCCACCGCCAAGACTTGCATGAGGGGCTATATGACAAAAATCTCCGACAGAGCTGTCGTGATCAATAACTGCATGATGATTCACAATAACATGTTTACCAACGTTA
This sequence comes from Candidatus Methylopumilus rimovensis, assembly GCF_006364615.1. Lineage (NCBI taxonomy): Bacteria > Pseudomonadati > Pseudomonadota > Betaproteobacteria > Nitrosomonadales > Methylophilaceae > Candidatus Methylopumilus > Candidatus Methylopumilus rimovensis. The sequence goes on along the minus strand of NZ_CP040986.1, from coordinate 540,517 downwards.
GCATCGGGGCTAATGATTGAGCCCGCCGCTAAAAATGTACCGACTTCAATTTTTGCTCTTGATGAAATAACTGCATCAGGATGATAAATAGAGAAAAATTTGAAATTTTTAAATTTTTTGGCGATTTCTTCTCTCACCTTGCAGTTTCCTATTGCAATATGAAGCTCAATATCATTAATCTCATTTAAAAATGAAGATTTAAATATAGGCAAATCAATCCATTGGCCTTCGCGACAATCATCAAGAAAGCCTTCGCAAAAAAGATTTGATTTTTTCATGGCATCCCAAACAACCTTAGCATGACCTCCGGCTCCATAGATAAAATATTTCATTTTTTATTTCCTTTAAATTTTGACATTGTTACCTCACCAGGCTCTGCAATTCCTTCCTGCAGAAAAATTCTCTTGATCGTTAAAACAATAATTTTAAGATCAAGCCAACATGTATGATGATCAATATACCAAATATCAAAATCAAATTTTTTCTTCCATGATATTGAATTTCTTCCATTTACTTGCGCCCATCCAGTAATGCCTGGCTTAACCTCGTGTCGTCTTTTTTGATTTTTGTTATATAAAGGTAAATATTCCATCAAAAGCGGTCTGGGCCCAACTAAACTCATATCACCCTTCATCACATTCCATAAAGCCGGCAATTCATCAAGACTCGAAGCTCTTAAAAATTTACCGAACCTATTCAATCTCTTTTCATCGGCCAGTAATTTACCTTTAGCATTTGTCAAATTGGTCATCGAACGAAATTTATATAAATAAAACAATTTTTCATGAAGGCCCGGTCTTAATTGGCGATAAATAACTGGTGAACCTAAATTATAGAACACTAAAAAAAAAATAATTAAAAGGATAGGCAAAAGAAGAAGAAGTGCTAAAAAAGAAAAAGAAAAATCAAAAAGTCTTTTAGTCATTAAAATTTAAAAAAAAGTTTCTCTAAAGATATTATAAACTTTTCATAATTTAATAGAATAATTATGAAAATAAATAAACTCCATATCAAAATTACTATTAAAGCATTTGAAATGCTTAAATATTTTTCTTTTGCGTAGTAAAAAAGCAACAGAAAAGAGCCAAATCCACTAGAAATAGCTAATGATAAAGACAGTCCTGCAACATTAATAAATTTGATAAAAAACAAGCCTAATATCAGATTTAGAATTGCAACAATAAGGGAGGTTAATACTAAAAAACTCAATCTACTGATTGCATTTCCATGTTTGACTAATATCGCAGTAAAAACCCAAAAAGGTAATTGCAATATGCTGTATGAAATGACCGAAGATAATTCAAGAATAGATTCTTTATCCTCAATAATTCGATGAAAAATTAAGAATGTCAAATTCTCACTATAATAAAAAAATAGGAGAGAAAAAGGAGTTAAAATTAAAGCGGTAAACAAGATGAGAAAAGAAATAAAATTTTTTAAATCAATGACCCCAAAAATTTTAATAGCTCGGGATAAATAAGGTAAAAATACTGAGGAAAATATTGCTGCTAATATGCCACAAATAAAAAGGTTAAATTTAATCCCAAAATTAAAAATAGAAAGTGCTCCATCTCCTAAGGTTGAAGCCAAAAAAGAGCTTATTGGCAAGTTGATTGAAGTCAAGATTGCGAGAGCAATCAAGTGAAGATAATTCACCCAAAAATCTTTTTTTATGGAAAGGGGGCGGTTAAAATTTAAAGGCCATAAAAATATCTCTTCTTTTTTTAAGAAAAAATTAATTATTAATAAGTTAGCAACTTGCCCAAATGTCATTCCAAAAATTACAGAATATATTCCCATTGAGTTTGCAAATAAGAATATAAAGCAAATAGCAGATAAAGGTACAATTAATTGAGCAAAACTTGGCAATAGATAATAGTGTAGCGAAGAAAGAATTGAGTTGGAAGTAATTAACCAGCCACTCAAAATGAGCAATGGAAGAAATGCCAAAAAAGCTAAATTGAAATTTTGATCAAAAAAATAATTTTTTAAAAAAAAATATTGAAGACTGAATATTGCGAAAGAAATAAAACATAGCGTCAAACAAAAAAGTATTGATATGGCATAAAAATAACTGATAGCTGATTTAAATTCAGATCTTTTACTTTTTGTAAGAAATGGTATTAGTGCTTGTCCAAAAGGGATGCAAAAGATTCCAACAAAAAACATTGGAATAATTGATATCTTGTAAAACAGATCGGACTCTGAAGTAAAGCCGAAGTATTTAACTATAAGGAAATCTCTTAAAAAAAACCCAAGGAATAGCAAAAGGGTTAAGATTGCAACAAAAAAAGAATTCTGTAAAATCTTTTCTTTTTTAATTTTAATAAAATTTTTTATTAAATTTTTCATTTAAGACACTCTTTGAAACTACAAATAATTTTTTTTGAGCTAATTCGATCAAACATAAAGCTCCATCCAGAAAATCCGAGAAGCAATAATATTATCTCAAACGGATAACGAATACGATAAAGCGTCCCAATATTTGGAATTGCAATTCCGTAAATTAGTAATGGGACAAAAGCAAAACATAAACAAATCAAAATTTGATAAGGAAATTTTTGGAGAATTATAAAAAATAAACCAATAAATACAATATAACAAAATAACATCTCAATACTGCTTATGTAGCTTACTAAAGTTTGAGATTGTAACCATCTGTCTGGAAAGGGCGCTAAAAATGAAATCAGAAATGCTCTTGGCATGTAATTAAGCAACTCAGTTGCGCTTGATGGCTTTTGTTCTATGTCTATCATTGATTTTGCTTTATTAGCAATGCCAAAGCTAATTAGTGACGCTCGAGTTGATAATAAATTATTTAGTTTTCTTTCGAAAATTTTTGGTAAATACTTTGATTTTTCCCACAAGAAAATATTTTTTTCTACACTGGAGCTATTTGAATCAGCTGAAGATGTACTTATTTTTATTTTGGATATTTCCGGCAAATAATTAGGCTCCTCCTGCAAAAAATTAATTTTATTATTAGAGCTATATGAATCACCCGAGAGCCAAGGCAAACTATGATGTCTTGTTATTTGTGAGCTTGCAAAAATTATCGAGCATAAATAAATACAAAGAGCACAAAACTTTAAAAAGTTAAAAGGTAATAATCTACAAACCTGAAGAAAAATAATTAAGACTAGAGTAACAGAAAGAATTTGAAGAAAATATGGCTTTATAGATGCAATTATAATTAATGAGAGAATAGCAATAAATGTATATCTTAATATTTCTGTACGACTTTCCATCGGAGAGAAAATCTTTAAAATGGTAAATAATGCGAGATAAATACCTGCGTTCAAAAATGAATCCTTTTGAATTTGTCCAACCCAAGTCATTGCAGATGGAAATGCAATAAACAATGAAGAAGCTATAAGTGCAATATTTGCTTTGAACCGATTGGTAGGAAGCACTCTTAAACCAATCAAATAAATTATAACGCCAGACAAAGCGTGAAAAATAGCATTAAGAAATATTGCAATAGCATGATTTTCCCCAAAAAAAACATAGAAAATTGCTAGTAAAGAGGTTGCGCCAGATGCACCATCTGCTGGGTATAATTCCCAATAAGACCAACCTTTAAGATCAATCTTTTGAGCTAAATTCAATGCAATCAAATTAAAGTAGCTCGAGTCTGGTGTTAACTTCCATCCCTTCATATGAAGCGAGGATATATTAGGGATGATATATTCTAAGAAAAATAATCCAACAATTAAGGAATAAATAAAAAATAAAAACCACAAGATGATAGGCTTTTTTATTAAATCTAAATTTTTTTTAATAATCATTTTTTTAATATATGTGAATAGAATTGAGTCCAAAATTTAGTTATTCTATGTGCATTAAATTCGTTATGCACTCTACTTCTGGCAGCTTTACCAATTTTTTTAGCAATATGAGGATTGTTGAGGAAATATTGCATTTCCTCATAAATAACATTTACATTCTTTACTGGATGAAGTAATCCTGTTTTATTATGGATTATCGCATCCGAAATACCATAAATTTTTGATGCAATAGCAGGCAAACCTACTGCCGCTGCTTCTATAATTACATTTCCAAAACCCTCTCGATAGCTTGGCAAGACTAAAACGTTAGAGCCTGCTAAATACTTCTCTGGTATATTTGTAAAGTTCACGAATTTTATTTGTTCGGCTTTATGAGAATTTATTTCTTTTATCCTACCAACAAAGTCTTTCTCATCTGGACCGACAAATATTAAAAAAGATTTTTTGCTATTTATCTTGGCGAATGCTTCAGCTAAATCTAATAAACCTTTTTCTTGATTAAGCCGTCCAAGGTAGATAAATACAAATGCAGTTCTAGGAATAAGTAATTCCTTTCGTATCATATTATAATAATATCTACTGGGCTTAAATCGCTTAAGATCGACACCCGATATTGAGCCAGCACCGAAAACTAAAGATTTATTTTTTGATAACACTCCTTGTTGAATCAAAAAATCTCTTTGAGAATGGCTATCAACCAAATTAAATGTTGATACCCGCGCAATCAAATAATCAAAAAAAATAAAAAAATAACGTTTTATTCCATTCTTATTAGCCCAAACTTGACCAGTAAAAGTATGAATTCGAAAAGGAATATTCATAGAAAAAGCTGCCAACATACCCAAAAATCCTGCTTTAGGGGTAATTGAATGAACCAGATGAGGCTTATGTTTAATAAAAAATAAAAGTAACTTAATTAAACAAAAAAAATCTATAAAAACATTAATTTTTCTAGAGAAATTTAAAGAAACAATTTTTATATCTAATTTTTGCTTTTTTAAAAAAGATGGGTTATTGCAATGAGTAATTACAGTGATATCATATTTCTTTGAGAGAACCTTAAGATGATTGAGTAAAAAGGCATTAATAGTAACCTCAGAAGTAATCACAAAAAAAACTTTGAATTTTTTATTCATTATTTTTTGCATATTGAGATGCATATCTAGGAATTGGTTTCAATGGCAAAAAGCCTAAATAATTTTTTATTTTATTTGATGGGTATGTTTTTAAGGATGTAAGTGCATTAATTCTATTTATTGTTAAGACTTTAATGTTAAAAATAGTCATAACCGAACATAGTAATCGTACAGAAAATTCTGGAAGGCAATAAATTTTTTTACTAATATTGTTAGTAATACAAACTGCATAAACAATTTCCGCCAATTTACAGTCGTTAGATAAATTAAATATTTGATTTTTTGCTTTAAACGAAGTTCCACATAAAAATAAGGCTTCTACTACATCATCAACGTGAATATAATTTGCTATAGATTCTCTATTGCGAACGAAGAAAAATTTTCTAGACTTTATAGCATTTATTAAGGAGAAGAAAGACTTATTTTTCATATCATTTCCAACAACATTAGATGGTCTTAATATTGAATAAGTAACATTACTTTTAGTTAACATTTGAATCAAAATTTTATCTGAAACTGCTTTAGACTTTTCATAATCGCTTTTAGGTGCAATTCTCGACTTCTCAGTAATATTAACTTGTTTAGAAAAATTACCGTATACACCAATACTGCTTAATTGAATCCAATGTATTTTTTTGCCTTCGATTTTTGCGATTTCAACTGCTGCTTTTAAAAGTCTTTTTGTGGCGTCAATATGCAATGATCTCATTTTAGAAATATCAGAAATCTCAGCGGCACAATGGAAAATTAAATCACAACCGCTAACTAAGGAATGAAGATCTAATTTATTTAAAGAAAGATCTCCTTCTACAATATCCACATTACTTGATTTATATTTAAACTTGCCAATGTCTCTAGTTAGCAATCGAAGTGAGAATCCCGCTCGAAGAAGTCTTCTTGTAAGTCTTTTACCAATAAAACCATTAGCTCCGGTTAATAAAGCTTTCATTGGGATCCATTTACCTGTTTAGAGTTAAAAAAAGACCTGATACTATAAAAAAAATATTTCAAATATTGAAAAAATAAATTAGGCACATATAGGTACAAAGGGATTCGCAATGGGATTACAAGGCTTTTTAACGTTTTAATCGCTTTTTTTGTTTCTGCAACTTTACCGCCAGCAATATTGTTATTGTGTAGCCTGTATTTAATTAAGCTTTCTTGAATACCTACAATTTTAAAATATTTACTAACTCGAAGCCACATCTCATAATCTTCTCTCAAACATGGCGACTCAGTTAGCATTCCAAGCTTTTTAAAAACAGTCTTTTTTATAACAACGCTAGAATTAGGAATAAAATTGCCTTGAAGCAAACTAATAAAATGTGATGACCATAATGCTTTTCGATTCATATTTTTTTTAACCGTCAGTCCATTAATGAAAGATTCGGCTTGGCTATAACACATTGCAACTTCAGAATCAGACTCAAGCAATGCTATTTGAATATGCAATTTAGTCTCAAGCCACAAATCATCATCATCACAAAAAGCAATATATTGACCTTTGGCTTTAAGGATTCCTAAATTTCTATTAATTGCAATTACTCCAAAATTTGGATTTCTAAAATAACGAATTCTTTCGTCTTTCAAGCTAGAAATATAATGCTTAGTCTGATCTGATGACATATTATCAACAATTATTAATTCAAAATTATTGAAGGATTGATTTAATATTGAATGCAAAGTATCACTTAACATTTCATAACGATTGAATGTTGTCACAATAATACTAACTTTAGGAGACTGGATTATCATAAAGTTCTATTTGAAAAGTTCTCTAAACAAAATAACAAAGTAGCATCAATTTCGTCATTTATTTTCTTTGCCAATTTAAAACCTGTTGACTTCAACTTTTCAATATCGTATTTGAGCACGGACTGTGAATATGCTCTATCTTTTTCACGAATTATTATTTCCGGAGAATAATTAAATAAAGCCCTGCATCTTGAACCTATAAGACCTGCCATTTGAAAAATATTTATTGAAAATTCACCACCTAAGTTGTATACATCATTAAATTTATTGGGTGGCATTTCAATAAAGCTATCTATTGCAGATATAACATCAGTTAGAGTTATAAAATCACGCAATTGTGAAATATCAGAATTTAAGGTCATCGCTCGTTTTTCAATTGCTTGACGACAGAGATCGTTAACCAATAACATCCAACAATTGACATCTCTATGAGTTGGAGGTCCAAAGGCATTAGAAATTCTCAAAACAAAACCTGTAATTTGATTGTCAGACAATATAAAGTTTTCACCAGCTAGATGTGAGGTTGCATAAGGGTGAAGATTCTTTAAAGGAGTATTTTCATTAATATGTCCTAATAGAGGGGCTGAATAAACATGCGCTGTTGACAAATATATAAATCGTTTAACTTTTTGAGTCTTTGCTGCTTGTAATAAGTTATCTGTATATTGTCCATTCACTTTCAAGGCTTCGAGTGAATTTAACTTTGATTCTTTAGCATTCATACCTGATGTATGAATAATGACATCTATATGTTTGCACGCAAGAGTCAAACTTAAAGGGTCACACCAATTAATTAAAATATTTTTTGCTTCAGGGAGCCAATTAGTTCTTTGATGTAAATTTCTTGAGCCCAAAAAAACTTCTCTGCCATGAGTAAAAAGATACTGAGCTAGCCTTCCACCGATATAACCGTAACCACCAGTTATTAGTACACGCATTAAGTATTTAAAGAACCCAAGGGGCGCCTTTTGCCCAGAGCGATTCTAAAAGTTCATGGTCACGCTTAGTGTCCATACAATGCCAAAATCCATCATGACGATAAGCCATTAACTCACCAGCTTGAACTGCCTTCTCTAACGGTTCACGCTCTAACAGGGTATTATCACCATCAATATAATCAAAAAATGAAGGTTCAAATATGAAATATCCACCATTAATCCATCCTTCATGAAGTTGGGGTTTTTCTTTAAAGCTATTAACTTTATCGCCATTTATTTCCAGCTCGCCAAATCTAGCGCCTGGGCGAACAGCAGAAATAGTAACCATTTTTCCATGGCTTCTATGAAAAGCTAGTAATCTATCAAGATTAATATCAGCAACCCCATCCCCGTATGTGAGCATACAACTTTCTTTTCCAATAAACTTTTGCAAACGCTTAACACGACCTCCAGTCATTGACGACTCGCCTGTATTGACCAATGTAATTTTCCAATCAACCTCATCATTTTGGTGGGGTGAAATTTCTCCCGATGAAAGATCGACAGTAAAATCAGAATTTAAAGCACGGTAATTAAGAAAATAATCTTTAATTATTTCGGCCTTATAACCGAGCGCTACATAAAAATCCTTATGACCAAAATTTGCATAAGTTTTCATAATATGCCAAAGAATTGGTTTCCCGCCAATAGACACCATAGGCTTAGGGATGACATCTGTATACTCAGACAATCGCGTACCGAAACCACCTGCCAATAGAATTACTTTCATAAAAATTTACCTTTAATTAGGAAGATTATGCAAATTATCTGTTTTGCAATGCCCAGTCATATGGAACTTTTAGATCTGTCGGCAATAATCTTTCTATTTCAGAGGGTGTATGGGGAATATTTGCACAATTAGCCACTATAGAAGTCTGAGTACCAACACTTTTGAATCCATTCCACACCATTGGGGGGACAGTAACTAACATGTAGTTTTCAGGAGAGATAAAAAACTCCTGAATTTCTCCCTGCGATGGACTCCCTATCCTATCATCATATAAAACAAATTTAATTTCACCAAATATAACAGCATAGTTAAGTGTCATTTCTTTATGCCGGTGCCAAGCTTTCACAACGCCGGGATGAGTACAAGAGAAATAAATCTCACCAAACTTTAAAAAAATAGGTGAATCCGAACGAAGCATATGCATAACCTTTCCACGCTCGTCAAAAATTTGACGTAAAGGCGTTAGTACAACTCCGTCTATCATATAAAACTCCTAAAATAAGCATTAAGTTGAGATATGGTGATTTCTTCAGCATCGCCTCCATTTAAGACAGATTTGTACCAGATAGCGGTAGCATCTAGAGTTTCACCGACAGTCCAACGTGGATACCAATTTAACAACTGGTGAGCTTTATCGCAATTAAGCTGCAATAGGTTTGCTTCATGAATATTATTAGCCGAATTTAAGATCTCAACTCGACCCTTGCCTATATGCTTAACCATAATATCAGCAACATCTTTAACGGTCTTAATTTCCTGTGTAGATGGGCCAAAATTCCATGCCCCAGAGTATTTTTTAGGATTATGATACAAGTTAAATGCAAGAGTAAGATAACCAGACAGAGGCTCCAAAACATGTTGCCAAGGTCTAGTTGAAAATGGATTTCTTAAAAAGATCGTAGTATCGGATTCAATAGCCCGCACACAATCAGGAATAATCCTATCAAGAGCCCAATCACCTCCCCCAATTACATTTCCAGCCCGAGCACTTGCAACTCCTATCTTAGGATTTGAATTGAAAAAAGATTTCTCATAAGAAGAAAAAACAATCTCGGCTGCAGCTTTAGAGGCGCTATAAGGATCCCTTCCGCCTAAAGGATCATTCTCTCTGTACCCCCAAATCCATTCAACATTTTCGTAACATTTATCAGATGTTATATAAACAAGCGATCTTACAGAATTTGATTGACGAACAGATTCTAATAAGTTTATAGATCCTTGAATGTTTGTAGAAAAAGTATCAACTGGATCACTATATGACGTTCGAACTAAAGCTTGCGCAGCAAGATGGAAAACAAATTCTGGTTGAAACTTAGTTAGCGATTCATTTAGATGTGAAAAATCACGCACATCTCCAATAATATGATTTACCTTTTTATCTAATGCAAGCAAGGAAAAGTTATTTTTTTCTCTCGATGCAGATAATGAAAAGCCGGTAACATCAGCACCAACTCTATGAAGCATATATGCTAACCAAGACCCCTTAAATCCTGTGTGGCCTGTAATAAATACTCTTCGTCCTTTGAATACGTTAAAAACTTCTTTCATGTCTCTCATTTTATATCTCTAATAACTTAGTATAAATATCTGAATAATTATTTAACGCTCTTTGACAGGTAAATTTTTCTTTAAATCTTATCAATCCAGCTTGTCCCATCTCAACACGCTTAATTGGATGGTTAACCAAATAACAGATCGCATCACTAAGCTCTTTTGATTTGCGGGGTCTAAATAAGATGCCGGTTACTCCATCAATCACTTGCTCCGGCGTTCCTGCCAACCGACTAGCTATAACAGGTTTACTCAGAGCCATCGCTTCGATTATAACATTGGGAAAATCCTCATCACGAATAGACGGGAGCACTAAAATATCCAATATTGACATAAAATCAACAATGTTATCCTCTGTACCTACAAATTTAATCCAAGTACTTAACTTATTCTCAATTACAAAGTTCCTCAAGTCTTTAAGTAAGGGGCCTTCGCCTTCTATAAGGACCATAAAATGGTCATCCAAGACTATACGATCTTCAACAATATTTTTAATCGCATCCAGTAAAACTTGATGGCCTTTTCTCTCAATTAAAAGAGCCACAACTCCAAAAATAACTCCACTGAAATTTTCTAAGCCAAGTCGCTTCTTTGTAATTTTCTTAAAAGAGCTCGTTTTCTTTAATGAGATTCCATTGTGAATAGCATTGACTTTTTCGGCCGACAACTTCAAAACAGAAATCAATTGTAAAGATGCAACTTGGGATCCTGTAATAAATAAATCAGTTAATTTCCGAACCAGAATATCAATTGGATAATCAAAAATTCTAGGGAATCTTTTGTAATCAAGAGCTAGATTATTAACAACCATTAATACTTTTGGAATCCCAGCCAATTTGGCGGCAATTACTGCAGCTCGTGCAGATAATGCTCCAGGGTATCCCCCATTATTAATATGTAAAATATTTGGCTTTATTTTTCTAAACAGTCTAAATAAGGTGAAAATTTGATACAAAAAAACAAATGCTGTTAATGACAACCTAAAAAACAAAATGGCCAGCCTATTAAGTAATCTTCTATCGAAAAAAGAAAAATCAGAAAAATCTAAGAAAAATAGAGGGTAAACAGGGAGTGGGCGCTCAATACGAAGATTAAATTCTTGAGAATATTTCACTGAATATCGGTAGCTAAAACTAATATCGTGAGTTTTTCTGAATTTTTCTGAATTAAAAAAATTAATCAGCATATTCTCACACCCAGCAAAAAAAGGGCAATCAGAATGGTAATGGATTTTAATCATTCGTTGGATTTTTTTAGGTGGTTAACTGTTTTTCGAATCCCCTCCTCGATATTGACTTTGGGATTCCACCCAAGCAAATCGGATGCCAGCGATATTTTCAATGAGTAATCCATAATCTCATTAGGTCTGTATTCCACTTCCCCAAATTTTAGTCTTCTTAATGCAGTGGGCGCTATTAAATTAGCAGTCATTTCGGCAATATGATTTATTTTATGTGAGACTCCAAAGCCAATATTTATTATCTTCCCATTAACTCGCTCATCCGCTGATAATACTTTTATAATGGCATTTATGACATCATTGATATAAACGAAATCACGAAACTGCTCACCAAGGGTCATTTGAAAATCTTTATCTGAAAGCAATGAGTGTATTAACGAGGGTAAAAACATTTCATCATTCTGCTCTGGGCCGTATATAATAGAAGCTCTTAACACAATGGAAGGAAATAAATCTGTGTGGTAGAGAGACAAAAGAAGTTTTGATATAGAAAGTTTTGATAGCCCATAAGCATTAGAAGGAAATTCATTCTGACCTTCAGAGTAAGGTCTTGGTCCAAATCCGTACTCATCACAAGAACCTAAAAAAACAAATCTTTTAAGATTCAATAAATTGCGACAAGCATTTATAAGATTTAATGCCATTAAAAAATTGGCATTATAATCATTACCAAAGCTTTCTAAATTATTGTTTCTGTTTTTTTTAGCTGCAAGATGAATAACGTAATCTGGCTTTAAAAAGTTAATTAAATCAAAAACTTTGATCTTGTCTGTGAGATCAACTTTATAAGATTCTAAAAATGGCAAATTCTGTTCAGGGCCTGAGCGAACTGCAATAGATACTCTAATTTTTCTAGCGATCAACATCCTAAGAAGATGTCTTCCTACGAAACCATTAGCCCCCGTAATAAAAATATGAGTTTTTTGCACAGTTTTCTTTTGTAAAATTTTTAGCTTATTAAAATGTTTAACATTTTTTTAAGTAATAAGTAATATCATCCAACGGAAATAAATGACTTAAATAAAACTCATATTTATTAGGGTACTTGTTAGCAATAAAAATCATAACTCTTTTTAACCATCGATTGGGGAGTGTCTCATTAAAAACAATATCTTCAACATAAAATCTTGCCGATGTGTATTCATACCTATGACAAGTCGGACTCCTTGGATCAAAATAAGAAAATGAATTAACAGTAAAAAAATTTTTATGTGTTGGGTCAATAAATGCCCAAATAGATCTGAAGTATGGGACAATAACTTTGATAATTGCCTTTTTCTTACAAATCCTATTAACTTCTTCCATTACTCGTATTGGATCATCTAGGTGCTCCAAAACATTATCAAGATAAACTTCATCAAATACTTCATCGCCGAATGGGTAAGGAAAGACATTTAAGTTATGAATAACATCAGCTTCATGCTTGTCTGAAAAATCTACGCCTATAGCGCCCTTACGTTTTTTTTTTCCGCATCCAAGGTCTAAAATTTTTAATTTAGTATCAGGTTTAATATTATCCAATGGGTATATCCTTTAAATTTTTATAAAGTTTTTTAAAATATAATTTAATTTGTAATCACAAAGTTTATTTTCTTTACATTTTAAAATAATCTAAATTGAATTTATCTCCCTCAAAAAGATTTCGGAAGATAATATATTTTCTGATAATTTAGAAGTTAAATATCTATATTTATACTTTGTAAAAAATTGCTTTCTAGGTTGCTGAATTTTAAATTTTCTACTTTCATAGATCATGTCAATATTGTATGCTTTTTCACCTAAATATTTTGATAGCGAAAAGATACCGTCTAATATAGTTGGCGTCTTAAGTTTAAACATTTCTTCTGTATAAAAAAATATAATCGGTTTAAAATTTAAGATAGCGAAACTTACTGCAGATGTTGTATGCATTAGTACAAACTCTGCATCTTTAATAAGCTCGGCTGTCTGCATTTTAAATACTTGCCTTCCATAAAATTCACTTTTTTTAATATCAGCAGTTGGATGAGCAGCAATAACAATTCTAATTTTATATTGCTTTTCAATCAGTGAAAAAAAGTTATTAAGAGATTTGTAATATTTTTTAGCGGTTACAGTAGGTAAATTAAGCAATTCAAAATCTAAATGATAAGGAAGATTTTGATCTATAAATACAGCATATTTGTAATTAACAATACTATTTTTATCTTTTACTTTAATCCTAAGAAAATCTTCATAATCGGAAAAATTTATTGGAACTGCTTTTTTAGAAAACATTTTTTTCTTGTATGGCATATCTCCAACATAAAAAATAATATCAAAAGGCTTTATTACTTTAAATTTTTTCATTACAAACCATAGCAATTTTTCTAAAGTAAGCTGGGCAAGTTTTATTGGATTATGAGAAATCCAATAAAATATTTTTTCAATTCTAGCTGCTTTAGAATAAGGCATTTCACCCCAATCAATAAACACTACCTTCTTTAGGTGCTTACTTAGTATTTGAAATGGCCGCCTAGTCGGCCATGATGGCGAAATTAAAACAACATAAACTGCGTTTCTATTTTCAGTACTTTGTATTAAAAGTTCAAAATTTTTCCAGCTCTTAATATTGCGGACAATATCAAATATTGAATCGCTATATGTAGAAAATTTCTGTCTCAAAATTCCAGAAATATCCCAATATTCAACGTTTAATCCAGATTGTAATAAATAATTCAAATACCAATCTTGAGCAATTTTATTATTTAATTTTACCCATGAAATGTAAATAACCTTTTTTTTCACTATAAAAACTCATCTGCAATAAATTCAGCTAATCTCCAATCCCATTCAGAGTCGATGTCTATAGCCTCTTCAGGTCGATCGGATATTAAAGGTATGATTTGTGAAGCGTAAAATGAATTTGTAATCCTAAGATTCTCTGGTGAAATTAGGTAAAAAGAACCATTCACAACGAAGGCTGGAGGTAAGTCTTGGGATCGCAATTTTTTGCTATTTTCCGCAAAAAAACTATCCATTATTAAACCATTTATTTTAAAACATAGCCATGGATGAGATTGGGCCGGAGAAAAGCCCACTATAGAACATTGCTTATTTTGCTTAAAAAGATTAATGCCTTTTATAATTGTTTCTTTATGCCTAAAAGGAGATGTAGGTTGCAATAGTAATACCCCGTCTACCTCACAATTGTTATTTTCATACCAATTAAGCGCATGCAAAGCTACGTCGGCTGAGGATGATAAATCATCAGCTAATTCAGCTGGGCGCAGCCATGGTACAAGTACACCGGAATTATGAGATATCTCTGCCGCTATAGGATCATCAGTTGAAATAAGAATATCACATATTTCATCAATATCTTTTATTGCATCAATGCTCCATTCAATTAGTGGCTTTCCTTTCAAAATTTTAACATTTTTACCGGGCAACCTTTTGGATCCAGATCTTGCTGGTATTATTGCAAGTATTTTCATAGCAATAAAAAATTTTTCAAAATTTTCAATCCAATTTCTCCGCTTTTTTCTGGATGAAATTGACAGCCCATAATATTTTCCTTTAAAACAAATGCTGGAAATGAATAGCCGCCATATATACTGCAAGCATATTCATTTTTAGCACTTTGTATATTCGCCACAAATGAATGTGCAAAATATACTGAGCTTCCTGGAACAATGTCTTGCAATACAGAACCGTTCCAATTTTTACAAGTTTCTGTATATTGTAATGCGCCCCAACCTATATGCGGAATTTTGAGTAATCCATTTACTCTTGTCTGAGAGGGCAAAGGAACGACATTTCCGGAAATAAGTCCCAGCCCCTTAGTTAGTTCAAACTCTTCGCTTTGATCAAATAAAATCTGCATACCTAAGCAAATACCCATTAAAGCTGTACCTCGCTTACCAGCAGATACAAGAGCCTCGCCTAAGCCACGAGAATGAAAATTCTGCATTGCATCAGAAAATGCACCAACGCCCGGTAAAATAATTTTTGAAGCTGAAAATATTACATCAGGGTCAGATGTAACTATGACGGTTGCATTCAGATATTCAAAAGCACGTCGAACACTTAACAAATTACCCGAATTACAATCAACTATTATAATTTGTAAGTTAGCCATTATTTCTTACTTCAAAACCTTCATCTTTTATAATCTTACGAATATCGTAAATATTTGCGCGGTTGTAATGCAGGATATCAGCCATAGCTACTGCATTAACCTCAGTAAAACTCAAAAGATCCTTAATATCTTCAATCTTACCCATGCCACCACTAGCTATAACCGGAACGGAAACTTCATTTGTGACTGACTTTATTAAGTCCAAATCAAATCCTTTTCTGGTGCCCTCTTTATCAATTGATGTAAGCAAAATTTCACCTACTCCTTTTGAAACTGCGTCTTTGGCCCAACTTACAACATCTAAGCCAGTCCGCTCACGACCATTATTTGTGTATGCCTCCCAACGTTCATAGCCTATTTGCTTAGCTTCTATAGAGAGAACCATTGACTGACTTCCGAATCGTCTTGCAATATCTGAAATGAGCTTTGGATTAATAATTGCAGCTGTATTTACTGCAACTTTATCTGCGCCAGCTCGCAAAATTTCTGTTGCGTCATCAACAGAACGAATCCCCCCTCCAACAGTTATAGGCACAAAGATATTTTGAACTGCAGCGCTCACAATTTCGGCTAAATGATTGCGCCCATAAAGAGTTGCAACGCTGTCCATATAAATAAGCTCATCTATACCATGGCTATAATATTTTATTGCAAAGTCATTAGGCAGGCCCAAAACACGAAGACCTTCTAGATTAATTCCTTTAATAAGGTTTTTACCTTTTATATCCAAACGAGCTATTAATCTTATATCTCTCAATTTTATAAATAATTAAGAATTACTTGATATGGAAAATCGCAACTTCCATTCTTCATTTTCTTTAAACCATAAATGGTCTGATCGCCAACTATCAATAACTTCATAAATCTCTTCTTTGGTGATAGAGCAAAATTCCAGAAATTCATTAAAATATCTTTGGGGGAATTCATGATCGAATCGTTTAACTAGAGCAATACCTTCTTCGCGAGTAATTTTCCCATCACGAATTTCATGTGAAGAATCGGAAGTAGCCCTACCAATTCCAAATTTAATATAAGATAAATAATAATGAAACCCATCAAGCTCATCGTCTAAACTCGCATATTTCGAATAAGTTCCTTCGGTTCTTTCGTTATTAGGGCGAAAACCGGTGTGTTCATAACAATAATAGAAATTTTCTTGTGGGTCCCAAAATTTGTAATATCCCATGAAATGAATTTCTGTTTTATTTTTTTTAATTTCTTCAAATTTTGGTGACATAAAAGGCTGAAGATCTGCTAATGAGATTCCATGTTCAGTCCAAAATTGAGGGGGCAATCCAGAAAAATAGTGCGAATCGTGATCTTCAATATCTCTATCCGGCCTAAAGGCATTTTTCATGCTTCCTCCGTATTCAACTTCGCCATTTTCACCGTACATGATTAATTGAATATTGTGTTTTATAGCCATTTGTAGAGGGAAATTAGTTTGGCCATAGATAAATGGTTGAAATGGGTCTCCCAAATGCTTGAAAGAAAGTTTAGTTAATTTTCGGGTAACCTGCGGATTTGGCGTTCCTAAAATATGATTAAATCCCGAAGCTATAAAAGCATCTAGGTTGGTACGTCCAATAGCTGTTGCTTTTAATGGTGCCCATGTTACGGCCAGAGGATTCATGCCATATTTATACTTTAGTTGATGTGCAACAAAACCACCATCTTTGCCGCCACTGCATGGAACGATAACATCATACTCTCCATTATTTTTTCGATGTTTATCACATAGTTTAATTAACTCAGATTCTCGAGCATTCCAATCAATTTTTGTCTGCTTATATTCTGCATAATTACAAGCAGAACAAACCCCTTTTTCGTCGAATGTGATTCGTGGTCTCTGATTAGAAACTGTACATTTTTTACAAAATTTTACTTCTGTTGGTAAGTTGTATAATTTTATTAAATTTCGCTTCACTTAGATATTTCCTTTTTGTATTTGATTTCAGCTTTTATATTCTTTTTTGCAATTTCTAAATCGTGATGGCTACCAACATCAAGCCAAGGCTCATGCATTGGATATGCTACTGTACGTTTTTTTAAAGTCTGTAAACGTTCAAACAATCCAGGCATATCACAATGCTCTCCCAGTTCCAATAATTCCAAAACCTGCGGATTAAGAACATATACACCTGCGTTAATATGACTTCGAGTAATAGGCTTTTCTTCGAATCCAACAATGTCTAATCCGTCAGTCTGAACAATACCAAAAGGATTTTGATATTCATGAGCTCTAACTGCCATAGTTGCAGAAGCATCATGACGATTATGAAAATCCAAAAGCTCGCCATATTTAATATCAGTTATAACATCTCCATTTGTAACTATGAAGGGTAAATTAGGCGCGCTTGGTAAAAGCGATAAAGAGCCTGCAGTGCCAAGAGGAATATCTTCTCTAATGTAATTAATTTTGATATTAAATTTCTTGCCATCTCCAAAATAATCTTCCAAGATATGACCTAAATAATTAATTGATATAATAAAACTCTTAAAACCCTCTGATTTTGCGTGCTGAATAATATGCTCTAAAATTGGTTTTCCAGCTATTTCAAGCATGGGTTTTGGACGCTCATTAGTGAATGGATGCAAACGCTTACCCCGCCCCCCAGCCATAATGACCATAGTATTTTTTCTATCTTTTGGCTCAAGCAAGTAATCAAATAAATGTAATCCAATCAGTTTATTATTTTCATCAACTACAGGTACTTGTCTAATTCTATTCAAACTCATTAATTCAAGAACTGAGTCGCGCAAAATATTTTTTGAAACAACCAAGGGATTTTTATTCATTATAGCTTTTATAGGGCTATTTAAAGTTAGCCCTTTAAGAAGACCGCGACGTATATCACCATCCGAAATCGTACCTAAAAGAGTTTTATCTTTATTGCACACCAGAACAATCTGAATTGCAATTTTGTCTAAATTAACAATTGCGTCTTGAATGCTTGAATTCTCTAAAAGAATTGCATGCTTCCAATCTCCAATATACTTATTATTATAATTTTGCATGGCTATAAATCATAAAAGCGTTTTTTCAAAAGACTCTTAAAGTCTTTACGCTCTAATATTTTAACAATAGTCTTACTAGACCCCCCTGAACCGTAGGGATTCTCAATGTTTTTAAGCTTCAATTTAAATTGAGCAGAAAAGAGTTTTTTTATTGCATCGCTAATAGAATTTCGATTTGGGTCGCAATCAATCACACTTGCAGCCCTTAATCTTCCACGCTGACGATCTCCAATATTTATAGTACCCTTCTTAAACGATGGGGCTTCCAATAAACCGCTAGATGAATTTCCTATTACACCATCCACATGCTTTAAACACGAAAAATATAATTCTTGTCCCATCGAAACATAAGATTTTGAATGAGGATGATGTAAACAAAAATCTTGAATCTTATGAAATATTAGACGATTATTATTATCTGCATTAGGCATTGTAAAAATTAGTCCTATATTTTTTAATTCAGCTAAACTTTCAAGTAATTCATCTATTTGTTTAATACATTTATCTAGTTCTAATGTCACAGGATGAAAGGTAATAAGAAGATTTCGAGTTAAAAATTTGAAATTTAAAGATTTCTCTACTTGACGTAATTTCATTAATTTTATATGTAACATGCTATCAACTCCCAACCCTCCAACTAAAAACACATTTTTAGGTTGTTCGCCTAATTGAATCACGCGCTTTTGGTAAACTTCGGCAGCAACGAAATGTAAATGTGCCATTTTTGTAATAGAGTGGCGAATAGAATCATCGAAAGCCCCTTCTGTTAATTCACCTCCATGTATATGTGCTATTGGCAACTGAAAAATCATAGCGGCTGAAGTAGCAGTAAAAATTTCATATCTATCTCCTAGCACTAAAACTAAATCAGGCTTTAATTCAGCAAAAGCGTCAGCAAAGCCTATAAGTCCTAACCCCATAGATTTTGTAATTCCAGCTGCTGAATCTGAGTTTAATAACATCTCAACTTTTTTATCTATGTTAAAGCCATCATCTTCAATCTTTTTAAAAGTCGATCCAAATTCGGCTGATAAATGTGACCCGGTAACTATGATTTGTAATTTTAATTTGAATGACCGATTAATGCCTTCCATAACCCAACGCAGCAAGCCATATTCAGATCTACCTCCCGTAACAATACAAATTTTTTTCATATTTCAATTAACTCATCTTGATTGAAATCTCTCAAAGCCTTTTTACCGATTACAATGTCCCATAACATCGGAGAAACTCCCGTACCTGGTCTTTTGACAGTAATATTTGAGGTAGTAAAAAGCTCACCTGATTTTATTTCTTTTGCTGCAACTATAGATTTCCGGACAAAGGGTAAATTTTTTAATTCACTTATCGAAGGGCGCTTAATATTACTTCCAAGTGCTAATTCTATATTTCTAATTGCACATACCATCGCTTTTAGCTCCAATGGCTCTAAGCTAGCTTTATGATCAGGCCCAGGAAGATTTCGATCTATAGTAAAGTGTTTCTCAATAATCTTTGCGCCCATTGCAACAGCCGCTAGAGCAACTTCAATACCTTCGCTATGATCTGAATAACCTACATTTACGCCAAAAGACGATTCAATTGTTTGCATGGCTCTTAAATTCAAGTCCTGCATTGGCGCCGGATATTCTGAGGTACAATGTAAAACTGTGATTTTTTCTCGAGAAGTGCCTGCATCTTCTAAAATTTCTATGGCATTTTTAATTTCATTTAAGAATGACATCCCAGTAGATAAAATAATTTCTTTTTTTAAGCCGCCAATATGTCTAAGATACGGCAAGTTTGTAATCTCTCCAGATGGGACTTTAAATATCTTTTGGCCGAGATATTCAAGAAATTCTAAACTCTCTAAATCAAAAGCAGATGATAAAAAACCTATACCTTGAAGCTTAGAATAGTCCTTTAATTCGAAATGTATACGCTCTGTAAGCTCAAGTTTGGATAGCATTTCATATTGAACTTCTTTTTTTTTAGAATTTATAATCTGATATTGAGCTTTTTTTGCAGCCTGCGTAACTAATAGATTTGTTTTAAAAGTTTGAAATTTTACAAAATCAGCTCCTGCTGCTGCTGCAACGTCAATAAGTTGTTTTGCTAAATTAATGTCTCCATTATGATTCACTCCGGCTTCAGCTATTAAAATTGCTTTAGTTTTCATATATTATAAATATCTGGTTTGTATTTTTTAATATTGTCGCTCTTTAAAAACCATTCAATTGTCTCACTGAGGCCTCGCCTAAAACCATCTTGACCTGAAAACTTGGGGGACCATCCAAAAAGCTTTTTAGCCTTGCTATTATCAGCCCATAAACGCTCCACTTCTGAAGCCTGAGGTCGAAGTCGAATTTCATCGGTAATTATTTCAATCTTTGAATTCATAATTTCAGCAATTAGCTCTGCTGTTGCACCTATAGAGATTTCAAAATTACTACCAAAATTAATTACTTCTCCCATGCCAATGTCGGAATTTATTACAGAGATATACCCTTCAACTGTATCTTTTACATAATTAAAATCTCTTGTAGGTGAGGTAGCTCCTAATTTAATCGTTTTTTTACCCGAAGCAATTTGAGAAATTATAGTCGGAATCACGGCTCGAGCTGATTGTCTTGGTCCATAAGCATTAAAAGGACGGGCAATAACTACTGGCAAACCAAAAGACGTATAAAAAGAATATGCAAGTTGGTCGGCTCCAATTTTACTCGCAGAATAAGGTGATTGCCCCTGAAGGGGATGATCTTCAGTGATAGGAATAAATTTAGCCGTTCCATAAACTTCGCTAGTTGATGTATGAACAACCTTCATTATTTCAAGGTCTCTCGCAGCTTGAAGTATATTTAAAGTACCTTTTATATTTGTATCAATATATGTATCAGGTGAGTGATAAGAATAAGGTATAGCAATTAAGGCTGCTAAGTGTAAAACAGTATCACAGCCTCTCATAGCTTCTCTGACACCGTATGCATCTCGAATATCGCCAGAAAAAACTTCGAGTCCTGCCTTAATTTCTGGATGACAATAATCTAGCCAGCCCCAAGAATTAAATGAATTATAAAAAACAAATGCTCTAACATCGTATCCACACGATATCAGGGCCTCTACCAAATGAGATCCAATAAATCCATCAGCGCCGGTAACAAGTATTTTTTTCATTTAATAGTCAATATGAGAGATTGAAGAAATTAAAAATTACCCATAATTTTTATTTTTCTGGCTGTTATAGGGGTAAGCAAAAAATTTGAACTAGTAATTTTTCTTCTCAAAAGAAAATTTCGCAAAACTCCCAATAACGTATAGGCACTTCTAAAAAAATTATAAAAATATAATCCAAAAAATTGAGAAAGGGTTCTATCTGGTTCGGTCTCTAAAATTCTTTTAACCACGCTACCAAGTGCCTCTATAGATTTTGAACACAATGGAAAATTTGCTTCTTTATAAAGAATATTCTCGATATCAGCGCTCATAAAAAAATCATTAGATTCAATTTGTCTAATATTATCTAAAAGATCATCAATATTATAAGGAGCGATTACATGTTCCATTAATTTATTGTTTTCCTCAAAATACTTACTAACAAATCTCTGCCTTTCAGGATCTATATTAGCAATACTTATAGGTGTAATACCAAGCATAAAGCAATCATAAAAACTTGTTGATGGCGGGCCTATCACGCAATTTTGCTCTACTGCCCAACTAGAGAATGGAAGTTGAGGATCAACAATATCAATATCTAAATGAAGAAAGCTATCAATTTTTCTCCAAGTATCTGGATTCTCACGAGGATGAATTTTAATTGACACATTATAGCCGTCGGCTTTAAGTCTTTTGATAATTTTAATGATAATTTTAATATCAATTATTTCTAAAAATAAATCATGGTCCGGTCTCGAACCTCTTTTTTCATTAATCAAAAAATCGTCATTTGCTTGATTCTTATACTCATAGAGAATGTCATCATTAAGAAATCTATTAACTAGATCAGCAATTGGATTCCTTTCATAGTAATCATTTATTGCAACAAATCTAGTTATAATTCCGACACTTTTTTTATGGTAACTTTTATTGTTAGGGCTATTTTTGCCAATCGCCCTCTTATCGTGCCTTGGATGTCCAACTACATAGCACTTATTTTTTAAGGGTGGGTATGAATTTCTTACAACATTTGCAACTTGCTCACCCCAAAAACAAAAAGCTGATACTTTCTCGACTGAATCATTTTTTCCACTCATAAAGTCAGGATCTAATGCGCATCGCAAAAGCATCTTAGGATGAGTATCATCTGCAACAATCCCTATATTTTCTGTATAAAGCATTACATATTTTGACTTAAGTTTATTTATCTGATTTTCATTAAATATGGCGCTAATAAATAAAGGTTTTGGCAAAATGATTGCATCAAAAATCCATTCAAAATGTTTTAAAAGTCTTGATAAAAAACGATTTCCATATATTACTTTCCATCCATATTTTTTTAATTCTGAGCCTAGGACGCTAGCAACAATTGCATCTCTATTTAGCTCATCAATATGGAAATATATATATCTCATTTGATATTAATTTTCAAATAAAAAGTTTGCTAGTCTTAAATCAAATTCTGTATCTATATTCACAAGCTCTCTTTCAATTAATACTGCAGCACATTTATTACCTATTAATGGCTTTTTTTCTATCAAAACATCTCTCTTAACAGCGTAACACGCTCCATTTCTATGATAGCAATCAGGTATATTTTGTCTAATGTCAAATTGTTCGCCATCCTTGATAAAAAAATCAAGATTGCCGCAAGAATCAATTTCTAGCGTTTTTTGTGGTGAATAATGAGCAGGTGTTTTACTTACCGTAACTGCTGTATCAAATCTTATATTATCGATCTTGATAATAGTTTGCTCAATATCATCAAGAGATCTTAGTGGGCAGGTTGGTTCAAGAAGAATCGAATAGTCGAATTTTACTTCATAGAAGTTCTCGGCCATAACTAATGCACTTGTCCACATATCAAGAGATTTTGACTGGTCGCCTGCATACTCAGCAGGTCTCATAAATGGAACCGCTAATCCTAATGATTTGGCATGGTTAGCTATTTCAGTATCATCGGTTGATATTATAGTATAATCAATCCATGAAGCTTGTTTTACAATTTTTGCTGTATGAGCAATAAGAGATTCACCATTTACCAAAGAGAGGTTTTTTTTGGGAATGCCTTTGCTGCCGCCCCTTGCAGGTATCACAGCAAGAACTTTTTTACCATTCCACATTTAATTTACTTTTCTAGCAGTTAATGAAAAGGCTGTAGGAAACTCAGTATGAGCTCTCATTAAATTAATTTTAAATTTCTCATCCCAATCCATTAGCTCCCCAAAGTGTTCTTCGTAAAACCATTTTTCCATTTTATCTCGCTCGGGTTTTGGAAAATACTGTAGAGCTTGAGTCCAGCAGTATGCTATTGAAGAAAATGGCCCGCCAGTAGTTTCAACTTCATCCTTTATTAATTTATATTTTTTCAAAACAAATTCCAAACCAAAAGGGGTGTATCTCAAAAAATCCTCTGGAATTTGATGCAGCTCCCTCACCAAAGCTTCGAAAATATATACAATTCCATTAACTTTGGTCACACGCGCAATTTCTTTAAATAATTTATCTTGATCTTTGATATGATGAACCAAATTGGGCACTAAAATTAAATCTGCACTTAATCCTGCAAGTTTTATATTATCAATATCAGCTCTTAAGTCGTAAGGTCGTGATATAAATCGAGTATCATTAACCAACTCTTCATTGTAAGCCCCCCTATCCTCTCCAGAAGTAGGGCTGCAATCTACGGAAATAAAATTATAATCTTCAAAAAAAGGCGCTAAAAGACTATTGCCTCCATAAAGAAGTGTTCGTTCAAATGAGATAATTATGCTTCCTGGCTTTAAAGATTTGCTAAAATTTTGAATATTACTTAGCAATAAATTGAATTGCGGCCACTTTGAAGAAGTTTGAAAAACTTTCTCTTTTAAAAGTGCCATATGTTGAGAAATTTCTAATGATGTGTGTTTCATAAAGACTCCTAGTTGCTTTTTTCTAGCCACAAATAAAGATAGTCACCTAGGCCATTATTTTCTAAATTGTTTTTCCATGCCTGATCTAAATTCTCATCAATACTAGCAAACGCGACTTGACCACTAGGTTTTCTATCTCTCAGCCACAGCAGGGTATTAGCAAGACCAAATCTATGAACACATTTAGATTTAATCACTTTCAACCCAGCTAAGTTCGCACACTTTTTTAAAGAAATTTCATCAAAATACCATCTGTGAACTCTACGATAAAAAAAATTTTGATAATCTTTTGGCAGGATTTTCATGAGTAAATCATTTCTGTTTGGAGTGCTAATTATAAGCGTACTGGATGAATTCATAACTCTAGATATTGCCTGTAAGAATTTAAGCGGATTTAGCACGTGCTCAATTACACTAAAGGAAAAAAAATAATCTACATTTAAATGCTTAGCACCTGCCAAACCTTCGCATGAGTTATAGACTTGATAGCCCCTTTTTAATAGTGATTGATGGTAAGTTTGGCAAGGTTCCACAGCAATTATATCTCTAGTTAAGCCTGAAATATGATCAAGAAAGCTTCCAGCAGCACATCCAATATCAGCCACGACTTTATTTCTAAGAATTGAGGGCTCAATTAATCTTAAGCGCTCCAACTGTAACTTATCATGTTCGCTAAAAAAACTATCTGAATCTAAACCTTCCTTGAGTATTGATCGGTAACCTTCAGATTCATATATTTCGTCTGAATAACATGCAGTCTCTTCTAACCTTTGAACAGCACAAGATAAACACTCAAAAACTTTTGTAGGTTCAGAAGACATATTCCCAAATGAACCATTTCTCACATAACCTTCATATATAATTTTATTATCGTGACAACCACATATTTCACAGACTCTACTAGACATTTTTATACCTGTTTAGATTAGTAATGTAATTTTTTTTGAATTTTATAATTTGATGTTGCTAACAGATTTGCAATTTTTTTCCCTGCCTGTCCATCACCAAAAATTGGGGAGGATTTATAGTTACCGTGCTTCAATTGCAATAAAATAGCACTTTCAATTTCTAAAGAATCATAGTTTACATGAATTACGTTTTCACCAGATTCTCTTGTGTTTTGACGCGTTCCTATATTAATCGCAGGAACACCAAGAAATGAACCCTCCCTCAAAGCGGAGCTAGAATTCCCAATTTGACAAGCGCAATTAGCAATCAATCGAATATAGTCCTCGGGTGAGAAATTTTTAAAAAAATGTACGTAATCAGGATTCTCCCTCTCTCTATACATTCTTAAACCCTTTGATATATCATCAGATCCAGCATCAATATTCGGCCAAAGCCAAACAGTTTGCATTTTTAAATTTGATATAGCTTTGATAGTTTCATTAATCTGAGTAAGTCCACTCCCGAACTCTGTCGTAACAGGATGTTGCAAAACTACAAGATAAGGTTTTGATAAATCAATTTCTGCGCCAACTCCTTTGTACTTTGACATAATTTCAGGTGTAAGATTCTTATCACTCTCTAAAACTAAATCCATAGCAGGACATCCAGTACAAAAAATTGTCTCCGGATCCTCACCCATTCTAATAAGATTTTTTTCTGAATTTGCGGTCGCTGGAAAATGTATATGAGCTAACTTAGTAATTGCATGTCTTACACTTTCATCTATTGATCCAGTAACCTCTCCGCCTTGAGTGTGCGCCAAAGGAATGTTCATATAGCTTGCTGCAACGGCTGTAGCTAAAGTTTCAAATCTATCTGCAACAGTTAAAACTACATCTGGCTTTAAATTATCAAACATTGTTGCCAGTTCTATTATTGCTAAACCAGTTGACTTTGCCATAGTTGTTGGCGTTTCACCCTCTATAATAGAGTGGACAGTGCCGGAAATTTTAAAACCATCTTGTTCTATAATTTCACGTACATTGCCAAACCGCTGCAATAACGCGGAAGCTCCGACAAGTAACTGCAGATCTGTTTTAGGATTATCACGAAGCGCTCTGAGCACTGTTTTAATTCGCCCATAATTAGCTCTGCTATTAACAACAACGCAAACTTTTCGAGTAGCTTTCATTTGTTTTTAACCTCTATATCACTCCATTTAATTAACCTATCAGCCAAGACGTCGCATAAAACTCTTTTCCCCACTAATTTATCTCTTTCATTAACCGATATGCCTGTACCTGGTTTTTTAAGTGTTAAATTTTCAGTATGAATAATTTCTCCTGCTTTCAAAGAATTAATCAAGCACAAACTTTTTGTAAAAATACTTCTTGTTGTGCGCAGATCTTTTGCAGTAAGATCTTTTTTTATTGGATTTTTACGAAGGGTAGTAAATGATTTGTTCGCAGTAACAAGAAAATCTAAGTCTTCTATAGTGATTGAAGATGATGTGTCTGGCCCATACATTCTTTTATCAAAAACCACATGAACCTCAATAATGTCAACAGATTGAACCATCGCGGCTAAAGATGGAAATACTGTCCCACTATGATCTGACAAGCCCAAACAACAATCGTATTTATCTCGAAACTCATTTAAAATGTTAAGCCCTACTTTTTCCAGGGGGGCTGGATATAAACTTACACATTGAAAAAGAGCAAAATCTACCGAAAAGCTTTTAAAAATTTTATAGGCTTCATCAATCTCGTTATATGTTGCCATGCCAGTACTTAATAAAATAGGTTTTCTAGTTTCAATTATTTTATTAAGAAGATTAGAATTGTAAAATTCACCAGATCCAATTTTCCACGCTGGAATACCAATACCATCAAGAATTTCAAAAGCTTCACAAGAAAAAGGTGAGCTTAAAAATATTAAGCCCTTTTGCTTTGCGTGTTTATACAATTCATGCCATTGATCTTTAGTGAATTCCATTCTTTTCCAGTAATCCCACCGCGTATTGTCTTGGCCGCTCATAGGAACCCGAAAGTTTTCATCTTTGGTCGATTCAGCATCTGCTATATGCGTCTGAAATTTAATTGCATCAGCCCCAGTTTCCGCTACCGCATCTATAAAAGAATGAGCCAACCCCAGAGAACCATCATGCGCCTGAGCAACTTCAGCAATTATAAAAGTCCCGTTACCCCCATTGATAACTTTATCGCCAATCTTCAACTTAAAGCCTCCAAAAGCATATTTGATTTTCTTTTAAAACTTTCTCATCAAAAGCTGATTTAACATCTACAAATACACCTTTATGATTTAACTTATCTAAAATATTAAAAATAGGGATTTTTAAAAATTCCTTATGGGGAACGGCAACAATTACAGCATCTAAGTTCGCGATCAAATCATGCCAGCTAGTTAATTTAACATTGAATTCTTCTTTTGCTTCGACTGGATTAGCAAGAGGATCATGGATAATTACATCGCAACCAAACTCATTAAGCTCTCTCAAAATATCTATAACTTTAGTATTTCTTAAATCAGTACAATCTTCTTTAAAAGTAAATCCCAAGATACAAACTTTTGCACCCTTTACGTTTAAGCCTTGATGAATCATTAACTTAACAGTATTTTCTGCAACATACTTGCCCATACTGTCATTAATTCGTCTGCCAGCTAAAATAACTTGCGGATGATATCCAATTTTTTCGGCTTTATAGGTGAGGTAGTAAGGGTCTACTCCAATACAATGGCCTCCTACAAGCCCTGGTTTAAATTTTAAAAAGTTCCATTTAGTACCAGCTGCTTCTAAGACCTCCGTTGTATCTATACCAATTTTATGGAAAATTATTGAAAGTTCATTCATTAAGGCTATATTAAGGTCCCTTTGCGTATTCTCAATAACCTTAGCTGCTTCCGCAACTGCTATGCTACCAGCTCTATGAACGCCAGCATCAATTATACTTTCATAAAGAGTGGCAACTTTTTCAAGCGTCTCACTAGTATCAGCTGAAACTACCTTAATAATCTTTCTTAACGTTCTTTCTTTATCACCAGGGTTTATTCGTTCAGGGCTGTATCCAACATTAAAATGTGTTTTCCAACTTAATCCTGAAGCCTCTTCTAAAATAGGAATACATATCTCTTCAGTAGCGCCTGGGTAGACTGTCGACTCATAAATAACTATTGACTTATGAGTAAGATATTTTCCAACTATCTTACTTGCCAATATTAAGGGGTTAAAATCTGGAGTATGGGCATTATCTACAGGAGTAGGAACAGCAATGATAAAGAAATTTGCCTTAGCAATATTAATAGGATCGCTCGTCAAAACTAAATTTCCAGAACTCAGAGAATCTTTTAAATCTGAAGTAGATATTTCCCCTGATGGATCAAAAAAATTTTTATAAGAATTTACCTTGTCAGCCGACAAATCAAATCCGATGGTTGAAAAATTTTTACTAAATTCAATTGCGAGAGGCATCCCGACATATCCAAGCCCAATAACTGCAATAATATGATTATTTGTCACTTAAATTACCTTTTCTATTTTTTTTCAAAATTAAATTATTAAGATTTTCATAATTTTTTAATTAAATGAGTCTTATTGGATGAGTTAAAAATATCTTGATAGCTACCAATATTGATAATAGCTCCATTAGCAATTTCAATAATTTTTTTACATTTTTTTAAGGTTGTAAGCCTATGGGCGACCATAATTACAGTAATATTATTGCCAAGTCTTTCTATAGACTTGATAACAGAATCTTCTGTTTTATTGTCTAGTGCGCTAGTTGCTTCATCAAAGATAAAAACATCTGCACTTTTATATAACGCTCTTGCAATACCAATTCTTTGGCGTTGACCGCCAGAAAGCCGAACCCCCCTTTCTCCAACAAGTGTATTGTATTGATTCGGCAATTTATCGATAACATCTTGAAGTTGTGCCTTATTTGCTGCATCACGCACTCTATCAAAATCAATATTTTTTTTATCGACACCAAATGCAATATTTTCTGCAATCGTTGTATCCGACAAAAAAATAGCTTGTGGTACGTGGGCAATTCGTCTTTGCCATTCAGAAACATTCTTCTTGGTGATAGCTTTTCCATCAATTTTTAAAGCACCTGATGTTGGCTCAAGAAGACCCATTAAGATATCAATCAGAGTGCTCTTACCACTTCCAGTGGCACCAACGATACCCACTCTATCCCCTTTATGAATCGACAAACTAAGATGCTTAATAACGTTTTGAAAATCAGAATTATAATGAAAGCTAACCTTATCAAATTTGATATCTCGACTAAAATTAATTGTAAGCTTTTTTTTATTAAAAGAATTAGAAGGTAATGGTTGATTAATTAATAAAAGCGTATCTTCAAGGGATGCATAGCTCCCTTGTATGGATGACCAAGCCTGATAACTTTGCTGCATGATTGGGAGTATTTTTTGAGCGCCTAACGCTAAAACACCAAGCATAGGAATGGCTTTTGATACGCCATCAGACCTATTGAATAAATAATATGCAAGGCATGCTATCAAGACCATACCTAAAGATTCCATAATGAATCTCGGAGATTGACTTACAACTTGATTATTTGCTTGTGCTTGTCTTAATGGAGTATTTGCAAGTTTAAATATCTCACAATAAACATGCTGCGAACCGTCAATGAGGACATCTCGAATACCTCCTAAGCCCTCTTGCAACGACTTAATGATCTGAGTTGATTGCTCTGAAATTACGCGACTATTTTTAATCTTATTATTACGTGTATATTTCGTAAGCAAGATATAAATCGACCCAAAGATAACGGTAGTAAAAAGAGAAATAATGGGATCTATATAGATAAGTGTAATTAAGATCGCAGAAAGCATAATGCTACTGCTAACAATAGTAAGTGCGGGAAGAATAACACTATAGATAATTGCATGAGCTTTATTTGAAATGCCATTGATAATTTCACTACTATTTCGACTCACATGAACTTTATAAGGTTGATAGAGAGTTCTTTGATAAATATCTACACCAAAATCTGAACCTGTTGCAAAAGATAGGCGAGTGGTAAACATCAATAAAACTAATCGAATGCCCCCAGACAAAATTGCTGATAAACAAAAAACAATCGTCAAAGGAACAATAAGTTGATTTGCATTCTCAATTCTTAAAAAAGAAATCAATGGCTGAGCTAAGGGGTTAATAAAAAAAGTTTCGGGTGATGTTAGTGCGCTCAAAAAAGGAATCACACTACCTATACTTATAATTTCAGCGAATGAAGCAATTACCATTAAAGCCAGCAACAAAATAAATTGATTTCTACGTCGAAGACTCATATGTTGCCAAAGCCGAAAAAGAAGCCTGCCAATGGGTGTAATACTCTGCATATTAGCGAGAACCGCCATTCATCAAGTTTGAACATTTAATTTTGGATTTAACCATATCAATTTCCATCTTCAGCGCTTTATATTCATCCATTTTGCGCTTTAAAAAACTCGTTGCAAGTATGGCTTTATTTGATAATCCAGCTGGAGTGAGCAAATAAAGATATGCTGATTTATTGGAATTTTTTTGAAAATTATTAATTTTCAAATGTCCTAATTGAACTAAAGCATTTAGGCAGTAATTTACGCCTCCGAGACTAACCCCTAATTTTTTTGCAAGCTCTCTCTGTGTAAGGACAGGATTTTCTTCTAAAAAATGTAGAACTCTAAAATGCAAATCTGGATTAATTGAATTATTCTTTTTTTTCATATATTTAATTTATCATTATGTTCATTTTTGAACATTTAATCCTCCTATAAAATAAATGTCAACAAAAAAATACAAAAATAAAAATAAAAAAACCTTTTGGAGAAGAAAGAAATTAGGGCGAAGGACAAACGATTGAGAACAAATAATTAGTTAGATTTAAAATTACCTATAAAGAAAAAGTACAATAAAAAAGAAAGTAGTGTCATTGAAGAAGTAAATAAAAAAATTGCAAATTGGGTTTTAAAATAGGAGGTAGAATTGCTAATAAGGACTTCTGAGATGATTGATGGAGGAATGGATGCACAATTAGAGCAGAGTAAAGACGATTGAGATTTTAAATTATCTAAAAATTTTTGCGTCTCAAGCTCAAGTTTTTGTTTTATTAAAAGCTTATTATTACCTTGCAATTCCATAAGAATAAGTGTGTCAGATGAAGAATATTTTGATAATTTAATTTCATCGCTAGCCGTATCATTCCTCGAGCTAAGATAATTAAACTTAAGCACCTCAGAATCTATATCAAAAAAATTTATTTTTTTTTGAATTTTATTAACATTATCAAAATAAATAGAATACCCGGTAAATAATAAGACTTCTCCTTTGAAACTTTTAAATACATAATTATTTAAAAAAAACGAAGTACAAAAAAACGTTAAAAGATTTAACAAAATAAAAAAGAGACTATATCTTTTTATTAATAGAATAATACGTAGAATCGAAATTTTTCTGAGTGTACCCATAGAAAACCTTAAATAAAAAAATTCAAAATCTAGTTTTGTTAAAGTTAAATGCGTTGGAAATTAAAGCGGCAAAAAAAATTTGCCCAAATATACTGTAAATTATACCGTAATGAGTCGAAGCAATTATAGCTAAAATTAAATATTTTCTATTTTGATCATAACATATCCAAATAAGGTAAAAGTTAAAAAAAATAAAAAAAATCCCAAATAATTTAATGCCCGATAAATTAGCAAAATCTCCACCAATACTTTTGGCGCTAAAATTACCTAAATCTTGACCAAATAGAAGGTCTACCCAGCTTTCGTATCTAAAGTAATTCAAAAATAAATCTTTTTTTATAATAAAATTTGTATACAAATAATCCAAATCAATCCTATTATTTAAATGGTGACTAAATAAAAAATAAATTAAGAAAAAAATTAATAAAAAAATTAAACTCGTTCGAAAATTAGAAAATAATTTTAAGGTAATTAGCACTAGTAAAATAATAAAGGCAGTTAATGAAAAGGTCATAATTAAACAAAAAATTGCTAATAATAAAGTAAGAACATTCTTTTTTTTAATTAAATTAATAGCTTTATCTAGAAATATAAAAATGAATAATAATGCAATACAAGAAGATGAAGTTGAATTTAATCCTGGGCCTAAAGCCCGAAAACCATCTTCGCCAAACTTAGTTTTTCCCAAAAAATTAACATTATTTTGATCGTAAAAAGAAAAATAGTATGGATCAATATTATTTGAGATAGAAAAATATTCATATATAACAAAAATCGTGAAAATAAATATATAACTATTCGTGAGCTTTGCATTTTTATTTAAATAAAAAAAACTACAAGTTAATAATATTCCGTAAAAGTAGCGCATTGCGCTTATAGTCAAATCTATTGATGCTTGTCTTAGCAACATTGAAATAATTGCTATAGAAATAAAGGCTAGTCCTGAGATAAATTTTGCTTTAGAAAATTTTACATTTAAATTAGTTAGCAAATTAATTATCAATAATGGATAAAAAATTTTGTTCAAACCCAATACTGAATTAAAACTAAGTATAAACAACTTAAAACTAAGTATAAACAACTTAAAATTAAGTAATTGGTTTCGCATAGCCGCCGAATTAATATTTTTTAACATTGATTTTTGAAGTTTACTTAAAAAATTCTGAAAAGATGAAAGGTTTGTTACTAGCATCTTTTGCTGATAATATGGGGTGTTTTTCAATTGGCCATAAAATATTGAGGTGTGGATCGTTCCAAATAATACCCCTTTCAAGATCACTACTATAAAATTTGTTTGTTTTATATTGAAAGATAGCACTCTTAGATAAAGTCAAAAAACCATGAGCAAAACCCTCAGGTATGTATAGTTGTTTTTTATTTTTTTCTGATAGCACTACTGAAACATGCTTACCAAAAGTTGGTGAGGATTTTCTAATATCTATCGCTACATCAAAAACCTCTCCTTCAACTACACTTACTAATTTACTCTGAGCGAGTGGGGGAATTTGATAATGAAGTCCTCGCAAAGTTCCTAGCGACGATTCAGATTGATTTTCCTGTACAAAATTTATTTTTCTCCCAAATGCAAGATCATATTTTTTTTTATTATAGCTTTCAAAAAAAAATCCTCGATTATCTGAAAAAATCTCCGGTTCAAAACAAAGAACATCAGGAATATTTAAAGAATATATTTTCATAATAAAAAATTTAATTAAGCAGTATTTTTAATATTCTTTTAACTTCTATCTTCCAATGTGGAAATTCTAGCATAAATGTTTTTTTAATTTTTGTACTATCTAGGCAGGAATTAATTGGTCGCTTGACTAATGCAGAATATTCCTGACTTAAAATTGATTTGATATCTCCTGATATCAATTTAGGATTTAGCCCTAAACGTATTGCTTCATCATTTACAAAACACGCATATTCATACCAGTTAGTCTCGCCTTCAAGGGCGACATGGTATGTCCCAAAATCCTCAAAACCAGCTTTATTTAAAATAGTTTCTATAATTTTATAAGTGACATCAGCTAATACGTTAGCTGAAGTTGGTATACCTTTTTGATCGCTTACAATATTTAGAGTGGTTTTTTCTTGAATAAATTTTAAGATCGTTTTTAAAAAATTTTGTCCACGGCTACTGAACACCCAGCCCGTTCTTAAAATAATATGTTTTTTGTGATTTCGAACCGCTTCTTCGCCCTCCCATTTTGTTTTCCCATAAACGGATTGGGGGTTAGTTTGATCAGTTTCGACATAGGGTTCATTTTTTAAACCGTCAAATACATAATCTGTTGAAAAATGAATCATAGGAATATTAAGTTGGGATGCTTTTTCTGCTAAAACCTTAGGAGCTTCTGTGTTTACTTTACGAGCCAATTCAATTTCTGTCTCTGCCTTATCAACGTCTGTATAAGCTGCAGCATTAATAATAATATCGGGTTTAATTTTTTCAATAAATGCTCTGATTGCATCAGAATTTTCTAAATTAAGTTCATTGCGATCGGTCGCAATAACCTCCCCTACTGACACTAATTTTTTATGTAATGCGAAACCAACCTGACCGTCTTTGCCTGTGAGTAAGATTTTCATGGGTACTGTTTTTGAATCCAATCTTGATATTCACCCGTCACAACATGGTCCATCCAGGCTGCATTTTCCAAATACCATAGAACTGTTTTACGAAGTCCCATTTCAAAAGTTTCTTGAGCCCTCCAATTCAGTTCGCTTTCTAATTTCGAAGCGTCAATTGCATATCTTTTATCGTGACCGAATCTATCTTTAACGAAAGTGATTTGATCAGCATAACTTTTGCCATTTGATTTTGGTTTTAACGCATCTAACATCGTGCATAAAGCTTCAACGACTTCTAAATTTGTTTTTTCATTCCGTCCACCAACGTTATAAGTTTCACCAATATGCCCTTGCTTTAAAACTTCACGAATAGCGGCGCTATGATCTTTCACATAAAGCCAATCGCGAACCTGTTGACCATCGCCATAAATAGGTAAAGGTTTGCCCTGTAAAGCATTCAAAATACATAAAGGGATCAATTTTTCCGGGAATTGGTATGGGCCATAATTATTGGCAGAATTTACTGTAAGGACTGGCAACTTATAAGTCTGAAACCACGCACGGACTAAATGATCACTCGCGGCTTTGCTCGCACTGTATGGGCTATTAGGTTTATAAGGATCTTTTTCGTTTGATGGGGGATCAGTTAAATCAAGTGATCCATAAACTTCATCTGAGGATATATGTAAAAAACGAAAATCTTGTTTTAAATTTTGATCTAAATTATTCCAATAGCTTCTTGCTGATTCAAGCAAATTATAGGTACCCACAATATTAGTCTCAATAAAATCTTTTGATTCATGAATTGATCGATCCACATGGCTTTCAGCTGCAAAGTTGACAATCGCTCTCACCTGGTATTTTTTTAGGAGGCTTGATACTAAATTACGATCTCCAATATTGCCCTGCACAAAATGATGATGAAGATTGTTATCCAAAGAAGATAAGTTTTGGAGATTTCCTGCATAGGTTAATAAATCTAAAGAAATCACATCCTCAGTTAATTGACTAAACCAATCCAAAACAAAATTTGAGCCAATAAAACCTGCAGCGCCTGTAACGAGAATAGTCATTGCGTAATTTTATCATTACGACCAAGGTTTAAGCTTTTAAGGCCTTTTAATGAAAGATTTTTTATGGGGATGTTTTAACTAAGACTCTATAAATTCGTAAATTTTTCTAAAAAAAAATTAAAAATAAATTTCATTTGCGACGCCTAAGAAATATAAGCTATTCCGCCTTTTTAGATTAAGGATCTGTAAAGTGTAACTTGACATATGTGATTGATTTACTTGAAATTTTTAATATTATCCCCATATTAAAAATTCCATTAATTATTCAAGAAAGAAGTGTTAAAAATGGCAACAGAAGCACAGATTAAAGCTAACCAAGAAAACGCTAAAAAATCCACCGGCCCTGCAACATCTGAGGGCAAACAAAGATCAAGCATGAATGCGATGACACATGGCATTTTTGCTAACATCCCTATTCTGCCGGGGGAAAACGAAATAGATCTTAATGAATTAAAAGCGCAAATTATTCAAGCATTAAAGCCTACAGATGCGATTGAGTTGGGATTTGTAGAACGCATTATCCAGTCAAGATTTCGTCAAATCAGACTTCGGGAAGCAGAAGCTGCAAAACTTAAGATTTCCATGATGCCTGAAGTATTGGCGGAGTCGATTACCCATATCTTAAAGCACTCAACATTTAAGAATTATATTGCTGAAGATCTTTCAACGCAGACAGCTTATACCTATAAATTCTATCAAGTGGCTCTTGAAGAAATTGATAAAAGCGGATATCAGACTTATGCCATTTCAATCGAGACAGTGAAAGAAAAAATGCCTAATACTTTGCATTTTCTCGAGGCAAGAATTAAAAATCATGCCACTATGAGATGGGATGAATTCATCAAAAACCCAGCTATCATTAGTAAAGTCATTGGTGAAACAAGGCGAGATATATCTGGCTTTATTGAATCTAATAAAAATAGTTATGTAGCGCGCAGCATTGCGAACGATATGAAGATTATTCACCGTATTCCACAAGGTCAAGATATGGCCATCTTTAGTAAATATCAAATACAACTCGATACAGATATTGATCGCGCCATGAAAGGACTCTATGAATATCGTAATAACAAGGCAAAACTTATCGAGGGTGAGGTCATTGAAGATTTGACTGCGCATTAAAAAATACTTTTTTTAATGCAAAAATGGGCAGTCTTATGATTATATTTTTATAAAAAAATGTAAAATTTAATTTAAATTAATATAATTAAATCAATATATTATGTATGTAATATGCAATATATTGTGTAAAGTATACTTTACATTTATAAATAGGATTGTTATACTCCACTTTATGAATATGGTCGATATTGGACGCACAGTAAAAGAAAAGAGAGGTTTATTAAACTTGTCTCAAGCTAAGCTTGCATCCTTATCTCAAGTATCCAGAATCACCATTAATGCTTTAGAAAATGCCCAATTAAAAGAAATAGGTGTGACTAAACTTTTATCCATTATGAAATCACTTGATATGACATTCGACTTTAAACATAATAGTGAGCCCCATAAAGTTTTAATTCAAATGACGAATAGTGCAAACGTGAGCTATAAAGATTTACTCACGCCTACTGTTTTTAAAAATGCATTAGTCAAGGCAGCCATGCCAAAAAAATATATTGGCAATATGATGTATTTCTTTGATGAAGCGCCAGAAAGTATGGTGAATAAAACCATTCAAGCTGTTGCAACATTAAAGAAGATGGAACCTCTCACTATTAAAAATAATGCTAAAAAAATAGCGCAAGAAATTAAATCACCAAGATCTATGTGGTATGACAATAAGTAAATTACATTTTCCGGAAGGTGCTTGGCAAAGCTTATTTGACAGAGCCATGAGTATCTTGGATGAACTTGCTGCTCGAGGTAACGCCATTCCAACATGGTCATTGGGTGGTGGAACAGTATTGATGTTCTATTACGAGCATCGAAAGAGTAAAGATATTGATATTTTTATTCCTGATCCACAACTGATTAATTATTTAAAACCTGATCGCAATGATTTCGTAGAGGGTTTAATCAGTAAGCATTACGACAATAACGATTCGATTAAACTTCAATTTAAAGAAGGTGATATTGATTTTGTTGCAACAAGCCCTTTAACAAAAAAACCTTACACCATAGAAAATATAAGGGATCGAGAAATTAAGGTTGAAACACCTGTGGAAATTGTAGCTAAAAAAATGTTTTATCGCGGCTCAACAGCACTTGCCCGAGATTTATTTGATTTGGCTTTGGTAATTGAGCATGAAGAAAGTACACTAAGTAAGTATGGCGACATTATTAATAAACATGCAGATGTTTTTCTAGATCAATGCCAAACACGATCAATACTTAGAGATCAATTTGATGATATTGATAAAATCAGATTTGATAAATCTTATGACGACTGCCTTCAAATTGTTACAAAGTTTCTACGAAGCTTAAAATAAAAAATATTAAAGGCTTTTCTCTCCCTTTTTTAAAGTTATCGATAAACTTTAAATTCAAGCTTCAGCTGCTGATCCATTTAAATAAAGCTATAATTCAAGCATTAATTTATCTACTGGATTAAGCATTGAAAACAACTGCAGAACGCGTCGAGTACATGATGAAAACACTCAAAATAAATGAACAAACTGAGTTTGGTAAGTTATGTGGTGCATCTAAAAATGTTGTCTATCAATGGCTATCCGGAAGAATTAAAAGTATTGATGCCCGATATGCTTTCAAAATTGAAGACAACACCGAATTCTCGGCGCGCTGGATTATGCTTGGCGAGGGTAAAATCAAAAAATAGTACTCATCAGTTTCTTTGAAGTGAATTTTTAAGCCACTTTTTTAGTGGCTTTTTTATTTCTTAAAATAAATCTGCTATTTTTAAAATAGATGTAGACTTCTTCACTTTTATGGTGTACAGTTCTTCACTATAGATTAAAATTAACTCCTAAAAAAATTATGAAAATTAAACCATCAACATGGATAACCATTAGATATAAAGAGAACTTATTCGATATCAGGCTTTCACTTCAAACTTATGAAATCGAAGAAATTAGATCTGTGGATAGCGAAATTAATATCACCTCCCTTATAAGATCCGAGGTTAAAAGAGAAATTCAAAAAATCATTACTAATAAAGGAACTCATCATGCACTATAAAGAGTTAAGACAAATTAATGTCAGCCAGCACATTGAAAAGAAAAACGGACTCTCCTATCTTTCGTGGTCGTGGGCACTCGATCAATTACTGCAACTCGATAATGATGCAACATGGGAATACTTAGAACCTAAAAAGTTTGGTGAAAGCTTGATGGTATTTTGTAAGGTGACTGCCTTTGGCAAATCGAGAACCGCCCAACTCCCTGTGATGGATTTTAGGAACCGCGCGATATTGAATCCCAATGCCTATGAGGTTAATACTGCCATGCAAAGATGTTTAGCCAAGGCCATATCACTTCATGGTATCGGTCTTTATATCTATGCAGGTGAAGATCTTCCTATAGCAGATCAAGATGTGGTGACAGACAATCCATTGATGCTCGTAGCTCAGGAAGTCATGAATCAAATTAAATCAGGCAATATTAAATCAGCACATCAACGATGCGAGGGTTTAAATCAGAAAGATAAATTAGGTGTGTGGTCTTTATTAAACGCAAAAACAAAACAAGCACTTAAGCAATATTTAGAAGCATAAAACTATCTTTACCCTTTGCGTACTCTAGAAAACTGTCAAGGTTAATAGCGTCTATTGCATCATTTTTTGATAAGTGAATCTCAATTTAAGCTTATATTGCGACGCCTTAATGCTTTATTTTATTTGACTCACTGGCCAACATAATACCTAACCAAATATAAATAAAGCGCCCTTCTGTGAAGGTTGAAAAATGCGAACTAAATAGGCTTGTTGCACACCAAGCCATAAGAACGCCTACGCCTAGATGAAAATACATCTTAGATGATTTTTGGAATAAAGATGACGCAAGCATACTTAAAAATACAATCAACCCAAGCATACCCATCTCTGCCCAAATCTTTAAGAATTGATTATGCGGGTCATGCATTATATTTTTTTCCCAGTCGGGATTATCTTTAATTTTTTGACTATAAGCCTCTTCAAAACCACCCGTTCCAAAACCTAACAAGGGACGATCCTGAATCAGCTCGATCGTATGTTTCCATAACACCATGCGCATCCCCATAGAGCTTGATTCGATATTTGTAGGATCCACATGCTGCATTTCTTTGACACCTAACTCTATTCGGTCCTGAACGAGGGGTGAGGTTAATAAAAGAGTAGATGACAATAAAAAAACTACACTTAACACTTTATAAAGCTTCGCACGAAATAATAGATAACCCAAATAAACTGTCACCACCATAAAAGCTAAGTATCCACTTCTGCCTGGCGTCATATAAACGAGAACACCAAGGATTGGCAACATAGAACCCAAAAACCATGCACTTCGAATAGGCAGCATATGTTTCTTGAATAATAAAAATACGCTCATCAAAAAAAGCGTAACGGAAAATATCATGCCCTGGGTCGCATGGTTGCGAATTAATACGCCAGGCACTTGTGCACGAATATTTAACTCCAGTAGGTAAAAAAGAATACAAGATAGGCTGACTATCACCACAAATGTCATGAGACTAAAAGCAAATTTATTTTTCCATAAGGCATCGTTAAATAAAACAAGTCCCAAGGGTAAAAGTAAAATTTTCCTCCAGCCCCATAAGGACTCTAGCGTCTCTTTTAAAGGTGCAACACTATAGAAACAGTCTATGGACAAAAGCAATATAAATAGCGCTGATGCTAAAAGTAATGGCTGATTTTTAAAACTCCAAAAACGCGCTCTTAAATCTCGATTAAATATAAAGAGTCCGAATAAGATAATTTCAAGGACATTCGTAAAAAAGGGAGAGAATAGAATCGTGATGCTTAAGGAAATCATCATCCATCTTGCTAGATCCACAACATTAAAATTAAGTCGCATATGCATGAACTATGATTTCTTTCGTAAGTAATATTTAAGTTTAACTATAAAACTTCGTAATTTGCGTCTTTGTATCTTATTCCAATGATATCTTAGTATATTAAAAAACTTGGAGTGCTTTAACCTGTGCTGATCCAATTTGGTAATAAACTTTCCGGTAACGCTCCCTTGCTCTACTAACGGTTTTTTTGACCAATAGTGTCTTGTCTTATTGTCTTGGTCAATTTTTACAATCAAATGGTCGGCAGGTAAATTAATTTTGTGGTTTTTAAGCCATTGAATACGTTTTTTTATGCTTGGCAGATCTACGATATAGCCCTCTGCTGTGGCTAATGGGAGTTCCACCAAAGGGCCTTGTGTTAAAAAAAAATGCTCAGGCACTTTTGTATCCCCTCCACCTAAAAAAATAAGAAAATCTTGGGGTAAAGTTTTCATTGCTTGCATAATCTTTTCTAATTTCCCATGAAAATTCTTATCCAAAATGACGTCGTCCTCAAAAATTAGAATATGTTTATGATGATGTTTTAGTGCATCTTTCCAAGCTTGGATATGCTTTAAAACCAGCGATTTTTGTGCCATCGTGAGTTGAGATTCACCAAAAACTTTTAGCTCAGATTTTGATAATTGAGGAATGTCGTAATCAAAGATAAAAACAAACGGAATGCCATAACTACTCATTTGGTCTTTAATATGAGTAATACGATCTTTAAACGATTTCACACTTAAAACATAAACTTGATCTATATCCGGATGAAGTAAGCGCTGCTTATATATTTTTTGCATAATTTTTAAAAAAATAATTGGTGAAGCCGCACAAAATGGGATAGTTTTATTTTCCCGAATTTAATCAATATGTTGTGGGTTTTGCAAACCCCTCTTACCCACAAAACTACCCACAAAAAACTTTATGGTGAGTATTGATATCCTGCCCAGATGTTAGGAGTATTTTAGCAGGATTGGTTAAGGGGAGGATTTTTTCGGGTTAAATGCTACAAATTCCTGGACGGGATTAGGATATTAATTTAAGCTCATAAAAATTAAATATCTATATTAAGATTCGACATGAAAAAATTACTCGTTTTACTTTCGCTGCTCACACTATCCCAACCCTCTTTCTCAGAAGATAAATTTCTTGGTCCTTATATGGGTGCTGGAATTTCTTATGGACAGGGAGTTAAAACTGGAGATAATATTTGGCACGCAGCTATTGCGGACAATGCTTTTGATGTCTATAAAAATATTCCATATCAATATGATGTTAAGGCAGAAGGTTTGTCTTTAGGAATTACCGCGGGCTATAACTTTAAATTTAAAGATCAAATTATTTATGGGTTAGAGCTAGAGCATAATCAAAGTAATAATGTAAGAGATCAATCCAATCTTACCTTACCTCAAAACGCGAACGTCAATGGTGCTTGTGAAATGGATTCAACAGCAAAACAAAATTTAAAAGCATTTGATTCTCTTAAAATGCGCGTTGGTTTTCTTCCAAAGGAAAATATTAATATTTATGCTTCATTGGGTCCAGCAATAGGAAAAGTAAAAACAAATATATTACATAAATGGGATGGCACAGTTGGTGGTTGTGGCGGACCAGCAGAGGCTAATGATAGTTCAACTGAATTTGGATATGCAGCCTCTCTTGGAGCGGAATATTTACTTAATAATCATTTAGCCCTAAAAGCTGAATATACAAGATTAGATTTGGGGGATAGCAAGTTGAATATGTATAGAGCAGCTGACACAAGCTCTCAAGTAGCAGATTATAAATTTAAAAATGAATATGATTTTGTGAAATTTGGCATTAATTATTATTTTAAATAATTAAGCATTTAAATTTATTAAGCCACTCATCGTAGTGGCTTTTTTATTGCCTGCTACTTTTGTGGGTATAAATAACCACCTCTCGGTGGCTTCTTACTCTAACTAAGGTGTGGTGGAGCTGGGGGGAATCGAACCCCCGTCCGTAAGCACTCTACAGAAAGTTCTACATGTTTAGCTATCGTTGTTTTTGTTTAACGGTTCAATCACCAACGAGCAAGCAATTTCGCCGCGAGTCACCTTAGTTTAATTATTAGTTAAGTGACCCAACCAATAACGAGTCTCTCTTTATGACGCTGCTGTGGTTGCCCACCCGACCGAGAGACACTTCGGTGCAGCGTCCAGCTGGATTAAGCAGCTAGAGCGTAAGTTTCGTCGTTTGCGACTATACTTGTTTCTAGATGGATTTACGAGGTAACTAGGCCTCGACATGCCCTCACCTGCTTTGCAACCCACGTCGAAACCGGGTCAGCCCCAAAGCAAGTCGTCATTATACTACTTCTTGTTAGCCGCCCGCATGATTCTTGCCTTATCCCGCTCCCAATCACGCTCTTTTTCTGCATTTCGTTTGTCGTATTGTTTTTTACCCTTGGCTAAACCGATTTCGATTTTGATGCGCCCACCTTTAAAGTGCATATCAATAGGTACTAAGGTATAACCTGAACGCTCAACTTTACCAATGAGCTTTGCGATTTCTTCGTTATGCAGAAGAAGTTTTCGGGTGCGGATCGCATCAGGACGAATGTGTGTTGAAGCTGCACCCATGGGTGTTATATGGCAGCCAATAAGATAAATTTCACCTCGCTGGATAATGACATAGGCTTCCTTGATGTTGGTACGATTGTCTCGAATGGCTTTCACTTCCCATCCTTCTAATACGATACCCGCTTCATATTTTTCTTCGATGAAGTAGTCGTGGAAGGCTTTTTTGTTTTGAACAATACTCATGGAAACTAACTAATCCTTTAAAATGTGTATTTTACGCTAATTCGAATTTCGCCCATGGCAGATGTCAAAAAAAATGTAATTGTGAATCACTCTGATGAGAGGATGTTTAACCTGGTCGATCGCATTGAAGACTATCCGCTATTTTTACCTTGGTGCGGCGGCACAAAAGTATTAGAACGAAATAGTGAAATTACGAAAGCTTCTATCCATATTAAATATAGCGGGGTGAATCAAAGCTTTACCACTCAAAATACTAAACATTACCCAAATCGTATTGATTTAAAATTGATCGATGGGCCTTTTAAAGTATTGGAAGGTTATTGGATTTTTACGAAAATCAATGAAGAAGCATGCAGTATTGAATTTCATTTGCATTACGAGTTTTCAAATTTTATTTTAGATAAATTAATTTCACCCATATTCAGTCAAATTGCCAATACGTTTGTGGATGGTTTTGTGTCCCAAGCTGATAAAATATATACAACATAACTGAAAGAAAAAAGTAGCTTTATGCCCAACGAAATTTTGATTGAAGTTGCTTACGCGCTGCCAAAAAAACAACTCATTATCCCTGTGAAAGTTAAGCAAGGCATCACTGCGGAAGAGGCCATTAAACTTTCAGGTATTACAAAAAAATTTCCAGAAATTGATTTGAGTGTGAATCAAATCGGTATCTTTGGAAAATTGACACAACTTGATCATGTGATGCGTGAGCGTGATCGCATTGAGATCTATCGCCCCCTGATTGCCGACCCTAAAGAGATTCGACGCCAACGTGCCCTTGAGGGTAAAGTCATGAAAAAAGGTGGGGATAGCGCATAAAAGCTCGCATTTCTTAGCTATAACGAGACTTTTTCTGTATAATTTCGTTTTGCGCAAAGGATCAAAAGATGCGTTTAATACAACAAGCACTCACTTTCGATGATGTGCTCCTCGTGCCAGCTCATTCTACAGTATTGCCTCGTGAAGTTAATTTAACGACGCAACTCACAAAAAAAATTAAACTTCATATTCCGATTGTCTCCGCTGCGATGGATACCGTCACAGAATCAAGGTTAGCCATTGCGCTCGCGCAAGAAGGAGGTCTTGGCATCATTCATAAAAATATG
The DNA here is from genome assembly GCF_006364615.1 of Candidatus Methylopumilus rimovensis. Classification (NCBI taxonomy): domain Bacteria; kingdom Pseudomonadati; phylum Pseudomonadota; class Betaproteobacteria; order Nitrosomonadales; family Methylophilaceae; genus Candidatus Methylopumilus; species Candidatus Methylopumilus rimovensis. The sequence goes on along the minus strand of NZ_CP040986.1, from coordinate 496,301 downwards.
ACACCCGAAGAACAAGCTTATCAAGTCTCACGTGTGAAACGTTTTGAATCGGGTGTGGTGAATGATCCCATTACCATTGAACCGAATATGTCGGTTCGCGATGTCATGCAACTCACGCAACTTCATAAAATTTCAGGTTTACCTGTGATAGATCAAGGCAAGATTGTCGGTATTGTGACTAACCGAGATTTACGTTTTGAAACCAATCTCGATCAGCCTATTAAAAATATCATGACACCACGTGATCGATTGGTCACAGTCAAAGAAGGTGAATCGAAAGAAGAAGTGATTCGTTTACTTCACCATCATCGTTTAGAGCGTGTGTTAGTGATTGATAAAAATGATGCGTTAAAAGGCCTCATCACGGTCAAAGATATTCAAAAATCATCGGACCATCCTTTTGCTTGTAAAGACGATAAAGGTCGACTTTGTGCAGGGGCTGCGGTAGGTGTCGGTGAAGGTACTGAAGCGCGCGTCGAATTATTAGCACACGCGGGTGTGGATGTGATTGTGGTGGATACAGCGCACGGTCATGCGCAAGGTGTATTAGATCGCGTCACTTGGGTTAAAAAACATTTTCCACATATTGAAGTGATTGGTGGCAATATTGCGACCGCTGATGCCGCTAAAGCGTTAGTTGATGCAGGGGCAGATGGTGTGAAAGTCGGTATCGGTCCAGGCTCTATTTGTACCACACGTATTGTGGCAGGCGTCGGCATTCCTCAAATATCCGCGATCAGTAATGTGGCTGAAGCATTAACCAAACTGAATATTCCATTCATTGGTGATGGTGGTATCAGATTCTCAGGCGACGTTGCCAAAGCGATTGCAGCAGGTGCCCATTCTGTGATGTTAGGTTCGATGTTCGCAGGCACTGAAGAAGCGCCGGGTGAAGTTGAACTCTTCCAAGGTAGATCTTATAAATCTTATCGTGGGATGGGTTCGATTGGTGCGATGCAAAAAGGCTCATCCGATCGTTACTTCCAAGACTCTGAAAACAATGCAGATAAATTAGTCCCTGAAGGTATTGAAGGACGTGTCCCTTATAAAGGCAGTGTCATTAATGTCATCCACCAATTGATGGGGGGGCTTCGAGCTTCCATGGGTTATGTGGGGGCGAGAACCATTGATGAAATGCGAACAAAAGCTAACTTTGTTCAAATCACAAGTGCAGGCATGCGTGAATCACATGTGCATGATGTGCAAATCACCAAAGAAGCACCGAATTACCGTGTGGATTAATTTAAAAGTAAAAAATGACAAGCCTCTCTTTCGGGAGGCTTTTTAAATCCTATGGATAAAATTCTGATTCTTGATTTTGGTTCACAATACACACAACTCATCGCGCGTCGAGTGCGTGAAATGCATGTGTATTCAGAATTGCATTCACATGATATGAGTGAAGAGGATATCAAAGTCTTTAATCCGAAAGGTATTATTTTGTCAGGGGGTCCTAATTCAGTGTATGAATCCGATACACCGATCGCCCCGCCGATTGTTTTTGATCTTGGCATTCCAGTCTTAGGGATTTGTTATGGTATGCAAACCATGGCAGCGCAACTGGGTGGTAAAGTTGAAAATGCACATTCGCGTGAATTTGGTTACGCTGAAATTAGAGCACATAATCACTCACCGCTTCTTAACAATATTCAAGATAAAACAAATCCAGAAGGTCACGGGCTTCTTGATGTATGGATGAGTCATGGCGACAAAGTGACAGCATTACCACCTGAATTTAAAGTGATTGCAAGTAATGCTTCCACACCTATCGCTGGCATGATGCATGAAACAAAAAATTTTTATGGTGTGCAATTTCATCCGGAAGTCACCCATACCAAACAAGGCTTTAACATGCTCAAACAATTTGTAAATCACATTTGTGCATGTCAACCGAGTTGGACCATGCCTAATTACATTGAAACAGCGATCAAACATATTCGAGAGACAGTCAAAGATGATGAAGTGATATTGGGCTTATCAGGTGGTGTGGATTCATCGGTTGCCGCAGCCCTCATTCATCTCGCGATTGGAAACAAACTCACCTGTGTGTTTGTGGATAATGGCCTTCTTCGCTTAGATGAAGCGACACAAGTTATGAAAACGTTTCATGACAATTTAGGTGTGAAGGTTGTTCATGTGGATGCCTCAGATAAATTTTTGAGTGATTTAAAAGGTGTGACGGATCCCGAACAAAAACGAAAAATTATTGGTCGTGAATTCGTGGAAGTATTTCAACAGGAAGCTAAAAAAATTCCAAAAGCCAAATGGTTAGCACAAGGTACCATTTATCCTGATGTCATTGAATCAGCATCCGCTAAAACTAAAAAAGCACATACGATTAAAAGCCATCACAATGTCGGCGGCTTACCAGAAACGCTTAACTTAAAACTTTTAGAACCTTTACGTGAACTCTTTAAAGATGAGGTGCGTGAATTGGGTGTGGCATTAGGTCTTCCTCATGCCATGGTATATCGTCACCCCTTCCCTGGTCCTGGTTTAGGTGTGCGCATCTTAGGGGAAGTCAGATCAGAATTTGCAGATCTACTTCGACGTGCGGATGCTATTTTTATAGAAGAACTTATTCATTCAGGTTGGTATGAAAAAACTTCACAAGCGTTTACTGTCTTTTTACCTGTGAAATCTGTAGGTGTGATGGGCGATGGCAGAACCTATGAATATGTCGTGGCATTAAGAGCCGTTGTCACCTCAGATTTTATGACGGCACACTGGGCAGAGTTGCCCTATGATTTATTAGGCAAAGTATCCAATCGTATAATCAATGAAGTGCGTGGCATTAATCGTGTGGTATATGACGTCTCAGGCAAACCACCTGCCACCATTGAATGGGAATAATTGATGAGTCGCGCATTTGTTAAAGAAAATGATTTAGAACACGCAGGTATTGATATTCCTGAGAGACCCTTAAGTGATGAACCTAACTATGTCACGCCCAATGGTCTCAAATTACTTAATGCACAAATGGATGCACTTGAAACTGAGCGTGAAGCATTAAAGAATAAAAAAGACGATCCTATCGCTAAACAAAAAATTGCCATCGTAGAACGAGATATGCGTTATTATGCAGCGCGGATTGAATCAGCCATTCTCACGGCCCCTAAAGAAGAAGACCATTCGATAGTATTGTTTGGTGCCATTGTGACTGTAGAAGATGAAGAAGGACAATTGAGTACTTATGAAATCGTGGGTGAAGATGAAGCAGACATTCATAAAGGTAAGGTAAGTTACTTGTCCCCTCTTGCTGAGGCACTCATCGGTGCAAAATTGAATGATGAAGTGACCTGGGAAAAACCCATGGGTGATACCCATCTCACGATACAAAAAATAGAATATTAATTTTTAAGAAAGTAAAGCGCATGCAAGTTAAAGAAGCCGTTCAACAAAGAAGATCCATTAAGCATTTCGATACCAATCACGTAATGACTGAAAAAGAAATCCATGAACTTCTCTCTCACGCCATTTTATCGCCTACGGCTTTTAATATTCAAAACTGGCGATTTGTTATCGTCACGGATAAAGCATTACGTCAAAAAATTAGAGCTGTGAGCTGGGGCCAAGCGCAAGTGGAGGAAGCGTCACTTCTCATTGTATTGGTTGCAGATCTTATGGCTTGGCATAAAAATCCTTCTCGTTATTGGAAAGATGCGCCCAAGCCTGTGCAAGATTATTTAGTGCCTGCGATTTCTCAATATTATGATGGCAAACCTGAAGTGCAACGCGATGAAGCCATGCGCTCTTGCGGTATGGCGGCGATGAATTTAATGCTGACAGCTAAATCAATGGGTTATGATACCTGCCCTATGGACGGCTTTGATTTTGACAAGGTGAGTTCATTATTAAACTTACCATCCGATCACATGCCTGCGATGTTTGTATGTGTAGGTAAAGGGATTAAAGAGGCTATGCCAAGAGGTGGGCAACTTCCACTTGATCAAGTTGTGATACAAAACCAATTTAAATAAAAATTTTTAAGGATCTTTAAGCGTGCTTATTAGTAATAACATCACCATTCAGTTTGGTGCAAAACCACTTTTTGAAAACGTATCCGTTAAATTTGGTGATGGTAATCGCTACGGTTTAATCGGTGCTAACGGTTGTGGTAAATCCACTTTCATGAAAATCCTTGCAGGTGTTTTAGAGCCCACTTCAGGTAATGTCTCACTCGATAAAAATGAACGCATGTCCTGGCTTAAACAAGATCAATTTGCTTATGAAGAAGAACGTGTCTTAGATGTGGTCATGATGGGTCATGAAGAAATGTGGAAAGCTAATGCTGATAAGAACGCGATCTACATGAATCCAGATGCGACTGAAGAAGATTATATGAAAGCCGCTGAACTAGAAGGTGTCTATGCTGAATTTGATGGCTACACTGCAGAAGCAAGAGCTGGTGAATTATTGATTGGTGTAGGTATTCCGATTGAGCAACATCAAGGCCCTATGAGTCAGATTGCGCCGGGTTTTAAATTACGTGTGTTATTAGCGCAAGCGATTTTTTCGAACCCAGATATCTTATTGCTGGATGAACCTACCAATAACTTAGATATTCATACGATTCAATGGCTCGAAGATACATTGAATAATCGTAACTCGACGATGATTATTATTTCTCATGATCGACACTTCTTAAATCAAGTGTGCACACACATGGCCGATATGGATTATGGAAAACTCACGGTCTATCCAGGTAATTATGATAATTACATGGAAGCCTCCACCATGGCACGTCAACAAAAATTAAAAGACAATGAAAAAGCCAAAGAACAAATTGCAGAACTTCAAGAGTTTGTGCGACGCTTTTCAGCAAACGCTTCAAAAGCAAGACAAGCCACAAGTCGTGCTAAACAAATCGATAAAATTAAGGTGGAAGAATTTGTTCCCTCAAGTCGTCAATACCCTTTCATTCGTTTTGATTATGACGATAAAGATAAGCTCCATCGTCAAGCAGTCGAAATTAAAAATTTAAGTCACGGTTTTGATCACACATTATTTAATAATTTTAATTTACTTGTCGAAGCGGGCGAACGTATTGCTGTCATTGGTGAAAACGGTATTGGTAAAACCACTTTCTTAAGATGTTTAGCAGGCGACCTCACATCTAATCATGGTGAAATTAAGTGGGCTGAAAAAGCTAAAATTGGTTACTTTGCGCAAGATCATGCGATTGATTTTGAAAAAGATGTCACCCTCTTTGATTGGATGAAAGACTGCGCACAATCGGGTGAAGACGATCAAGCCATTCGAAGCATTTTGGGTAGGCTTTTATTTTCAGGTGAAGACACTAAAAAATCAGTGAAGGTTCTATCAGGGGGAGAACAAGGGCGCATGCTCTTTGGTAAACTCATGCTCGCAAAATCGAATGTGCTTCTGATGGACGAACCAACCAATCACATGGACATGGAATCCATTGAGTCGCTGAATACTGCCCTTGATAAATATAAAGGTACTTTATTTTTCGTGAGTCACGACCGTGAATTTGTGAGTTCGATTGCAACACGTATTATTGAAATTAAAGCAGATCGTATTATCGACTTCTCTGGTAATTACGAAGATTATTTACTGACGCAAACGACTTAAAAATTATTCTTTAGATGCGCGTTTTCTTTCGTGCTCGAGTAAGTAACGCTTACGAATGCGAATGGATTTGGGCGTAATTTCGACCAACTCATCATCTTCGATAAATTCAACAGCAGATTCAAGTGTCAATTGCACGGGTGGCACTAATCGGACTGCTTCATCGGTACCTGAAGCTCTGACGTTAGTGAGTTGCTTTCCTTTAATGGGATTCACCACCAAATCGTTATCTCTCGAGTGAATACCAATCACCATACCTTCATATAATTTATCACCTGGGCTTGAATACATACGGCCACGATCTTGAAGTTTCCATAACGCGTAAGCGACAGCTTCACCTTGCTCAGCTGAGATCAAGACACCGTTACGACGTCCTGGCATATCTGCTTTCACAGGGGCATATTCATCAAAGACGTGTGCCATTAAACCTGTACCTTTTGTCATCGTCATGAATTCACCTTGGAAACCAATAAGCCCACGTGCTGGAATTTTATATTCTAGACGTGTACGGCCATTACCATCGGATTCCATGTTTTGTACTTCACCGCGACGGCGTCCTAATTCTTCCATGACAGCGCCTTGTGTGTCATCTTCTAAGTCCACTGTTAAGACTTCATAAGGCTCACACTTTTGACCATCAATTTCACGATAGACCACACGTGGTTTACCGACGGCCATTTCAAAACCTTCACGACGCATATTTTCTAATAGAATCGTTAAGTGTAATTCGCCGCGACCTGAGACACGGAATACGTCTGCATCTTGAGTGTCTTCCACACGTAAGGCGACATTCACTAATAATTCTTTTGTTAAGCGATCCCTAATTTGTCGGCTGGTCACAAACTTACCTTCAGTACCAGCGAGTGGTGAGGTGTTGACCATAAAGTCCATAGTCAATGTCGGTTCATCGACCGCCATAATAGGGAGACCCACTGGATTATTAGGGTCGGCAATAGTGACCCCAATACCAATTTCCTCAATACCTGAAATAATGACAATATCCCCTGCTTCAGCTTCTTCAACTGGAATTCTTTCCAGTCCTTTAAAGCCTAATACTTGATTGATACGGCCTTGAGACACTTGTTTATCGCCATGCATCACGACCACTGATTGACCTGATTTGATGACACCGTTTTTGACTTTACCTACACCTAAGCGACCCGTATAGGTTGAATAATCGAGTGCTGAAATTTGAAGTTGTAATGGGTTATCGCGACTACCTTCTGGCGGACTCACGTGTTTTAACACGGTCTCAAATAAAGGCTTCATCGTGTCTGATGTTTGTTCCAAATCGAGTGTTGCAAAACCGTTTAATGCAGACGCATAAACAATCGGAAAATCTAACTGCTCATCGGTTGCACCTAAGTTCGCAAATAAATCGAATGTATGGTTAATCACCCAATCAGGACGCGCACCTGGACGGTCTACTTTATTAATGACCACAATCGGTTTTAAACCAAGCGCTAATGCTTTCTTCGTCACAAAACGTGTTTGCGGCATCGGACCTTCCACTGCATCCACAAGTAACACCACACCATCCACCATACCTAATACACGTTCTACTTCGCCACCGAAGTCCGCATGTCCAGGGGTATCCACAATATTGATGTGTGTGCCTTCAAAATTAACGGCTGTATTTTTAGCTAGAATCGTGATACCACGTTCTTTTTCAATATCGTTGGAATCCATCACACGCTCAGTGACCGCTTGATGTTGTGCGAAGGTACCTGATTGTTGAAGAAGTTTATCGACGAGGGTTGTTTTGCCATGGTCCACGTGGGCGATGATGGCGATGTTTCTTAAATTGCGTGACATAAAAAGCTTACCAAAATTGAATGGAGGCCGAATTCTAGCATATTATGAGTAAAATAAGCTTTGATATTCATGGATTTATCTATATACTGCGCACTCACATCAAGTAACACAGCCAGCGTTTAAATCTAGTGATTGGAAGTTTTGAATTTTTTAAAAGATTAAATGCACCTAACCCTTTTTAAGGAGTACGACATTGTCTTTTGATTCATTAAAGCTCGACCCACAGATCCTGCGCGCGTTACATAGTGTAGGTTATAAAACCCCCACCCCTATTCAAGAAAAAGCTATTCCTGTGATCTTAGAAGGTCATGATTTAATGGCCTCCGCTCAAACAGGCACCGGTAAAACAGCGGCATTTATTTTGCCAGCCTTAAATTTATTAGCGACACCCCATCCGATCAAAGAACGTGGTCCGCGTATTTTAGTCTTAACCCCTACACGAGAATTAGCAGCACAAGTCAATGAAGCGGCGCGTAAGTACGGTACATTTATTAAAGCTAAAACCACCAGTATCGTAGGTGGCATGCCTTACCCATTACAGAATAAATTATTATCTCAACCTTTGGATATTTTAATCGCAACCCCTGGTCGGCTTCTAGATCACATGGAACGTGGTCGTATTAATTTGTCACGTTTACAAATGCTCATTTTAGATGAAGCGGATCGTATGCTTGATATGGGCTTTATTCCTGATGTGAAAAAAATCTGTGCTGCTATTAATACAAAACATCAAACCTTATTATTCTCAGCAACCTTAGATGGTCAAATTAGTAAGATCGCTAAAGATCTTTTACACAATCCTAAAACGATTGAGATCTCACACTCTAAAGATAAGCACGAAAATATTACGCAACATATGTATTTCGTCGATAACTTAAATCATAAAAATAAACTCCTTGAACATTTACTGATTCAGCCCGGTGTGAAACAAACGATTATTTTTACCTCCACCAAACGTCATGCCGATTTATTAGCCGATGAACTTTATAACGCAGGTCATAAGACAGGGGCACTTCATGGGGACATGACACAAGGTGCTAGAAACCGAACGCTCACTAAATTTAGACATAACGATATTAGTGTGCTTGTTGCAACTGATGTTGCAGCGCGCGGTATTGATGTCGATGGCATCACACACGTCATCAATTATGATCTTCCAAAGTTTGCTGAAGACTATGTCCATCGTATTGGTCGAACAGGTAGAGCCAAAAAAGAAGGTGTTGCGATTTCATTTGTAGCACCCATGGATGGCAAAGCATTACGTGATATTGAAAAATATACAGGTCACAAAATTGAAGCGAGAACGATGGCAGGTTTTGAACCGAAACTACAATCGCGCGATCAATTAGGTGAAGAAAGAAAATCTAAATCGCGTGGTGGTAAAAGAAATTCCAATGATAGAAAGTCTTTTGGTGACAGAAAACCTTTTGGTGAAAAAAAATCATTTAATGACAGAAAACCAAGTGAACGCAAATCATTTGGGGATAAGAAATCATTCGGTGATAAAAAATCATTTGGGGATCGATCATCAATGAGCGATAAAAAACCTTTTAAAAAAGAATTTGGATCAAGTGACTCACCAAGACGTGATTTCGAACCTCGTACCCCTCGAAGTCCTTTTGAGAAAAAGGCTGTAGAAAAAAGATTGTTTGGAAAAACGTCGGATAAAAAACCGAGCTTTAGTCGATCAGATGCCGACAAAAAAACATTTGGTGAAAAAAAATCATTCGGTGACAGAAAAACCACTGATCGAAAACCAGCGACTAAACGTGAATCAGCGCCTAAAACCTTTACTAAAAAACCATCGACGATTAGAACGTTTAGGGCATCGGACTCAAAACCAGATACTGCAAAACGTAAAGCACGCGTTTAAAATAATTACTGATTTCGCATGAAGTCAGCGATAGGATAAAGCGCATTCAAAAGCGCTTTGATCTTTGCTTCCTCCATCTTTAAGTGAAGCATGCCCTTTGTCATACAATAGATCCATTGATCACGTTCTTCTTCCCCTATTTTAAAAGGTAGATGACGACGTCTTAAAAAGGGATGTCCATAACGTTCAATATAAAGTTGTGGTCCACCTGTCCAGCCTGTCAAAAACATAAAAAGTTTTTCGCGAGAAGAAGTTAAATCTTTTGGATGCATCAAGCGAATGGTTTTCGCATTCTCATCCGAATCCATCACATCATAAAAAGCCTCAACGATGTCTCGGATTTGATTTGTCGCTTCAGGCTCACCCCCTAATAAATCATAAAGGGATTGAGGGGTTGATGCTGTAGCTTCAGACATAAAAAAAATTAAACAGAAGTTTTAACGAGGGATGAAACTTTTTGGGCTCTGTTTCTGGCTTCACTCACATTGTCAGCTGAAGCTAATGCGACACCCATGCGACGACGTTTAAATGAAGTCGGTTTTCCAAAAAGTCTTACATCAGATTCTGGCACACTTAGGGCTTTGTCGATATTTTCAAAAGAAATCGCATCTGCATCATGATGGCCATAAATGACCGCACTTGCAGAAGGTCTAGTTAAGGTTGTATTCACAGGTAAACCTAAAATCGCTCGTGCATGAAGTTCAAATTCATTTTGACGTTGGCTTGCCATGGTGACCATGCCGGTATCATGTGGACGTGGGCTTACTTCTGAAAACCATACTTCATCATGTTTCACAAAAAGCTCCACACCAAATAAACCTAATCCACCTAACGCATCGGTAATTTTTTTAGCGATGTCATGCGCTTTTTTTAATGCCACTTCATGCATCGGTTGTGGTTGCCAACTCTCGACATAATCACCCTCCACTTGCTTATGCCCGATAGGCTCACAGAAATATGTTTCAATGTCACCCTTTTCGTTTTTGGCTCTCACTGTGAGTAAGGTAATTTCATAATCAAAATCAATTTGGCCTTCGACAATGACCACACCTTTATTCACGCGTCCAGCGGAAGCTGCATAATCCCATGCATCTTTCACTTTTGATGCATCTATAATGCGAGATTGTCCTTTACCCGAGGATGACATGGTAGGCTTCACAAAGCATGGATAACCAATACCACTGTCAATGGCTTGTTGTAACTCCTCTAAACTTTTAGCAAATGCAAAAGGAGAGGTCGGAAGTTTTAATTGGTTAGCCGCTAGATCACGAATGCCTTCACGATTCATGGTGAGCTGAACCGCTTTAACGGTAGGAATCACAATTGAATCCCCACGCTTTTCAATCTGCGCTAATACTTCGGTATTGATTGCTTCAATTTCAGGGACGATGTAATGTGGTTTTTCTGATTGAACAAGATTAAGTAGTGCTTCACTATTCGTCATATCAATGACGTGGGATCTATGAGCGACTTGATGGCCTGGCGCGTTCTCATATCGATCGACTGCAATGACTTCCACACCTAAACGTTGCAAAGCAATAATCACTTCTTTACCGAGTTCACCGCTGCCAAGAAGCATGACACGTGTGGCATTTGGCGATAAAGGGGTTCCAATTTTCATAGGTAAAATCATATCATGAGGAAAGGTGCTTAATTTGTCTTAAACCATAAAAAAAGGGATTCAAAAATGAATCCCTTTAAAAAACCCTTTACTCGTGGAGTCGAGTGCAGTCTCGTTATAAACTTTTATGGCAAAGTATTAAGACAAGAGCAGTTTAACTTCTTCTATAAAATGGTGCCTGATCTTAACTCCCAAAATTGTTTGAGAATTCTTCCCGAAAAAACCTAATTTTTAATGACACCTGCCTTAATCGCATAACGGATGAGTTCAACCGGTGTATTAATATTGAGTTTTTGTTTAATCATGGTCTGGTAATTAGATACTGTCTTAGAGCTAATATTAAGTGTGGTTGCGATCGCATCAATCTCAAGCCCTTCGGCTAATAATCTAAAAATTTCAAATTCACGCGCTGAGAGTTCATGAATAGGATCTTGTTCACCTGATATCGATTGCATGGCCATCTTTTTGGCAATCTCGTCACTTAAAAACACTTCTCCTCTTGATACTGTTTGAATGGATTTCACCAAGTCGTCACCTAAAGTATTTTTAATAAGATAACCCTTTGCCCCTAATTTCAATGCCTGATTAGCAAATGATAAATCCTCATGCATGGTGAGTACCAAAATCCGAGCGCGCTCATGACGCATCAAAATCCTTCTTATCGCTTCTAAACCACCCATACCCGGCATTGATAAATCCATCACCATTACATCCGGCTTTAATTCGCCGAACATGTGGTAAGCCTTCTCCCCACTTTCAGCTTCCCCTATCACATCAAATAAGGCTTCTTGCTCGAGAAGACGTCTCACCCCTGCTCGAACCACTGCGTGATCATCCACTAAAACAATGGTGACTTTTTTACTCATTTATTTTTGGATTCTTTTTAATGGGAGTTGAATATGAAGCGAAACACCTTGATTCACTTCGCTCACAATTTTAATGTTGCCGCTCACTTCATGAATACGCTCACGCATGCCAGATAAGCCAAAGCCGTCACGATGGGATTTAGAGAGTCCGATACCATCATCTTTCACATGAATGTCTATCATTTTGGAAGCACCATTTTTTTTAATCAATTCAATTTCAATCGCTACATGTTTAGCTTTGGCATGCCTTGAAATATTCGTTAAACACTCTTGAATAATCCGATAAGTAGTAATGGAAATGATTTCATTCGTTTTAGGTAAGCCTTTTAAATTGACTTGATATTGAAGATTTATTTTAGGATGTCTTAATTTCCAGGTATCTATTAAATCGATCAAACCTTCTTCCAAACCTAATTCATTTAATACACCCAGCTTTAAACGATTAAGCATGCCACCCACAAGATTCATCAGATGTTTTGATAAGTCTGATATCGCATGCGCTGATGGCTTAATCTTTGGGTATTCTTTATGCGCGAGTGTTTTTAACACAGCCGCATCTGCATGAATCGCCGTTAAAGATTGTCCGAATTCATCATGAAGATCTCGCGCTAAACTTTTTTTCTCTTCTTCTTGGACACGGATGAGCTTTTGTGTGAGCCGGTGATTTTGTTCAATGCTAAGCCTTAACGTTTTCACCATATGATTAAATTTAGAACTAATCGCGGATAATTCAGACGTTTTTAAATAGGGCATTTTGACTTTTAGGTTTCCCAATTCAAGTTCAGTTAAAGCTTTCAAAATAAATTCAACAGGACTTAAAGCTCTGAATACAATCCATGCCACCAAAATATTCGTCAAGATAAAAAAGGCGCCCGCCAAATAAAAAATACCTGTTAATTGATTCCAGATCTCCCCAAACTCATAACTGGGGTCAGGCGTAATAATAATCGCACCCTTTGCTTGGCCTAATATTTCAACAGGTAGGCGCTTCGGCTCCCAGGGATCTGAAATAAGTCCCATAAAATTCACAAACCAAGATGGTGCTTGATCCATCGTCTGTATGCGTGATTCTGAGATATTACTCTCCACCAATTTACCCTCTAAATTATAAAACTCAATCTTGAGGTGTCGCATATGTACCAAGCTCTGCAAATTAAGCGGCTTATACTCACTCTCAATCGAGTAATACTTAGGGTTATTTAACACACCAATTTCAAATAAATAAAGGGTGAGTTTTTCAGAAGATGCCACCTCTGCCCGCACATTTTTTTTGGCTGTATCAATCGCTAAAATTGATCCGAGTACCAATATCAGAAGCAATACCGCGTTGATAATTAAAATAAGGCGAAGCTTTAAGCTCAAAGGTGATTCCTTCTCATTTCAGTGTCTATTGTGTCGTACATTTTATAAAAGCATATCAGGAAAACTTCCCAAATTATTTAAGGATGAATTCATGGATTCTTTTAGGAAAGGCAATTTAGGATAGCTTCTTTAGAATTTTGAAATGAAATCAACCATGATTTGTTATGAATGCGGGCATCACATTAAAAGAGATTTGGCTAAGTTCTGTGATCACTGCGGATCAAGCTTAGAAATGAAGCTTAAAAAAACTTCCACACAAAAAGAAGTTGTGATAAAGATGGAAGACGAAATCGATCAGGCAGCGAACCTATTCTTGCTTTGGAATAGTGCGATTGCCGCGGCGTTTGTTTTTTATATCATTCACGTGATGACAGATGGTTACCTCTACTTATTTCTTTTAGTGCTATTTATGTTAGTTGTATCTTGGATACTACTCTTAACAAAACTCCATGATCTGGCTTCAAGATATCGTCAATCTAAGAAACAATTCATACTCATGAATTTTGGATTGCCCATCATTGGCACCTTCTATTCATTCATCAAACTTACACAAAAATAAATAGGCTGACAAATAAAAAAGGGAGCTTATCGCTCCCTTTTTTATTCCTCATTGCTATTAGTTAGCTTCTGGTGCGCCACCAAATTCGTAGCGGAAACCAATCCATGCGGCACGCGGAGCGCCTGGTAATAAACCTCGCACGTTCGTTTCAGCGCCATACTCGCCTGCTGGGTTAAACATCGTCTCAGCTAAACGACCTGCTACATTGTACTTCTGATCGAAGATGTTAATCGCTTTTGCGAAAGCACTCCAGCCCTTACCAATGTTATATTGTGAGTCTAGATTCACAACGACATAACCACTGATTTTGCCTGATCCGCATGCAAAGCCTCCATCTTCTGGCCCACCTTCAGTTGACGGTTGGCCACATGCGTTTCGTACACCAGTCTCTCCAGCATTATTAGCTTGATGTCGATTATTCTCGTTACCCCAAATATATTGCTGAGTAAACCCAATTACATTAGTGCCTACAGACCAATCAGGTGTGACTTGATATTGAGCTCTAAGTTTTAATTGATGCTTTGGAATACTCGGTAAGTAATCACCTTTTTTCACTGAAATAACGCCATCATCATCGCTACTTGAGTTTTGAGGGGCTAAAAGATCTAAATCGCCATCATATGTAGCTTTGATAAAGCTGTAACTCGTATTCCATCTCAATTTGTCTTGCTGTCCTGCCAATCCTATATCAAAACCCTGACGTTGTGTTCTTCCAACGTTAGCAAAATAGCCGTGATTTCTCAGATCTGCCCTAACGAACTGAATGTCGTCATGATTTACCGTATGGTAAACGGACGCATTCCACTTAATTGAATCATTCAAATAGCCTCTTGCACCGAAGTCATAGGTTTTAGCAACCACTTGCTTTAATGGTGGGTCATCCGCCATTGCCGCTGGGAGTAAACATGGACGCGCTGGATTAGAACAGCCTAACTCAATCGAAGTAGGCGCTCTACTTGATTCAGAATACGAACCAAAGATCGCACTTTTATCACTCGGCGTGAAGGTCAAACCAACTGTTGGATTAAGCCTTGCATAAGTTGCATCTGCAGTCAGTGAGCCATTGTCAGCAGTCGGAACTGGGTTAAGCTGATCGCGGTTGTTAATTCTTGTGTAGTTATATCGCATACCAGCGTTGACATGCCACTGTTGATTGATTGACAAGGTATCTGTTGCAAAGATACTGTAAGTTTGTTGTTTGCTCTTAAGATAAGTACTTTCATAGGGGCCGTATACACCATTACCTGCTGTACTGAAAGCTCTATTAGAATCAAAAATTTCTGTATCTGAGGATGCACGATATTGAGTTACAGCGTTATCAAGCTCTACTATTTCATTTGTACCGCCTCGTGTCTGAAGAATTTCTGACTCATCATACAAATTCACTAGACGATTTTGATTAAAGCGTATTTTTGAATAGTCATAGCCTACGCCCGCAATAAACTGATTCTTTTTACCCAAGAGGTCTTGATTGAAAGCGGCTTGAAGCGTAAAACCTAAATTATCCTGTTTAGTTTTGGTGCGATTCATCACAGAGCCCAACATCTCAACATCGTCAGCCTTGTTAGCATTGCTCGCATAGTTTGTACCCAAAAAGAGATTTTGATCGGCAATACCACCTTCGTAAAGATCGCCATTTCTGGTATGACGGTTCGATTTTCTGTAATACGTGTGACCGGAAAGCATCACGTCATTATTGACCCAATGGGAGCCATTCAGTGCTAAGTGATGATAGTAGTTATTCGTCCAATCTGGGCTTGTATGGATTTGATCACGGTCACCTGATAAAAGGAATTCAGGTGTAAATCCGTTACCGACTAACTTATTGTTTGTACCGATATAGCTTAAATCAAGTTTAGTTTTTTCGCTTTGCCAGCCTGTTTTAGCAAAGGTTTGATTTAAGTGGCTTGGAGAAAATTGACGCCAACCATCTTCTCTCGTGGTTTGATGACCAATGAAATAATCCACGGATCCATCTTTAGAGACACCACCATATTGCGCTAAATAACGTTGACGATCCCAAGAGCCTGCTTCAAATTCTACGGACGCACCTTTTGCATCGCGACCACTTTTCGTTTGCATGGCGATCGCACCACCAAGGGTATTTAAACCATAGAGTGGATTTGAACCAGGGACTAATTGCATGCCACCAATGGCAAAGTTAGGAATCTTGTCCCAAAGTGTCACGTCACCAAAAGGTTCATTCACACGCACGCCATCGATATAAGTGGAGATACCTTGTGGCATACCAAGGAGTGGTGATGCAGAAAATCCACGGAAGGTGATTTCAGGCTGCCATGGATTACCGCCCATTTCAGTCGTCGTCACACTTTGCATATTATTATTCATGTAATCCGCTAAGCTCACCCCAACCTGTTCATTGATCGCCTTAGGTGTCGCCATTTGAATGTTGGCCGGAATCATATTAAGTGGCAAGCCAATCGAATGAAGCGGTGTTGCGCTATACACATTGATGGTGTTTGTCGTGAGTTTGTCAGCAGCATTAAGGGGTGCTGAGCTAGCGAGGGCTAAAGCCACGATTCCAGATAATTTTAGTTTCATGAAATTTATTTCCGTACGTATTGAAGATGATGTGACTTTAGTGAGGTTTTGAAAGAAATTCAATATCTGAAGCGCTTAAAATGCATAGGAAAACTTCCCGAAGAAAGACCTCCCCTATTTCAGTTAAAAAAAATTAAATAAATCAATAAGTTAGTAGGTTAAAAAAGCGCCCATAGCAGAATCATTTTGTAGCCTAAAAACAACACATCATTTACTTGGTATGAATTTGATTTCTAAACCCATTTCTTGGGGTTTGACTTGATATTTTACGTCCATGCCATAATGAGGAATAAAAGCCAAATCATCGCCCACAAAAATCAAAGGTAAATTTTCTCTCTCCCAAGGCGGTAAATTTGATTCCTGTAAAAGCTGTTTAATTTTTTTAGTGGGTCTTTTAGCATCCGGTTTAAAAAATTCTCCACCTTGTCGATTTCTAATTTTTAAAGTTTGTTCGTTTAAAAATTTTATATTGATACCTCGACCTTTCACTTTTTTAAATGTTAATTGGTGACCATTGGGCAAAATCATTTTTGATTCACCCCGCCAAATCATTTCATAATTTTTTTGATTTTTTTGATTTTTTGGAACGATAAAAATCTCATCTTGATAGCGACGAATTTGATTATCTTTTGAGAGTTGAATTTTTAAATCCGCATCTTTTTTGGCCGTTAAAACCTGTCTTAAAAGTTCATCTAAAAGGTCTTTTGTGGGCATCAATTGATCATTTAATGCTAGCCAATAACGTAAGACATTTTTAGCGCGATAAGGAGACAATTGAATTAAAGTTTTTACTTGAAGTTTATGTTTATATTTTATTGATTTTAAATGACTTTTTAAATCTATTTTAGCTAAATCATCGAGTAGATGTTGTGCTTCTGCTAAATGCGATGAAGACCTAGAAATCACTTTAATAATATGATGAAACCTATTCTTTAATATAGGTAAAACTTTTAATCGAATGAAGTTTCGATCAAAATCAATATTTTGATTACTTTCATCCTCAACCCACTTTAATTTGTGTTGTTTGGCATAACTTTCAATGTCACTTTTTGAGGCATTAAGAAGTGGTCGCCAGAGGTGTCTGTCTTCATCAAAATGTGCCATGGATGACAAACCTTTCACCCCTGCCCCACGGATTAATTGCAGTAAAAAAGTCTCCGCTTGGTCGTCTTCGTGATGCGCTAAAACGACACAATCTGTTTTCGCTTGAAGGAGTTTTTCATAGCGAAGTCGCCTTGCCTCACCCTCAATACCGAGTGACTTTTTTTTCGGTAATTGGATATAGTGAACCTCTAGGTCGATAGACCATTTTCTACATAATGCTTCACAAAATTTGACCCATTGATCTGCGTCTTCACTTAACCCATGATGGACATGCGAGGCTTTTAAGGTAAAACGATATTTCTTTTGCAGTTGATGTACAAGATGTAAAAGGACGACTGAATCAACACCGCCACTTAAAGCGACCGTCATCGATTTTATCTTCTTAGGTGATTGATTGAATGCTAAAAAAGCCTTCTCAACTAAATAAAGTAGGGATGGCTGTTTAGTCTTTTTTGAACTGGGGGCTTTAACGTTTTTACTTAGCGGTTTCTTTAAACTTGCCATAGCTAAGTAGACGTTCGTGTCTTACATCAAGGAGTTGTTTGAGTGATTTCTTTTGAAGTTTAGTTAAGTGTTCTTTTAAGGATTTTCTGACAATTTCCATGAGTTGATTGGGATTACGATGTGCACCGCCTAAAGGCTCATTGAGAATGGTATCCACCAAGCCTAACTCTTTTAAGCGGGTGGCTGTAATCCCTAATGTTTCTGCCGCAGTGGATGCCTTATCCGCACTCTTCCATAAAATAGAAGCGCAACCTTCAGGCGAAATGACGGAGTACGTTGCAAATTGAAGCATGATCAGTTGATCCACGACACCTAATGCGAGTGCCCCTCCTGAACCACCTTCACCAATCACAATACCGATGATAGGCACTTTAAGTTCTGCCATGACATATAAGTTACGTGCAATCGCTTCTGATTGGCCGCGCTCTTCGGCATTAATCCCTGGATATGCACCTGGGGTATCAATGAAAGTGACGACGGGTACATTGAATTTTTCAGCTAATCGATAAAGACGTAAGGCTTTACGATAGCCCTCAGGCTTTGGCATACCAAAATTACGGAATTGTCTTTCTTTAACGTCGCGCCCTTTTTGATGACCAATCACCATCACAGGGATCCCCTCAAATGAGGCTAAGCCCCCCACAATCGCTGGGTCATCGGCAAAAGCGCGATCACCATGCAACTCTTCAAAGTCTGTGAAAAGTTTCTCAATATAATCAAGGGTATAGGGTCTTTGTGGGTGACGTGATACTTGGGAAATTTGCCAAGCGTTTAAGTTATCATAGATCTCATGAAGTAACTTTTCAGTCTTAGATGCTAGCTGCGTTAACTCTTTTGAAATATCAAGATTCTTATTCTTGTTGTGCGTCTCTTTAAGCTTCTCGGTTTGAGCCTCGAGTTCTGAGATCGGCTTTTCAAAATCTAAATAACTAATTTTCATGGATCAAAACTTTTAAAATCTGGGCATTAATTATAAAGGATTTTTACGTTTTCTTCGCTCAACCATTGGGTTAAACCGTCTATCAATTCATCATGTAAATCCACCTGCCAATCTTGACCTAAGATGAGTTCCACATGACCCTTTTCGTTATGGTAGTCAATTTTAACGCGGCAGCGTTTGAGGTTATTTTGAGATGCCCCACAATAAGGCTTTAAGATGTCTCTTAATTTAAGCGCGTCCGATTGTCCGTTACATGAAATCTTTAAGTGATGCGCGAATTGGTTTCTCGCAGTCGCTAAATCAAAAAGTTTTCGGGCAGTGACACGAATACCACCAGTGAAATCATCGTGGCTCACCCGTCCTTCCACGATTAAAAGTTGATCTTCTTGAACCAATCTTTGTGATTGGGTGAGAAGTTCATTACCCACCACAACATCCACTCGAGAAATCGCATCATCTAAGGTGACAATCGCCATCTTGCCGCGAGCTGTCATACGGATACGAATCGCTACAATGACGCCTGCTATTAAATAAGGTTGTTCTTGCGGCTTTAATTCTTTGATCTGGGTTTTGATAAAAGGTCTGACGCGCTTTTCTAAGAAGGTAAATGGATGGCCACTAAAATAGAATCCAAGGGCTGCTTTTTCTTCTTGTAATTTTTGTTGGGGCGTCCATGGTTCTACTTTGACCATGTCAATACTTTGTGTTTGCTCGTCACTGAATAAACTATTTTGTCCCACATTGGCTTTTCCTTGCTCGGCGGCTGTGATCGCTAAATTCACACTCGCGAGTAACGATGCCCGATTAGGCTCTAACACGTCAAATGCGCCACCACGGATGAGAGATTCCACCACGCGACGATTCACTTTTCTTAAATCAAGCCTCGCACAAAAATCAAAAAGATTTTTGAAAGGGCCTAATTTTTCACGAGACGCTAGAATAAGTTCGATCGCAGCTAACCCTGTGCCCTTAATGGCGCCTAATCCATATAAAACTTCCTGGGTATTAATCGGAATAAATTCAAAACCACTTTGATTAATATCGGGCGCTAATAATGCCACACCATTCGGTTTGCAATCCTCAAAAAAGATTTGAATGTTATCCGTGTTATTCATATCAGCCGACATCGAAGCGGCTAAGAAAGCTGCAGGGTAATGTGTTTTTAAATACGCAGTTTGGTACGCCACCATCGCGTAAGCTGCTGCGTGTGATTTATTAAATCCATAACCTGCAAATTTTTCTAATAAATCAAAAAGTTCACGCGCTTGTCTTTCGTTCAGTCCATTTTTTAACGAGCCTGCCACAAAACCTTCGCGCTGCGCATCCATTTCCTCTTGTTTCTTTTTACCCATCGCACGTCGTAATAAATCTGCAGCACCCAATGAATAACCTGCAACCGTTTGCGCAATCTGCATCACCTGCTCTTGATAAACAGCGATACCGTAAGTTTCTTTTAAAATAGATTCAGTCGATGGATGGGGATACACAATCCGTTGTTGTCCATGTTTACGTTTGCAGAAATCTGGAATCAAATCCATAGGGCCTGGACGATAAAGCGCCACGAGCGCCACAATATCTTCAAAGCAATCCGGCTTCGCTTGCTTTAACATGTCTTTCATACCGCGAGATTCAAGTTGGAAGACAGCGGTGGTATTCGCATTTTTTAAAAGTTGGAAGACCGTTTTATCATCGAGTGGTAAGTGATTTAAATCGAGCGGTGGTAATTGTTCATTCGCACGTAATACATTCGCGTTCTTTAATGCCATGGCTAGAATAGTGAGTGTACGTAATCCTAAAAAGTCGAACTTCACTAAACCTAAAGCCTCAATATCATCCTTGTCAAATTGACTGACTAAACTATCCCCATTCGCCTGGCAATAAATGGGTGTGAAGTTTGAAATTTTTCCTGGGGCGATTAACACACCCCCTGCATGCATACCTACATTTCGAACAATACCTTCGAGTCTTAATGCAAGATCAAAGAGCTCTTTGACTTCCTCTTCTTTGTTATAGCGATCCTGAAGTTGCGGTTCTTTTTCTAAGGCATCTTGAAGCGTGATGCCTAATTCCATCGGGATCAATTTTGCGATGCCATCGACAAAATTAAATGGAAGATCAAGTACACGACCCACATCACGAATCACCGCGCGGGCTGCCATCGTACCGAAGGTCACAATTTGTGAGACTGAACCGGCACCATATTTTTGTTTGACGTAATCAATCACGCGATCTCGGCCCTCTTGGCAGAAGTCGATATCAAAGTCAGGCATCGAGACACGATCAGGATTTAAAAACCGCTCAAAAAGAAGTTGATATTGAATGGGATCAAGATCGGTAATCCCTAAACTAAAAGCAACTAACGATCCCGCACCGGATCCTCGACCAGGGCCCACAGGCACATGATTATTTTTAGCCCAGTTAATAAAGTCAGCCACAATTAAGAAATACCCTGCAAAACCCATTTGATTGATGATAGACGTTTCAAAAAGTATACGTGCCTCATACGCTTCTCTTACTTCATTTCGTTTTGATTCATCTGGAAAAAGTTCTTTTAAACGAACCTCTGATCCTTTTTTAGATTCTGAAATTAAAAAGTCTTCGAGCTTTTCTTGATTAGGGGTGGGGAAATCAGGTAAATAATTTTTACCTAAAGTAAATTCAAAGTTACAACGTTTTGCAATCTCGACCGAATTTTGAAGCGCTTCTGGAATATCAGCAAACAAAGCTGCCATTTCATTTTCATTTTTAAAATACTGTTCATGTGAAAATAATTTAGGTCGACGGTGGTCCGCCATGATGTAACCTTCAGCGATACACGTTCTCGCTTCATGCGCACGGTAATCATCGGAATCCATAAATTGAATCGGTTGGGTCGCGACTACAGGAATTTCTAAACTTTGGGCTAGATTTAAAGATTGATTGATAAAACGTGCTTCATTTTTTTTATCATCCCCTTCGGCGATGCGCTGAATTTCGATATAGAAACGATTTTTAAAGTGGGTTGCCCAATCCTTCATGGCATGTATGGCCATATCCATATGTTCTTGAAGGATCGCTTGACCCACATCACCCATGAGACCGCCTGAGAGAATGATGAGACCCTCGTTCTTTTCAAGTAACCAAGATTTTTTAATTTCGGCTCGACCGCGATATTGATTTTCTAAATAAGCGCGTGTGAGCATTTCAGAGAGTGCAAGATAGCCTTTATCATTTTGACAGAGTACTAATATGCGATAAGGCTGATCACGATTGATTTCATTTTCAATCCAAAGGTCTGCGCCCAAAATAGGCTTAATCCCTTTTTCGCGGGCCTTCTTATAAAATTTCACCAAACCAAAAACATTATTTAAATCCGTGAGCGCTAACGCCGGCATGTTTTCTTCAAATGCTTTTTCCACATAATCATCAATGCGCACAATGCCATCGGTGATGGAGTATTCGCTATGACACCTTAAATGAATAAATGAGACGGGATGAGCTTCTGACATGACTCTATTTTAAAGGATGAATGACTTAAAAATTGAAGCTCAACCACAAAAAAAATGCTTGATCTACCCATAAAAAAATAACTGATGTATATTGTCAACTATTACTCAATTTTTAAGGAATGTACATCATGGCAGTCACACTCAAAGGGGGTCCGGTCAACATAGGTGGTCAATTTTTAAGCAAAGGACAAAAAGCACCTGAGTTTAATCTTGCAGATAAAACACGTGCCGATGTGGGCTTAGCTCATTTTGCAGGCAAACGTAAAGTGCTGAATATTTTCCCAAGTGTGGATACACCGACATGTGCGACTTCTGTCAGAAAATTTAATGAAGCGGCAGCTAAACTCAATAACACGGTCGTGTTATGTATCTCAGCGGATCTTCCTTTTGCGCAAAATCGTTTTTGCGGTGCTGAAAAAATTGAGAACGTACAAACGCTTTCTACATTCCGTAATACGAAAAAATTTGCGACTGATTTTGGTGTGTCCATTGAAGACACAAGCTTAGCGGGTTTAACATCGCGCGCTGTCATCGTGCTCGATGAAAATAATGTGGTACTTCATAGCGAACTCGTATCAGAAATCACCGAAGAACCTAATTACGAAGCTGCCTTAAATGCACTTTAGTTTTTTGGTTTTCGGTTGCTACCTGCCACCATTTTAATTTCAAATAAGCGACACTCTAATGCCCCGTTAAATAACGGGGTTTTTTTTGAGGGTTTCAATCGCATGTCTTTCGGCATCTCAAGATCAGCGGTTAAAAAATAAGTATCCCAGCCGCCGAAGGATTCTTTCATGTGCTTCGCCCAAACAGGATAGACTTCTTTTAAATCTTCATCTTCGCCTATACGTTGACCGTATGGTGGATTTGTCACAAGCACCCCTTCAGATCGAGGGGGTTCTAGTTTAATAAAATCACTTTGCATCACTTTCGCCACTTCTTCTAAACCTGCTACTTTTAAATTATGACGTGCAACCCTGACCGCTCTTAAATCCATATCGGATCCGTAGATTTCTAAAAATTCAATCGGCTTCATTTTAGCAATAGCTTCTGTTTCAATTTTTTTCCAAAGTGTTTCATCGAATGATTTGAGATGTTGAAAACCAAAGTGACGTTTCAATCCAGGCGGCTGGTTCACTGCGATCATGGCAGCTTCAATTAAAAAAGTACCGCTGCCACACATCGGATCTAAAAAGGGTGTGCCTGGTTTCCAACCGGATAGCATAATAATCCCTGCTGCTAAATTTTCTCGTAACGGGGCGATCACACTCACATCGCGAAAACCTCTTTGATAAAGGGGAGCTCCTGAAGTATCTAAATAAAGTTGATATTGATTTTGTGTGAGATAAGCATGAATACGAATATCAGGATCTCTGACACTGACGGATGGTCTTAGGGCGCCCTCTTCCCGAAAACGATCACATACCGCATCTTTAATACGAAGAGTGACAAAGTCTAAACTTTTTAAAGGGCACTTGACCCCAGTCACTTTGACGCGAATGGTTTGGTTCACTTTAAACCATGAAGGCCAATGAAGTTTAAACGTGGCTTTATAAATATCTTCTTCAGACGTATATATACCTTGACCTACACGAGATAAAACGCGTGTGGCTATTCGCGAATGCAAATTAACACGATACATAGTCTCTAAGCTACCTTCAAAAGAAACGCCACCATCGGTTGCTATGATTTTATCGGCTTGATTGTGTGAGAGTTCATCGACCAATAAAGCTTCCAAACCTCTGGGGCACGTTGCGAAAAATTGATAATTCAAATCTTTATACCTTTTAAAAAATTAACGATCAAATTGAAGCGTATGCGATGGCTGATGATTATGAAGCATAAGCTGATTAAAGAATGCCAAAAATTCAAGTCCGTATGTTTTCTCAAGTGATTTCGCTTTTACTCTTAAAGTCTTCACATCGAGTTCACGCGGTAAATCATGAAATCCTAATACGATTTGGTTACCCGGTTTGCCTGTGGGAATGACTAAGATAAGATCATCAAAGACACGACGCATGCGGTCAATGTAAAGATCATAATGGGGATCACTCGCCCATATATTCATCACGAAGATACCGTGGGCTCGCAAGGTTGATTTACATACATCAAAAAATGAAAGGCTTCTAAAGTTTCTAGGGATACCTTCAGGATCAAAAGCGTCAATCATCAATATATCTGTCGACTGCGGATGCTCTTTCATATAAGGAATCCCGTCGCCATGAATCACTTTGAGTGACTTATCATTAGGTGGCAGATGAAACATTTGATGCGCGACACTGATCACTTTTCTATGAATCTCCACCACAGTCGATTTCATGTCAGGTAAAAAACGATGAATAAATTTAGGGATCGATGCCCCACCTAAACCAATTAATAAAATCTTCTTTGGACGAGGATGGAAAAGTAAAAACATCATCATGGCCCTTGTATAAGTGAGCTCTAAATGAAAAGGTTTTTTTAAGCGCATCGAACTTTGAATCGCGTGAGATGCAAAGTGAAGTGAGCGAATACCTTCAGATTCACTGACATCAATACTGATGTCATCATCCGTCACTTCTTCAAAGAATATTTTTTTAAATAAATCTCTCATGCGTAATAAGGAATATCGTCCAATGCTTTTTCTAATCGTTTAAGGGACACAGGGTATGCCGTTTTTAAATCCTGCGCAAATAATGACACGTGAAGCTCTTCAATTTGCCATTGAAAATCTTTCAAGGCTTTAGGTGGCGTCATTTTTTTAGAGGTATAAGGCTTTAATCTCGCATCGAGCAATTGATGAATGCGGTCAATGTCTTTTTGTAATAATGCATCTTTGTCCACTCTTGAAGCATATTTTTCAATACGAATCATCAGCGCTTTTAAATAGCGTGGTAAATGAGAAAACACATGGGAGGGAGTCGTTAAAATAAATTCATTATGTATTAAAAAATGCATACGATTAATAAAAATGGATTCTGATCTTTTTTGTATCGGGGTAAGTTTATTTAGTAGCTCTTTTAACTGATGATAATATGACGCACTTAAATGAATGGTATCTAACATAGCCTTCATGGTTTGCGGCAAAACATGTTTCATGTTTTTTACAAGCGATAAAAAATCGCTCGCATGTCGAGGCATAACCTCCTCATGGCTTAAGGCCGAATCTAAAACCATTTCAATCACATCACTTCTTAACTCATCAGGCTCAATCATATCTCTTAGATAAAGCTGTGCTTCTTTCAGCTGATTTAATTCTTTTTCAAGTTGCTTGAGTTGTGGCTTTAATTCATAACTTAATAATCTCAACACCCCTTGACGATGTGATTGCTTCATCTCTTCTTCTGATACAAAGACACGAATCGATACCGACTCATCATCATCCGATAACCCTACAAAACCTTTGTAATCCTTTTGATGCGCATTTAAATCGATCGTGTTCGGTAACGCATCAAAATCCCACCTTTTTAAATTGAATCGCTCGATAGTATTCGTTTTCTCATTCTTTTTAACATGCACCTGAGGCTTCACTGAATTTTTTAGAAGATTTAAATCACGCCCTTGAATGATGATCTCATTTTTTTGATTTATGACTTCAATGTTCATAAAACAATGACGAGGTAGACTTTCAATGTCATCTTGATCGATCATGTACGGCTCTTTCGTTTTTTTTAGAATAAAATCACTGATCGATTGAAATAAATGATGATACGTTTTGTATTGCGTTAGGAATTCTGTCACGCTATCCGCAAGTGGCAAAAGTTGTGTACGAATATTTTTAGGTAGTGACTTAAAAATACAATTCAATTTTTCACGAATCATGCCAGGTACTAACCACTGCAATCTATTTAAGTCTAATTGATGAAAATCAATTTCAGAAATCATAGCTGTCACGCCGTCGTCCATATGGCCTGGCTCAAAACGATATTTGAGTGGGATCATGACGCCATCCAAATCTAAAGTTTCAGGGTATTGAACTTCTGTAATCTCATTCGCATCCCTTTTCATAAGGAGTGCTTTTGTGAGGAATAAAGCCTTAGGCTCTTTGACCTCAATCTCGCGACGCCAATCCTCAAAACCATCACCATTGATAATCCCTTGCGGAATTTTTGTATCATAAAACTGAAAGAGATCTTCTTCATTGACTAATACATCAAGACGTCTTGCTTTATGTTCTAGAAGCTCAACCTCACTGATTAAATCTTGGTTATGTTTCCAAAATAATCCTTTTGAGACATAGCCGCCTTGGACTAAACCTTGTCTAATGAATATCTCGCGCGCAATTTCAGGATTGATGGGGCCAAAGTGCACATTCCTTTTAGGCACAATCGTGAGCCCATAAAGCGAAATTCTTTCGTGGGCATTCACACGCGCTAATTTAGTGTCCCAATAAGGATCGGTATGATGATGTTCTACTAAATGGTGACTTAAGGATTCAATCCATGTCACATCAATTTCGGCTGCTGTTCTCGCATATAGTTTTGTGGTATCGACAAGATCTGCTGCCATGACCCATTTGGATTTTCTTCTTTTAATATTAGACCCAGGCGATAAGTGAAAATGAATATTTCTAGCACCCAAATAAGAATCGTCTTCGAGTGCTTTTGTGCCGATATTACCTAAAAGGCCAGATAATATAGAGCGATGAATCTGCATATAATTGGCTGGCATCTCATTTATTTTAAAATGCATCTCTGATAGGAGATCACGAATTTGTTCATAGAGATCTCGCCACTCACGCATCCTTAAGTAAGATAAGAAATGGGCATGGCACAATTTTCTTAATTGATTTTGTGAAGTCTTCTTCTGAATTGCTTCATCAAAAAATGTCCAGAGTTTTAAGTAAGAAATAAAATCAGATTTTTCATCAAAGAATCTAACTTGCGCCGCTTCGCTTTCAGCTTTTTTATCCAAAGGTCGCTCCCTTGGATCTTGAATACTTAAAGCACTCACAATAATAAGAAGTTCAGACAATGCATTTTCTTTTTTAGCCTGAAGAAGCATGCGACCTAATCTGGGATCCATCGGGAGCTTCGCTAAATCTCGACCGATCGTCGTTAATTCATAGTGGTCATTCACAGCACCTAATTCTTGCAATAACAAATAACCATCCTGAATAAATCGGCGACTAGGCGGTTGTATAAAAGGGAACTGTGATACATCGCCTAAATGAAGTGATGCCATTTTTAAAATGACAGAGGCTAATGATGATCGATAAATTTCAGGGTCTAAGAATAAAGGTCTCGCATTAAAATCCTCTTCGGAATAAAGTCTCACGCAAATACCATCCGATACACGTCCGCATCGACCACTTCGCTGCTTGGCTGACGCTTGAGAAATCTTCTCAATCTGCAATTGTTCCACTTTGTTTCTGGTGCTATAGCGATTCACTCTCGCAATACCAGGATCGATCACATATTTAATACCAGGCACCGTGAGGGATGTCTCAGCGACATTCGTTGACAAAATAATACGTCGGCCGTTCGAACCTCTAAATATTTTTTGTTGTTCATCATGAGAGAGTCTTGCAAAAAGAGGGAGTACTTCATAATGCGGTGGTAATTTAGCTTTCAAGAAATCAGACACATCTCTAATTTCTCTCTCACCGGGTAAAAAAATTAGTGTATCGCCACCTACTTTTGAAAAATCTTTCACGACATCAAGAATGGCCTCTTCAATTTTTTCTTCTTGATCATCTTCATCTTTGACTTCCAAAGGTCGATAACGAATTTCAACAGGATATGTGCGCCCTGATACTTCAATAATAGGTGCGTCATTAAAGTGTTTTGAAAAACTCTCCACATCAATCGTGGCACTGGTAATAATAATTTTTAAATCTCGCCGTCTAAAGGTGAGTTGCTTTAAATAGCCTAAAAGAAAATCAATATTAAGACTCCGCTCATGCGCCTCATCAATAATAATGGTGTCGTATTGTTTTAGATCAGGATCGGTTTGTGTCTCTGCCAAGAGAACACCATCGGTCATGACTTTAATGAGTGTTTGTGGAGACACTTTATCTGCAAATCGAATCTTAAAACCTACCGCATCACCTAAGGGTACTTTAAGTTCTAATGCAATACGAGAGGCCACCGATCTTGCAGCGATACGTCTTGGTTGTGTATGCCCAATGAGGCCTTTAATACCACGGCCCAGCTTCAAGCATATCTTAGGGAGTTGTGTGGTTTTACCTGAACCTGTTTCACCACAGAGAATCACAACCTGATGTTTTAGAATCGCCTCATGAATCTCTTTGATTCTTTGTGAAACGGGAAGTACTTCTGGAAACTCTATGGATGACAGGCTCTCGAATCGAGCCTGTCTTGATGCTTCTATCGCTAAATTTTTATCTTGCTTATTTGATGTTACATTCACAATTTAAAAATTACTGCTTCACGCAATCTTCAAATCCTGAATTGCCACCTTTGAATTGTGGTTCATAATAAAACTTATGAAACTGCCATTGGCCTTTTGCATTTTTTGTAAACTGCGCAATGCCTGTACCAAAATCATGCGTCGATTGATTTTCTAATGCAAAATATATCGCAGCATTTAACCCATTCGCTGCCATATGGCCTGGATACTTACCAAAACCAGGTACCTCAAGTAGAAAATCATAGCTGCCATACTGAGCCTGGCTATGTTCTTTTTTTAATTTTATGGTCACTTTGCCTTTGTATGAACCTTCGTGCGTATCACTGCCAGTACATTGATAAACACCTGTAAAATCGGGTCCTGAAAATGCCGGGTTTTTGCCTGCAGCAAATCCTAATGATGAGATAATCAAAAAAATAAAACTTACTATAAAACGCATACAGCTCTCCTTTATTAAATGATGGGTAAAAATCTAGACTTCAAAGATTCTAGATGACATGTTGCTAAAATTTCTTCTAACCGATCCAATGCAATTTTTTTAGGTTGATGGATATTTTCAGCCAAGATGAGCTCATTTTTCATGGAATGTTCCCAACCGACTAGCTCAGTGACCGTCACTTTATAACCCATACCTTCCAACAATAAGCATCTTAATACATTAGTGAGATGACTTCCAAACTCTCTCGTATGAATGGGATGTCGCCATAATTCGGATAATGTATATTTTAATTGATCTGATTTTTCTGATCGCAACGTTTTTGATACTTCTGCTTGGCAACAGGGAATGAGCACCATATATTGTGCTTCTTTTTTAAGTCCAAAATAAATAGCGTCATCGGTGGCCGTGTCACATGCATGAAGTGCTGTGACTATGTCTACCTTATTGGGAAGGCTCGAATCTTCTAATGAATTTTTTATATCGGATGCAAAAAAATGCATACGATCAAATTTTAAAGTTTTTGCTAATGCAAGCGCTTTCTCAATCAACTCAGATCGATGCTCGATGGCATAAAGCTCGCCACCTTTTTCTTTTAAAAAAAGATCATACAAAATAAAGCCTAAATAAGACTTCCCGGCGCCATGATCCACTAAAGTAAAGTGAGGATTCATCGCTAGTGCTTTTTCTAAATAAGGCTCGATCAATTGGTAGAGATGATAAACCTGTTTTAATTTCCGCCTTGAATCCTGATTCATTCGCCCATCGCGCGTCAGAATATGAAGCGCTTTAAGCAGCTCAATGGATTGTTGGGGTTTGATGTCTTTTAAATCTTCCATAACTTCATCAGTTTAACGTATGCGTGAAGACTTATGACAGAGTAAAATGATGCTGATTAAATGAAAGATCAATCATGAGTATTCAGTGGTTCCCAGGACACATGGTGGCAGCGCAAAAAAAAGCGGCCGAAACCATGGAATTTACCGATGTGGTCATCGAAGTATTAGATGCCAGAATCCCTGGTGCGTCTCAAAACCCCATGATTAAAGAGCTTGGTGCTGCGCGCCAACGTGCTCATCTTAAGATACTCAATAAATCTGACTTAGCGGATCCAAAGATTACCGAGCAATGGATTCAATATTTCAATAAGATGCCGCATACAAAAGCGATGGCGATCTCATGCAAAAAAGTGAATGAGCCCAAAAAAATTCTTAACATTTGTAAAACATTGGCACCCCACCGAGGCGATCCAATTAAACCCCTTCGTATGATGATTATGGGTGTGCCTAACGTTGGGAAATCAACCCTCATGAACGCAATTCTGAATCGTCGCATTGCGAAAGTCGGTGATGAGCCCGCCATCACTAAACAACAGCAACGTCATCAAATCAATGATCACATGATTTTGGTCGATACCCCGGGCATGATGTGGCCCAAAATTCGCCATCCCTCGGATGGTGATTTATTAGCTGCCAATAACAATATAGGTAAGAATGCCTATTACGAAGAAGAGGTCGCTGAAAAATTAGGCCACATCATTCTCGAAGCCTATCCAGCATTGATTAAAACGCGCTACAAACTCGAAGATTTAAAAATGGATGCTATTCAACTTTTAGAATGGATCGCCAAGAAAAAAGGGTTCCCCCTTAAAAATCATGGTGCAGATTTAGAAAGAGCCGCCTCGACTTTATTGAATGATTATCGGCAAGGTTTATTAGGTCGTATGAGTTTAGAAACACCTGCATCCAGAATGCTCATGATGAGTCGCCAGACATTGCCTCAAGAAGAAGCGCTAGACAGCGACCTTTAAGCTTTCAAGCGTTTTAAATTTTCCTGCAGCATAAGAGGCTGCAAATGCATTCGGTTTGACCATGGGAATGACATTACATGTGCCACGAATATAACCAATGGCCTCATTGATCACACAATTAGATCCAAACATCTCATCTGGATTAATATCGAGATGAACTTCAACAGTTCTTTCTTCTAATATATCTGCTAATTTAAGGTACAAGTCCGATACCTTATACACCTCGTTCATTAAACGATAGCGCGGTTTATTTTGTTTTTGATCATAGTCCCTCTCTCGAACTACCTCACCAAAAATTTTGCATCCATTATTTCCATTGATATGAACCACAATAGCCATCACATAATCTGCATACCAATCTTTTCCAATTCTAATTCTTTCAGAATCGCAGCCAATATAAATTTTTGACGCTATGGTTTGCGCCTCAATAAAATTTCGCACTTCTTCTAAATTTATTTTTTTCATGATTTATTCAGTTCTATGTAAGAGATGACTTATCCATATTTGGTTCTATATATATGTTCATGTTTGTGACTTACATATCATGAATCTATTACACAACATTGTGGGATTGATATAAAGATAAATTTAATGGAATAAAGAGATGGATCAAAATTCCAAAGCGAGCAATGTGGTGAGTAGCAAATTATCATGAGACTGATGTGTAGCTTCATATGAATCATCGCCTGAAACATTAATCTTTTTTAACTCAATGCGATACATGATGGATGTATTCGGACGAAAATCTATATTGCTAGAGAAAGCGCTCGCCCTAAAGCCACGATCGCCAACTCTTTGAATCATGACTTCCTTAGGATCCTGATAGGCTTCAAGTCTTGCTGTCATTGACCACTCCGGATTCCATTGATATCGCGCCTGAATCAATGGAGCGTGCCAAACGTAATAGCGACTACTCGACTTTTCTGCTTGCTCGGCGCCAATATCCCAAGCCAATTGCATTTGTAATTGTTCGGTCATAGGAATTTGCATATTGAAATGATGAAAGTAGCGCATTTTTCTATCATGATCGGGCGTGTCACTGCCAATAAAAGAACTGCTGTTAATCAATATGCCTGAGGGGGACTGATAACTAATTAAATGTCCGATAGCAGGCAAAGTGTTATCAGCTTGGCGACGGATTCTTTGCCACCCATTCAGCACTAAACCAGCGACAGTCCAACGCTGGTCTTGACTGGTAAAACTTAATTTAGCCCCGGTTTCAAAGTAAGGCGTATTGTCTGCCATCAAGCTACGCGTAAGGGCCCAATTCTCATTGCCTTTCGCAGTTTCTAAACCAATATGTGAGGGAAGAACACCCATATCAAGCCACCATTGTTGATGATCGGACAAACGAAAACCAATATTAGCCTGATATAAATTGTTGAGTACGCCAGACTCTTTAGCATAGTTGGCGCGCATAAAAGTACCAGAAGCGATACCTAAGTTGGCACGAACGGCGTCACTTGAATACTTGGCTTGGATGAGACCCAGATTGATATTTAACTGCTCTGTTTGCTGATAGCTATAGACATAGTTTGGAAGATCGCCATCATTGTGACGGGGATTCACATAATAGCTCTCTAGATAACCACTTAACTTTAAGTTAGACGAGGATTTAAGTGATTCTTTATCAATATCTGCATGACTCGGTAGGGTAAAAATAAGAAATATGGCTGCACAAAAACTTACTACAGAATCTCTTTGTTTTTGAGGCATACCTTCAGTATCTATAATCGTGACAATACTGTAAGTCACTGATTATCTTTTTTTGTAAAACTTCATTAAAGCTTTAATACCTTTGATAACAAAAAAAATTAAGAGGCCTACATTGATCAAGTAAAAAATAATAATAGAAATATCTATCAAATTAATCTTTGATATCCATTCTAAAAAGTCTTCTGTGATTTGCATAAAAAAATTCTACCTTCAAAGAGTGGCGCCCTCGACACGAATCGAACGTGTGACCCTCCCCTTAGGAGGGGGATGCTCTATCCACTGAGCTACGAGGGCAAAATTTTAAAATTACTTCTGTAAATATTTTTTCAAAACTTGAATACCAAAATTGACACCAAATCCATTCACTTCACTTAATGCGGCACCAAGACCACCCTTTCGATTGCTTGATGAAAGATCAGTATGTAGCCACGGTACATTTTTTTCAATAAAACGATTTAAGAAACGTGCGGCATGAATGTGATCTGCACCACCTTCAAGCGTGCATTGTTTGATATCAGCAATACCGCTTTCCAAATCTTCTTCATAATCTTCATCGAATGGAAATGCAGCAATACGTTCGCCTGAATCACTGCCAGCACCGACGGCCAAACAAGATAACTCAGCGCGATTTGAAATGACGCCACTGTAACGATCACCCAATGCTGTTGCCATACTTCCGGTGAGTGTTGCAAAGTCCATCATCATGTCAGGTTTCAATCGAGATGCTAAGGTTAGTGTATCTGCTAAGACCATACGCCCTTCTGCATCGGTATGAATAATTTCAATGGTAGTACCATTAAGAGATTTCACCACATCATTTTGTTTATAAGCTTTAGGTCCAATATGATTTTGTGCAATCGCTAACCAGCAATCAATTTGAATAGGTAATTTTAAAAGAGTTGCAGTTAATAAAATACCAAGAGAGACTGCGGAACCATTCATGTCTTCGTGCATGCCATGCATATAGCGTGCAGGTTTTAGATTATGTCCGCCTGTGTCAAAACAAATACCTTTACCAATAACTGCAATCGTTTTTTTAATGTGCTTAGGTTTGTATGTAAGATGCACAATCGCTGCATCTTGCGGCTCAGAGCCTTGGCCTACCGCCACAAAAGAACCTGCGCCCATCTTTTTTAATTTCGTCATATCAAACTCTTCCATTTTCCAGCCGTTTGATTTTGCGAGTGATTTAATTTTTGTGCGGTATATGGAAGGTGTGAGCTCATTGGGTGGCAACATGGTGAGTTCACGTGTCAAAGTATTGCCACTGACAATCGCGACTTCTTCAATGAATTTGTCTTTTATCTCAATCCCAAATAATTCAATTGATTTGATATTTTTTTTAAGATTTTCTTTCTTTCGACTCGGTAAGGTTTGACTATTCATGAGTGCCACATAAATAGCAGCGCGCGCATTGAGCTCTTTTAAATCTTCGCTACCCAATACTGCGATGGTGAACATGTCAGGGTTTTCTGAAAGTAAAGGTTGCAGTGCTTTTCGTATTGCAGTGTGGCGTTGAAACGTATTATTTTTTTTATCTAAAAGTACAAAACTTAACAAATGCCCGTTCTGAGTCTCCATAGTGACAGGTGATTTAGCCAAGCTCTCCCTTTTTTTATGGGTACGCTTGAGTTTCCGATCAAGCTCCTTATGAAACGGAAATGTTTTTAAGGTTGCGCTATCCAACACAAAAAGATGATGACTCCCTTTGATGTTTTTTTCTGTCGCTAAACCTCTTTTTTGTACAATTTGAATCGCCATAAGCTTTAATCCTTAAATGAACGTCCTATTAAAAAATATCAATAAAATCAATAGAATATTACTTTTTTTCACACTTTCAACTTACTTTTTTACTTGACCCAAAGCCTTAAAAACGCCAAACTTAAAGGTATATGAGTTCATTCAACGCGTTATCACTCACAAAATTTAAAACCCCTTTAGGCACTAGGTAAATAAAGCACTTATTATACCGTTAGCGTCCTTAATAAAAATTCTGGAGTTATATTAAAACATGGCATCTATACCCGATATCGACAATCAAGAAACGCAAGAGTGGCTTGACGCTCTTAATGCCGTCATTGAAACGGAAGGTGTAGAACGCGCTCATTTCTTGATTGAATCTATGATTGATCAAGCGCGTCGATCTGGGGCTAATTTGCCATACAACGCGACTACCGCTTACCTTAACACCATACCGACTCACCTCCAGCAACGCCATCCAGGTAACCCTGATATGGAACGTCGTATCCGTGCACTCATTCGATGGAATGCAGTCATGACAGTATTGCGTGCGAATGAAAAGTCACCAGGTGTCGGGGGTCACATTGCAAGCTTCCAATCGGCAGCGACTTTATATGACGTAGGCTTCAATCATTTTTTTAGAGCAGCGAATGATAAATTCCAAGGGGATCTTGTCTATTTCCAAGGTCACTCATCCCCTGGTGTGTATGCAAGAGCTTATCTAGAAGGCCGTATCAACGAAGAGCAACTTTCTAATTTCCGTATGGAAACAGGGGGCAAGGGATTATCGAGCTACCCTCACCCATGGCTTATGCCTGATTTCTGGCAGTTCCCCACGGTATCGATGGGCTTAGGTCCCATCATGGGCATCTACCAAGCGCGATTCTTAAAGTACTTACACGATCGCGGTATTGCAGATACATCAGATCGTAAAGTCTGGGTCTTCTGTGGTGATGGTGAAATGGACGAGCCTGAATCATTGGGTGCGATTTCATTAGCGTCACGTGAAAAACTCGATAACCTCATTTTTGTGGTGAACTGTAACCTACAACGTCTCGATGGCCCTGTGCGTGGTAACGGCAAAATTATTCAAGAACTTGAATCTGATTTTAGAGGTTCAGGTTGGAATGTGATTAAAGTGATTTGGGGTTCTTACTGGGATCCTTTAATCGCGATGGATAAAACAGGCTTACTTAAAAAACGTATGGAAGAATGTGTGGATGGTGAATACCAAAACTTTAAAGCGAAAGGTGGTGCCTACACACGCGAACATTTCTTTGGTAAATATCCAGAATTAAAAGAGATGGTAGCGGCCATGTCAGATCAAGATATCTGGCGTTTAAATCGTGGTGGGCATGATCCTCATAAAGTATATGCAGCATATGCCGCAGCGACATCACATAAGGGCCAACCTTCCGTCGTGTTGGCAAAAACGGTCAAAGGTTACGGCATGGGTGATGCAGGTGAGGGACAAAATATTACGCACCAACAAAAGAGCATGGACATTAGTTCTTTAAAAGCTTTCCGTGATCGTTTTGATTTACAAATTACGGATGAGGAAGTTGAAAAATTATCTTTCCATAAACCTGCACCTGATTCACCTGAAATTAAATACATGATGGAAAGACGTGAAGCACTCGGTGGTTTTGTACCACAACGTAAACGTAAAGGTAATGCACTTAAAACACCACCGCTTTCAACGTTCGAAAATATGTTAACCGCAACAGGGGAACGTGAGATCTCAACGACGATGGCGTTTGTGCGTATCTTATCAACGCTTGTACGTGACAAAGAGCTCGGTAAATATGTTGTACCTATTGTGCCCGATGAAGCGCGCACCTTTGGTATGGAGGGTATGTTTAGGCAGCTTGGTATTTATTCTTCCGTCGGTCAATTGTATGAACCGCAAGATTCAGATCAAGTGATGTTCTATAAAGAACAACGAGACGGTCAGATTCTAGAAGAAGGTATTAATGAAGCAGGCTCATTTTCATCCTGGGTAGCAGCAGCCACTTCCTATACCGTCAACGGCATTCAAATGATTCCGTTTTATATTTTCTATTCCATGTTTGGTTTCCAACGCATTGGTGACCTTGCATGGGCAGCAGGTGATTCCCGTGCACGCGGATTCTTACTCGGCGCTACTGCAGGTCGCACCACATTAAATGGTGAAGGCTTGCAACACGAAGATGGTCACAGCCAACTGATGGCAGCGATGATTCCTAATTGCGTTTCCTATGACCCCACCTTCTCATACGAACTTGCTGTGATTATGCAAGACGGTTTAAAACGTATGGTTGAAAATCAAGAGGATGTGTTCTATTACATTACCCTCATGAATGAAAATTATAGCCACCCTGAAATGCCTAAAGGGGTTGAGGCAGATATCATCAAGGGTATGTATCCATTCTCCACTTCAAAAATCAAGGGTGAGAAAGTACAGCTCATGGGAAGTGGTGTCATTCTTCGTGAAGTGATTGAAGCACAAAAAATCTTAGAAAATGATTATGGTGTTTCAGCGGATGTATGGAGCGTCACAAGCTTTAACGAACTTCGTAAAGATGCATTAGAGATAGATCGTTGGAATCGAATGAATCCTGATAAGCCGCAAAAAGAATCCCATATTACAAAACTTCTTAAAAAAGCAGAAGGTCCTATCATTGCATCGACTGATTATATGAAATCATTCGCAGAACAAATCGCTGTCTTCTTGCCACATACATTTGTAGCTTTAGGTACCGATGGTTTTGGACGTTCTGATTCAAGAGAAAATTTACGTCAGTTCTTTGAAGTCGATCGTCATTATGTCGTGGTCGCCACACTTAAAGCATTAAGTGATGAAGGTAAGATCAAATCATCTATCGTGACTGATGCAATTAAGAAATTTAAACTTGATCCTAATAAACCTAATCCGGTGACTCAGTAAATATGGCTATTGAAAAAATACTCGTACCCGATATAGGTAACTTCGACAGTGTCGATGTGATTGAAGTCATTGCGAAGGTCGGCGACTCGATTAAAAAAGATGATCCATTGATCACACTCGAATCCGATAAAGCATCGATGGATATTCCAGCACCAAATAGTGGTGTGGTGAAAGAAATTCTTTTAAAAGTGGGTGACAAAATAAAACAGGGCTCACCTATTTTGATGCTTGATATTGTGGAGTCTGACAAAAAATCAGAAGCAAAAGAAGAAATAAAAGAAACTAAAAAAGAAGAGGCTCCGAAAGCTTTGATTCCTGAACCCACACGTCCAGCGCCTGAGCCTCCGCAAAAAATTAAGCCACAGCAAACACCAGCCCCTATAGGGGATAGCGTCGTGGTAGCACCTAATAAAAAATCACACGCGAGTCCTTCGGTCAGAAAATTTGCGCGTGAGCTTGGTGTTAATTTGGCATTCGTTCAAGGGTCGGGTCCTAAAAATCGCATTCTTGAATCTGATGTACAAAGTTATGTGAAAGGTGAGTTGGCAAGACCTCGCACAGACAATATGGGTAACGCACCGACCGTGATGCCTATGCCTGTGATTGACTTTAGTCAGTACGGTGAGATCGAAACTAAACCACTCTCAAAAATTAAAAAACTATCAGGTGCCAATCTTCATCGCAATTGGGTGACGGCACCGCACGTGACCCAATTTGATGAAGCAGATATTACTGATCTCGAAGCATTCAGAAAATCGATGCAATTAGATGCTGAGAAAAAAGGCGTGAAACTTACCCTGCTCGCTTTCCTCATGAAGGCATCTGTGAATGCACTTAAAACTTATCCTAACTTTAATGCTTCACTATCCGCCAATGGAGATGAACTCATTTTAAAAAGTTATTACAACATCGGTTTTGCATGTGATACACCGGATGGTTTAGTGGTCCCTGTCGTCCGTGATGTTCACCAAAAAGATGTGCTCGATATTGCAAAAGATTTAGGTGAACTTTCTGCGAAAGCACGTGAACGCAAACTTAAATTAGAAGAGATGCAAGGTGGGTGCTTTACGATTTCAAGTCTGGGTGGCATTGGTGGTACTAAATTTACACCGATTATTAATTGTCCTGAAGTGGCCATTCTTGGTATATCGAGATCATCCATGGAACCTATCTATGATCCTAAAACAAAAACATTTGAAGCAAGACTTATCTTGCCACTCTCACTCTCATATGATCACCGTGTGATTGATGGTGCCGATGGTGCCCGCTTTACAAGTCACTTACGCATGATGTTATCTGACGTGAGACGACTCCTTCTCTAGTTCTTATGGCTAATACTTTTCAAATCACGGTACCTGATATCGGTAACTTCGATAGCGTTGAAGTCATCGATGTAATTGTTAAGGTTGGCGACATCATTAAAAAAGAAGATTCACTCATTACGGTTGAATCTGATAAAGCATCGATGGATATTCCATCCACACATGAAGGTAAAGTGACAAGCATTGATTTAAAAGTCGGCGACAAAGTAAAACAGGGTTCGAATATCCTTGTCATCGAATTAAATGAATCCAATGCAAAACCGCAAAAAGCTGAAACTAAAAATGAGATGAAGTCTGAAGTAAAGGCAGACATCAAAAAAGAATCCCCTCCTAAAATAACTTCACAAGCAGTCACAAAAAAATCGGATGCTGTATCGACACACGAAACTGAGCTCGTTGTTTTAGGCTCAGGCCCTGGTGGCTATACCGCTGCATTCCGTGCTGCTGACTTAGGTAAGAAAGTGATTCTCATTGAGAGATACGACACCTTGGGTGGTGTATGTCTTAATGTCGGTTGCATTCCATCCAAGGCACTTCTACACACCGCTAAAGTGATCACAGAGGCTGAAGAAACAGCAGCCCATGGTGTCTCTTTTGGCGAACCCTATATTGACCTAGAAAAAATTCGTCACTGGAAAGCCAATGATGTCGTCGGTAAATTGACGCAAGGTTTAAGTGCGATGGCAAAACAAAGACAAGTGACCGTGATTCAAGGTGTCGGTGAATTTACAGCATCGCATCAAATCAAAGTGACAAAAGCGGATGGCCAAACTGAAACGATAGGTTTTGAACACTGCATTATTGCAGCCGGTTCTCAATCCACAAAATTCCCAGGTGTGAAGGATGATCCTCGTATTATGGATTCGACGGGTGCATTGGAACTAAAAGACATTCCAAAACGTTTCCTCATTGTGGGTGGTGGCATCATTGGTTTAGAAATGGGTACCGTTTACGACGCTCTTGGAAGTAAAGTCAGTGTCGTTGAATTATCAGATGGTCTCATCCAAGGATGTGATCGTGATTTAGTGCGTCCATTACAAAAACGTATGGAGCAGCGCTTCGAAAAAATTATGCTCAATACCAAAGTCACATCGATTGAAGCAAAAGCTGACGGCATTCATGTCGGCTTTGAAAGCGAAGGTAAATCAGAATCTCAAATGTATGACCGCGTCCTCATTGCAATTG
Source organism: Candidatus Methylopumilus rimovensis (assembly GCF_006364615.1). Lineage (NCBI taxonomy): Bacteria > Pseudomonadati > Pseudomonadota > Betaproteobacteria > Nitrosomonadales > Methylophilaceae > Candidatus Methylopumilus > Candidatus Methylopumilus rimovensis. The sequence goes on along the minus strand of NZ_CP040986.1, from coordinate 456,529 downwards.
GGAGACGTCCAAATGGTAAAGCCATTAAAGCAGAACTCGCAGGGGTCACTGTCACGGACCAAGGATTTATTCCGGTCAATAAACAAATGCGAACGAATGTGTCGCACATCTTTGCGATTGGCGATATTGTAGGTCAACCGATGTTAGCTCACAAAGCAACGCACGAAGGTAAGGTGGCAGCGGAAGTCATTGCGGGACATAAAGTTGAATTCCAAGCGCTTACCATTCCATCTGTCGCGTATACCGATCCTGAAGTCGCATGGGCAGGTATCACTGAATTAGAAGCGAAACAAAAAAATATTGACATTGAAAAGGCAAGTTTCCCATGGGCCGCGAGTGGTCGCGCGCTATCTAATAATCGAAGCGAAGGGACCACTAAACTTATTTTTGATAAAGAAACACATCGATTGATTGGTGCAGGTATTACCGGTGTGAATGCAGGCGAACTTATTTCTGAAACAGTACTAGCCATTGAAATGGGTGCTGACGCACACGACCTTGGTTTAACGATTCATCCACATCCAACACTCTCTGAAACTGTGTGCTTCGCAGCAGAAGTTAAAGAAGGTACCATCACTGATCTTTATATTAAAAAACGCTAAAACGTTTTTTAATGCTTCGCTAGAACAAAAAGTCCATCGAGCACTAAATCTTTTCTAATGATGGTGTGACTCTTTAAATCTTCACTTAAATGCTGATAAATATACTCAGCATCCCCGCCACTTAAAATAATCTTTACATCTTTAGACTTCGACCATGCTAAATCAAAGAGAGATTTAACATTACCTAAAACGCTTAAAATAAATCCAGATTGAATCGCATTGGCTGTATTGGTGGCTGGTACTTGAAATACACCCTCATCATTTTTTAAACGCGCTGTATTTTGAGATAAAACCTTTTTTGTAAGATGAAGTCCTGGGAGGATCACACCACCTTCAAATGTATATTGATGCTCTTTTTTATCAAAACTCAGATAATCAATCGTCACCGCAGTCCCCACCGAGACAATCACGGTAGCTTTTTCTATGCTATTAGATACACTCAATGCAGATAGCCAACGATCAACACCAAGGGATGAGCTATCTTCATAGATATTCAAAAGATGTTTCCATTTTTTTGGTGTCTCCACAAACTCAACAGGGCATGAAAATTTTTTAAGTTTAATTTTTAATATCGCTTCTTTTTCAAAGCCAGCGACATTTGAAATGAATATTTTTTGGATCTTGTCACTCAACAAGAAGTGATCTTGATCGATATCTTCTGTTAAAAATGAATCCTCTTGATAGACTTTTCCTTGGTCACGAAGCATCCATTTTGTTTTTGTATTACCTATATCAATCAGTAGAAACATGTTTATGCTTTTCTTAATGTAATTTCACCCGATGAGAATGTTTCAATACCACTGGATGGGTTTTCAATCATAAGCGCACCATCATCAGTGACACCTTGTGCTAAACCTGTCACAGATCTGCCATCTCCGAGAGACAAGGTCACAATCTGGTGCTGGTAAACGTGATAGCTCATCCACTCTTCTTTTAAAGATGCAAACTTAGATGTATTAAATTGGCCTAATACGTCCGCCAAATCCTTTAAGATCTGGCCCAATAATACATTAGGATCAATATCCTCCACACTTATACTTTTTAAATCAATCGCCGGCTGATCTATTTGACTTAAACTTTTTTTAGATAGCTTTAAATTAATACCAATACCAATCACAGCAGTACTCTGCCCTTCCATATCACCTTGAAGCTCAATCAAAATACCCGCTAGTTTTTTATACTGCGATCCATCTTGAATCAATACATCGTTCGGCCATTTTAATTGTGCGCTCAATACACCAAAGCGATGAAGGCTTCGAATGATCGCGACCCCTACAGCCAAACTTAAGCCTGAAAGAGTCGCCGCTCCTCCGTTAAATCGCCAGAGGAGTGAAAACGTTAAGCTTTCACCTAAAGCTGATTGCCATGATCTGCCTCGTCTACCTCTACCCTTGGTTTGAATATGGGTCGCCGCAACCGATGCATGGGGATGTCCTAAAGAAGCTTTTTCCATCAAATAACTATTCGTGGACTCCATCACATCGAAAATCTCTAGATGAAACCAATGATGAATTTCCCCCATCACCTGCTCAATGGTGGACTTTTTCAAAAGCATAATAGGCTGAATGAGTTTGTAACCTCGTCCACGGACAGAATAAATTTCTACACCGAACTCCTCTGCTTTTTTAATGGCATTCCAGACAGACACACGAGAGATGTCGAATGTTTGCGCAATCGATTCACCGGAGTGAAATTTGCCATCAGACAGAACGTCTAACACTTTAAAGACGAGGTTATGTTGCATTGAGTATTAGATTAAAAATCAAAAGTTGATCTTATCATAGCGGATCTTTTTTAGCTTTAAGATCAAGGGATTGGGGCTAGAGAAGCCATCATTTCAGTGTAGAATATCGTTCTATTATGTCAGACCATAAAACAATAACTCAGGCACCTTCCAACTTTATCCGTGGCGTCATTGAGCGCGATTTAGCGAATAAAAGTTTTGAGGGTAAAACATGGGCAGGTTCGCCTGGTGACGCCTCACATCATGAAAAAGCACCGATGGATGAAGCTAAAATCAGAACGCGATTTCCCCCTGAGCCTAATGGCTATCTTCATATAGGGCACGCAAAGAGTATTTTCTTAAACTTTGGATTAGCTAAAGATTATGACGGCATTTGTCATTTACGTTTTGATGACACCAATCCTGAAAAAGAAAATCAAGAATATGTCGATAGTATTAAAAGCAATGTGTCATGGTTAGGTTTCTCATGGGAACAAAATAAAACTTCTCATCTTTATTTTGCGAGTAACTATTTCGACTTTATGTATCAAGCGGCTGAATCGCTTATTCAATCGGGTCACGCTTATGTCGACAAACAAACACCTGATGAAATTCGTATCAATCGCGGCACCCTCACTGAGCCAGGTAAAAATTCTCCGTGGCGAGATAAATCCATAGAAGAACATCTCACATGGTTCCGTGAAATGCGTGATGGCAAATATCCTGATGGATCGATGATCTTACGTGCCAAAATTGATATGGCTTCCCCCAATATTAATCTGCGCGATCCTGCCATCTATCGCATTAAACGTGCACACCATCACAACACGGGTGATACATGGTGTATTTATCCGATGTATACCTTTGCGCATCCTATTGAAGATGCCTTAGAAAAAATTACGCATTCTATTTGTACATTAGAATTTGAAGATCAACGCCCATTCTATGATTGGATTTTAGATCGCCTCATTGAGAATGGATTGCTTTCAAAACCTCAGCCACGTCAGTATGAATTCGCAAGGCTTAATTTAACCTACGCTGTACTTTCAAAAAGAAAGTTGATTGAACTCGTTGAAGATAAACATGTGACCGGCTGGGATGATCCAAGACTTCCGACGTTAGAAGGTGCCCGTCGTCGTGGTTACACACCTGAAGGCTTTAAACTATTTACCGATCGCATTGGTGTCTCCAAAGCCGATTCATGGATTGACTATGCAACGCTCGAAGAGTCTATGCGTGAAGTTTTAAATGTCTCTTGCGAGAGACGCATTGCAGTTTTAGATCCGATTGAACTTGAAATTACAAACTACCCAGAAAATTTTGAGGAAGATTGTTTTGCACCTAATCATCCATTAAAACCTGAATTAGAAAAGCGTATCGTTAAATTATCTAAGTCGCTTTGGATTGAACGCGAAGATTTTATGGAAGAGCCTTCAAAACAATTCTTCAGATTATATCCAGGTAATATGGTACGTCTCAGATATGGCTATGTAGTGAAGTGCACGTCTTTTGAAAAAGATGCAAATGGTAAGGTCACAAAAGTATTATGCGAATATTTGCCTGACACAAAATCAGGCACCCCTGGAAGTGATAGCGTGAAGGTCAAAGGCAACATTCATTGGGTGTCTAAAAAACATTGTTATCACGGAACAATTCGTTTGTACGACAAACTTTTTAGCGCAGAACATCCTGGCAGTCATTATACTAACTATCTAGAACAGCTCAATCCTAATTCATGCGTCACTATTGAAGCAGAATTAGAAAAAAGTTTAGAATCAATTCAACCAGGTGAGCAATTTCAATTTGAACGTCATGGCTATTTCGTTGCAGATGTAAAAGATTCAAAACCGAATCAACCTATTTTCAATCGAACAGCAACACTCAAAGATACATCACAAAAAATTTAATTTCAAAAGTTACAGACAATAAAAAAACCCTAAGCTCAATTCTGAGGTTAGGGTTTTTTAATTATAAGAAGCTTGGCAGTGACCTACTTTCGCATGCAAAAAGCATACTATCATTGGCGATAAGTCGTTTCACTGTCCTGTTCGGGATGGGAAGGAGTGGTTCCAACTCTCTATGTCCGCCAAGCAAACTGGCTGAGATACTGATCAAAGATCAATGTCTCGAATTCGGACAAAATATGAAGAAGTAAAGTTATTGTGTGTTTTGATTACAAAGTCAGCTTTAAAAAAATCTTATAAACCCTTAAAAAGAACAAGTCTTAAGGTTATAGGATCAAGCCTCACGAGCAATTAGTATCGGTTAGCTTAACGTATTACTACGCTTCCACACCCGACCTATCAACGTCCTGGTCTTGAACGACTCTTTAGTGTGCTTAAAGCACAGGGAAGTATCATCTCGAGGCGAGTTTCGCGCTTAGATGCTTTCAGCGCTTATCTCTTCCAGATTTAGCTACCCGGCTATGCCATTGGCATGACAACCGGTCCACCAGAGATCTGTCCACTCCGGTCCTCTCGTACTAGGAGCAGCCCCCCTCAAACTTCCAACGCCCACGGCAGATAGGGACCAAACTGTCTCACGACGTTTTAAACCCAGCTCACGTACCACTTTAAATGGCGAACAGCCATACCCTTGGGACCGGCTACAGCCCCAGGATGTGATGAGCCGACATCGAGGTGCCAAACTCCCCCGTCGATATGAACTCTTGGGAGGAATCAGCCTGTTATCCCCAGAGTACCTTTTATCCGTTGAGCGATGGCCCTTCCATACAGAACCACCGGATCACTATGACCTGCTTTCGCACCTGCTCGACCTGTCCGTCTCGCAGTCAAGCAACCTTATGCCATTGCACTATCAGTACGATTTCCGACCGTACCTAGGTTACCTTCGCACTCCTCCGTTACTCTTTGGGAGGAGACCGCCCCAGTCAAACTGCCCACCATACACGGTCCCCAACCCCGTTTCGGGGTCTAGGTTAGAACCTCAACAACATCAGGGTGGTATTTCAAGGTTGACTCCACACGATCTAGCGACCGCGCTTCAACGTCTCCCACCTATCCTACACAGATCTTGTCAAAGTCCAATGTAAAGCTACAGTAAAGGTTCATGGGGTCTTTCCGTCTAGCCGCGGGTAGATTGCATCTTCACAAACATTTCAACTTCGCTGAGTCCCAAGAGGAGACAGTGTGGCCATCGTTACGCCATTCGTGCGGGTCGGAACTTACCCGACAAGGAATTTCGCTACCTTAGGACCGTTATAGTTACGGCCGCCGTTTACCGGGGCTTCAATCAAGAGCTTGCACCCCATCATTTAACCTTCCGGCACCGGGCAGGCGTCACACCGTATACGTCCACTTTCGTGTTTGCACAGTGCTGTGTTTTTATTAAACAGTCGCAGCCACCTTTTCACTGCAACCCCATCGGCCTTCGCAAGTAAATTGCTACAACCTACCGGGGCGCACCTTCTCCCGAAGTTACGGTGCTAGTTTGCCGAGTTCCTTCTCCTGGGTTCTCTCAAGCGCCTTAGAATTCTCATCCTGCCCACCTGTGTCGGTTTGCGGTACGGTCTCAACTTAACTGAAGCTTAGTGGCTTTTCTTGGAAGCATGGTATCAGTCACTTCATGAGCAAGCTCACTCGTTATCACGCCTTGACATTGACTCTCCGGATTTGCCTAAAGAATCTGTCTACACGCTTGAACCGGGACATCCAACACCCGGCTGACTTAACCTTCTCCGTCCCCACATCGCATTAAATTGAGGTACAGGAATATTAACCTGTTTCCCATCGACTACGCATTTCTGCCTCGCCTTAGGGGCCGACTCACCCTGCACCGATGAACGTTGTGCAGGAAACCTTGGGCTTTCGGCGAGAGTGCTTTTCACACTCTTTATCGCTACTCATGTCAGCATTCGCACTTCTGATACCTCCAGCATCCTTCACAAGACACCTTCGCAGGCTTACAGAACGCTCTCCTACCGCGCATATAAATATGCACCCGAAGCTTCGGTTACGTGCTTAGCCCCGTTACATCTTCCGCGCAGGACGACTCGACTAGTGAGCTATTACGCTTTCTTTAAAGGGTGGCTGCTTCTAAGCCAACCTCCTAGCTGTCTATGCCTTCCCACTTCGTTTTCCACTTAGCACGTCATTTGGGACCTTAGCTGTCGGTCTGGGTTGTTTCCCTCTTGTCCACGGACGTTAGCACCCATGGACTGTCTCCCGTAATTACATTTCTCAGTATTCGGAGTTTGCAATAGTTTGGTAAGGTCTTATGACCCCCCTAGCTATAACAGTGCTCTACCCCCGAGAATGATATACGAGGTACTACCTAAATAGTTTTCGGAGAGAACCAGCTATCTCCAAGTTTGTTTAGCCTTTCACCCCTATCCACAGCTCATCCCCAAATTTTTCAACATTTGTGGGTTCGGACCTCCAGTACGTGTTACCGCACCTTCATCCTGGCCATGGATAGATCACTTGGTTTCGGGTCTACACCCAGCAACTGAATCGCCCTATTAGGACTCGCTTTCGCTGCGCCTCCCCTATCGGTTAAGCTTGCTACTGAATGTAAGTCGCTGACCCATTATACAAAAGGTACGCAGTCACCCTTGCGGGCTCCCACTGTTTGTATGCATACGGTTTCAGGATCTATTTCACTCCCCTTCCGGGGTTCTTTTTACCTTTCCCTCACGGTACTAGTTCACTATCGGTCGATTACGAGTATTTAGCCTTGGAGGATGGTCCCCCCATATTCAGACAGGATTTCACGTGTCCCGCCCTACTTGTCGTTATCCTAGTTCCACACACGGGTTTTCGTATAAGGGGCTATCACCCTCTATGGCCGGACTTTCCATTCCGTTCTACTAACACGTGTGCTAAAAATAACAGGCTGCTCCGATTTCGCTCGCCACTACTATCGGAATCTCGGTTGATTTCTTTTCCTCGAGTTACTTAGATGTTTCAGTTCACTCGGTTCGCCTCTTGTCTCCTATATATTCAGAGATAGATACCCTTGCGGGTGGGTTTCCCCATTCGGACACTTCCGGATCAAAGCTTGTTTGCCAGCTCCCCGAAAATTTTCGTAGACTACCACGTCCTTCATCGCCTGTAATCGCCAAGGCATCCGCCATATGCACTTATTCACTTGACCCTATAACATTAAAACCTGAGCCCTTTTAAACTCAAATTTTGGTGACGCATGAGACGTCTTGTTATAAGTTTTTCTAAAGCAACTTAAGACCCATATTCATATCCTTATAAAAAGCTACATATATAAGGTATAAACAAAGTCATATGTTGTTTCTGATTTTGCAATCAATTACCCATTTGAATTTATCTGCTCATCACAAGTCAGATAAATTCACTTTACTTCTTCCATTTTGTTAAAGAACGAACTTAGCATTAAAGCTAAGCGTTAAAGATTGTGAATCACAACCCTTAAGGCTTATCTTTACTTATCAAAGAATTGGTGGAGGATGACGGGATCGAACCGACGACCCCCTGCTTGCAAAGCAGGTGCTCTCCCAGCTGAGCTAATCCCCCAAGTTTCGGAAAAAAAGATTAAATCTGGTGGGTCTGGTTGGGCTCGAACCAACGACCCCCGCCTTATCAAGACGGTGCTCTAACCAGCTGAGCTACAGACCCCTTAAATAAAACGGGCCAATGTTTCTTTGATAATGCCTAACAACTGATAAGTGTGAATGCTTGATAGTTCAAGACGTTCTCTAGAAAGGAGGTGATCCAGCCGCACCTTCCGATACGGCTACCTTGTTACGACTTCACCCCAGTCATGAATCCTACCGTGGTAATCGTCTTCCTTACGGTTAGACTAACTACTTCTGGTAAAACCCACTCCCATGGTGTGACGGGCGGTGTGTACAAGGCCCGGGAACGTATTCACCGCGACATGCTGATCCGCGATTACTAGCGATTCCGACTTCATGCAGTCGAGTTGCAGACTACAATCCGGACTACGATCGGCTTTCTGGGATTGGCTCCCCCTCGCGGGTTGGCAACCCTCTGTACCGACCATTGTATTACGTGTGAAGCCCTGGCCATAAGGGCCATGAGGACTTGACGTCATCCCCACCTTCCTCCGGTTTGTCACCGGCAGTCCCATTAAAGTGCCCAACTAAATGATGGCAATTAATGGCAAGGGTTGCGCTCGTTGCGGGACTTAACCCAACATCTCACGACACGAGCTGACGACAGCCATGCAGCACCTGTGTTACCGTTCTCTTTCGAGCACTTGAACATCTCTGCTCAATTCGGTACATGTCAAGGCCAGGTAAGGTTTTTCGCGTTGCATCGAATTAATCCACATAATCCACCGCTTGTGCGGGCCCCCGTCAATTCCTTTGAGTTTTAATCTTGCGACCGTACTCCCCAGGCGGTCAACTTCACGCGTTAGCTACGTTACTCATAGATTTTACTCTACCAACAACTAGTTGACATCGTTTAGGGCGTGGACTACCAGGGTATCTAATCCTGTTTGCTCCCCACGCTTTCGTGCATGAGCGTCAGTGTTATCCCAGGGGGCTGCCTTCGCCATTGGTATTCCTCCACATCTCTACGCATTTCACTGCTACACGTGGAATTCTACCCCCCTCTGACACACTCTAGCCTTGCAGTTTCGAACGCAGTTCCCAGGTTGAGCCCGGGGATTTCACATCCGACTTACAAAACCGCCTGCGCACGCTTTACGCCCAGTAATTCCGATTAACGCTCGCACCCTACGTATTACCGCGGCTGCTGGCACGTAGTTAGCCGGTGCTTCTTATCAAGGTACCGTCAACCTCATGATTTATTCGATCATAAGTTTTCTTCCCTTGCGAAAGAGCTTTACAACCCGAAGGCCTTCTTCACTCACGCGGAATGGCTGGATCAGGGTTGCCCCCATTGTCCAAAATTCCCCACTGCTGCCTCCCGTAGGAGTCTGGACCGTGTCTCAGTTCCAGTGTGGCTGGTCGTTCTCTCAAACCAGCTACTGATCGTCGCCTTGGTGAGCCTTTACCTCACCAACAAGCTAATCAGATATCGGCCGCTCCATTAACGCAAGGTCTTACGATCCCCTGCTTTCCCCCGTAGGGCGTATGCGGTATTAGCGAATCTTTCGACTCGTTATCCCCCATTATTGGACACGTTCCGATATATTACTCACCCGTTCGCCACTCGCCACCAGAGAGCAAGCTCTCCGTGCTGCCGTTCGACTTGCATGTGTAAAGCATTCCGCCAGCGTTCAATCTGAGCCAGGATCAAACTCTTCAGTTTAATCCAAAACTATTACTTGATCCTTCCTTACGAAAGGATCGGTATATTGCATTTGCTTTATTAAATCTCAAATTCATTGATAAGGTTATTAGCCTAATAAATTAAGCTAAGTGTCTTGTCATAAATTTAAAAAGTGTAAAGCACTTATATTTTGAGATCCTTATGACGAACAAAGTTTGACCCTTGTCGCGCCATAAGGATTTGTCTTAAAACTATAAGCACCCACACTTATCAGTTGTCTATTTGTTAAAGAACAGTATTTGATCTTGGTTGCGGGGACAGGATTTGAACCTGTGACCTTCGGGTTATGAGCCCGACGAGCTGCCAGACTGCTCCACCCCGCGATCGATCTGCGTACATGACGCAGAGAGGTGAGACTATAGCATCTTTTTTGAAGGGCTGTCAAACATATCCAGCCCTAAAATCAAGGCTATTCGACTAAAAATTGGTTAATTTTCTTTACAAAAGCGACCGGATCCTTTAATTGACCCCCCTCAGAAATCAACGCTTGATCAAAAATCACTTCAGCAAAATCATTGAAGCGAGCTGAGTCACCTGTATTTTCAAGCTTTTGAATGAGCTTATGCGTGGGGTTGATTTCTAAAATCGGTTTGGTGTCTGGTGTTTTTTGTCCTGCAGCTTTTAACATGCGCTCTAGATTGCCTGATAAATCGTGCTCTCCAGCCACCAAGCATGCGGGTGAGTCCGTTAAACGATGCGTGACTTTTACTTCTTTCACTTTATCGCCTAATGCTTTTTGAATTTTTTCAACGAGAGATTTTGCATCCTTCTCGATTTTCTTTTTCTCTTCTTTTTCTTTTTCGTCTTCTAGCTTTCCTAAATCAAGATCACCTTTTGCAATCGATTGTAATTTCTTACCTTCGAATTCATTGAATGTAGAAAGTAGCCACTCATCAACGCGATCACTGAGCAATAAAACTTCAATACCTTTCTTATTAAAAATTTCTAAGTGCGGGCTATGCTTTGCTGCTTCATAGGAATCAGCAGTGATATAGTAAATTACTTCTTGTCCATCCTTCATGCGAGCGACATAATCTTTTAAAGATACCACTTGTGCATTAGATGCTTCGTGTGTGGAATTGAAACGGAAAAGTTTTGCAATTTTTTCTCGGTTCGCAAAATCTTCACTGTGACCTTCTTTCATCACCGCACCAAATTCTTTCCAGAAATTTTTATAGTCGTCAGGTTTTTTTTCACTCATCTCGTCCAGAAGATCTAGAATCTTTTTAGTAGAGCCTGCGCGAATCGCTTCAACCTCTTTACTGTCTTGTAAAATTTCTCGCGATACATTTAAAGGAAGATCAGCACTATCAATCACCCCTTTAATAAAGCGTAAATAATTCGGCATAAGTTTTTCTGAAGCTTCCATGATGAAGATACGTTTCACGTAAAGCTTCACGCCATGATGACGTTCGCGATCAAATAAATCGAAGGGTGCTTTCGCTGGTATATAAAGGAGTGAAATATATTCTTGCTTACCTTCAATGCGATTATGTGCATAGGTGAGAGGTGGCTCTTGATCGTAAGAAAGATTTTTATAGAACTCGTGATATTCAGTTTCCTTAATCTCATTTTTATTTCGCGCCCAGAGTGCTGAAGCTGCATTCACAGTCTCATCTTCATCTGTAGGCACTTCTTCACCATCTTTCCATTCTGATTTTTTCATGACGATAGGAAGCGTGATGTGGTCTGAATATTTCTTGATAATGCTTTTCAAGGTCCAGTCACTTAAGAATTCATCTTCATCTTTTTTAAGGTGCAAGATGACGTCGGTACCGCGCGAAGCTTTTTCTATTTCACTGATAGTGTACTCACCCTCACCTTGCGATTCCCATTGAATACCTTGTGACGCGCCTGCACGTCTTGTGATCACCGTCACGCGGTCGGCAATAATAAATGAGGAATAAAAACCAACACCAAACTGACCGATTAAATTCGCATCTTTAGCTTGGTCGCCTGTTAAATTATTTAAGAATTCTTTTGTGCCTGATCTCGCAATCGTACCAATATTACTAATGACCTCATCTCGACTCATACCAATACCGTTATCAGAGATAGTTAAAGTGCGTTGCTTTTTATCAAAGCTTAATCTAATTTTTAATTCAGAATCTTTTTCATAAAGGCTCGCATCTTTAAGCGCTTCGAAGCGTAACTTATCAGCAGCGTCACTCGCATTAGAGATCAATTCACGAATCACGATTTCTTTATTACTATATAAAGAGTGAATCATGAGATGAAGAAGTTGCTTCACCTCTGCCTGGAAGACTAATTTTTCAGATGCATTTTCTTTTGTTGCCATGTCTATTACCTTTTTTAAAAAAATTAATATGGGATGACACTTAAAATGGGGATCACAAATTAAATTTCAAGGGTGAAAAAAACTTTTTAGCGTATTTTCTTTAAAGCAAGTGATGCTGCCATCAATCCAAAAGTGGCTGTTACCATAACACTGGATCCAAAACCGCCACAATGAAGGCCTGTCAGTGACTCATCCGTATCACAAGCACCCTCAGGCTTTATCATGACTTCATCTGTGAAGACGACATCAATACCTACTTTTTGTGATTCCTTTAATTGCAAAGCTTTTTTAACGTCATGCCGAATCTTAGCGGTCAGTCTATCCCCATGGGTTAAACTTAAATCAGCAATTTTGATGCTTGATGGATCAATACGGCCACCAGCGCCCCCTGTCATCACAAGCGGAATATTTTTACTTAAAGCGTGAAGCGCTAAACTTGTTTTAATAGATGCCTGATCAATGGCGTCAATCACGATATCAAAATGAGATGTGATGAGTGTCTCTATATTTTCATGAGAAATAAAGTCATCGACGATATGAATCTCACACATGGGATTGATTTCGAGCATTCTTTCTTTCATGGCTAGCACTTTAGATTTTCCAAGGGTACTTGTGAGTGCGTGAATTTGTCGATTGATATTCGATTCGGCAATATGATCTAAATCAATCAGCGTGATTTTTCCAATCGCATTGCGACCTAGCGCTTCAGCTGCCCAAGAGCCTACGCCACCAATGCCCACTACACACACGTGTGCATACTTAAAACGATCTAACGCTTTTTTTCCATAAAGACGTTCGACTCCACCAAAGCGTCGATTGAAATCAATGTCTTCCATAGGATGTTTTAAGTTTCGAGAACCACAAAGGCAGTTGCAATATTCTTTTCATCTGAAATAGAAATATGCTGACTTAAGATATTTTTTTCTTTTAAGTAACTTTTTAATGCTTCATCAAATTCTAGAATAGGTTTTCCTAGATCGTCATGACCTACGATAATATTTTGAAAGCGAACGGGTGATCTAAAACCGGTACCTAATGCTTTTGCAAAAGCTTCTTTCGCGGCAAAACGTTTTGCTAAGAAACGAGATTGTGTAGATGACTTTAGATAACTCTCAAATTCGGAGTCACTTAAGATTCGGCGTGCAAATGTATCGCCAAATTTTTCAATGGAGTCATGAATGCGAGAAACTTCAACAACGTCAGTACCAATACCAAAGATCATAATAGGATTATCTTTTTAAACATTACTTCGCATAGGTACGTAATAATAATTTCATTTCACGTACTGCATTGTCCCAACCTACAAATAGTGCGTGCGCTACAATTGCGTGTCCAATATTAAGTTCTTCAATACCGGGAATCCCAGCGATTAAATTCACATTATGATAATGAAGACCATGACCTGCATTTACGACAAGGCCTAAAGATAAGGCATGTTCTGCCGCATCTTGAACGCGTTTAAATTCTTTTTGTTTGGTGCCTTCATCTTCAGCATCAGCATAACTACCGGTATGAATTTCAACCACAGGTGCGCCCATTTTTTTTGCGAGATCAATGTCTTTTAAATCGGGAGCAATAAAAAGAGAAACGCGACACCCTTGCTCTCCTAATGTTTGTGTTGCACGATATAGATGATCATAGGTCTCTTTAATATTTAAGCCACCTTCGGTGGTTCGCTCTTCACGTCTTTCAGGAACAATACATACATCTTGAGGTTTGACACGTGACGCAATCGCAATCATTTCATCAGTCGCAGCTAACTCTAAATTCATTTTTGTTTGAAGGAGGGGTCGAATCGCAAAGATGTCTTCGTCTTGCATATGACGACGATCTTCACGAAGATGAAGTGTAATACTATCAGCACCTGCTTGCTCAGCTCGGAGAGCCGCCTCAACCACACTTGGGTACTTCGTCCCTCGCGCTTGTCTCAGCGTTGCTACGTGATCAATATTAATACCGAGCCTAATCATAATCTGTCTTATCCTTGTAAGTCGACAAAGAGCTGTTTAGAATGAAGGGGTTTGTCGCCTAAATAAAAACCTAATAAATAACGCATCAATTGCTTACTTTGTTGCTGTGTCTCTTTATCCTGATATTGGTCATTTGCCATATCAAGGAGCGTTTTACCTAAAACTTTAATGCCGCGATCGGTCTTCGTTAAATCACAGGCACCGTATTCGGCTTCATAACGGTATATTTTATCAGGGATAATCGGGTTTGAATCTTCATCGTAATCTAAAGTGACCGCATAGCCTAAAGCTTGTAAAAGTTTTAACTCGAACCGTCGTAATGTGATGGTGAGCTCTCGACCATCACTTAAGGCTAAAATTGTTTCATGATAAAAATGAAAGAGTTCGGTGTGAGGCTCATCTCTAGGTAATAAACGAATCATCAATTCATTAAGATAAAAGCCACACATCAATGCATCACCTTCTAAGATGGTGAGTTTCTCGCACCATTCCAATCCGTTTAAACTTTTGAGTTCAGATTTTCCTGACCAATTTGCAAGGAGCACTTGAAAAGACTGAAGCATACCGCGAGTGGATGATCGCGGACGACGCGCGCCTTTAGCAACCACTGGTATGCGGCCAAATTTTTCTGAGAAAATTTCTGCGATTAAACTTGTCTCTTTAAAAGGATAGGTGTGCAAAATATACACACGTTGATTTTCTTGACGATGACTTGGAGTTGCCATTTTAAAATTAAAGGCCTAATGATTTTAAAACGCGCTGATCGGTTGACCAGCCACTTTTGACTTTCACCCAAGTCTCAAGCCATACCTTGCCACCAAAGAGTTCTTCCATATCTTGTCTGGATTCAGTTGAAATCTGTTTTAGCTTTTCACCGTCTTTACCTATCAGCATCGGTTTCTGACTTTCTTTATCGACAATGATGGCAGCAAAAATACGACGCAAATGACCTTCGACTTCAAATTTTTCAATTTCAACTGCAATGGAGTAAGGTACCTCTTGTCCTGTTAAGCGAAATATTTTTTCACGAATAATTTCAGACGCTAAAAAGCGCTCACTCTTATCGGTAATTTCATCTTCACCATAAATAAAAGGTTGTTCAGGTAAAAAATCTCGCACCGTCGACAATAAATGATCGAGGTGTTTATTTTTTTTAGCAGATACAGGGACCATCGCTTTAAAGCTATAGGACTCACTTAATGTTTTAATTTCTTTTAAGAGTGTGTTCTTATCTTTCATTAAATCGACTTTATTCATGACGAGAATCGTGGGTCGATCTTTAGGAATCAATTTCAACACCGCTTGATCTTCTTCTGTCATGCCTCGAGACTCAATCACAAAGAGAACGACATCCACATCACCTAAAACTTGATTGACTGTTTTATTTAAACCTTTATTCATAAGATTTAAATGTTTAAGTTGAAAACCGGGTGTGTCTATAAAAAGAAATTGGGTGTCATCAATCGTTTGAATGCCTAACAATTGATAACGTGTAGTCTGTGCTTTTTTGGAGGTGATACTGATTTTACTGCCCACCAAATAATTAAGCAGTGTCGATTTACCCACATTGGGCCGTCCTACGATAGCAATCGTACCGCAACGTGTGATTTGATGTTCACTCACTTACATAGACTCCAACATCAAGTGATAAGCTTTAGATGCTGCTTCTTGCTCTGCTATGCGGCGGCTATTACCCACACCTTGCGTTTTAATATTTGATTTCTTGATATGACATTCAATGGTAAAGGTTTGGCTATGCGCTTCACCTTCAATTGAAACCACGTTGTAAATAGGCAAATCACTCTTCTTACTTTGTAATAATTCTTGCAATAATGTTTTAGCATCTTTTTGAATAAGCTTAGGATCAATTTCATTCAATTGTGTTTCAAAGCAACGTGAAACAAATTGATGTGTGGGCTCAATACCCCCGTCTAAATAGATAGCGCCGATGATGGATTCAAAAGTGTCTGCGAGAATAGATGGACGTCGCCATCCTGCACTTTTAAGTTCACCCTCACCTAATCGAATAAAGTCACCTAAGCCCATCGATGTCGCAATAGCACTCAATGAACTTTCTTTCACGAGTTGTGCACGTAAGCGACTCAAATCTCCCTCATCGATACGAGGAAATCTTTTGTAGAGTTCGCTTGCAATAAGAAAACTTAATACGCTGTCGCCCAAGAATTCGAGACGCTCATTGTGTTGGGCCGAGAAACTGCGATGTGTGAGTGCCATGATCATAAAAGAAGGATCATTAAATGTGTAATGAATGATCCTACTTAATGAAGCTTGGCGTTCTTTATCCATTAACGAATGATAGATCCTATACGTTTAAATTCGCTGAAGTTAAACCAAATAAAAAAAGCACGGCCCACTAAATGATGTTCAGGCACAAATCCCCAGACACGGCTATCAGCACTATTATCTCGATTATCACCGAACGCTAAGTAATGGTCTTTAGGGACTTCGAATTTGAAATCGTCACCCGGTAAATCATGGATGAGAATCGAGTGATTCACATCGCCTAAAGCTTCTTTAAATTCCTTCGCTTCAATATGATGAATCTCATTCATGGTGTAAGGATATTTATCGACAAATGTTTGCTCCATCTTTTTGCCATTCACAAAAAGTGTTTTACTTTTGTATTCAATCACATCGCCTGGAAGACCCACTACACGCTTAATATAATCAATAGAGGGTTTCGGTGGGTAGTGAAACACGAAGACGTCTCCACGTTTAGGTAAACCTACTTCTATCATCGTGTGATTTAAAATAGGGACACGAATACCATAAGTAAATTTATTCACGAGAATAAAGTCGCCGGCTAAAAGGGTTGGCATCATCGAACCTGAAGGAATCTTAAAAGGTTCTGCAATAAATGAACGAATAAAAAATACTAAAAAGATAACTGGGAAAAAACTTTTTGAATATTCAATGAGTATGTGTTCTTTTGCATTCGCTGCTCTTTTTTTGCTAAAAATAAAAATATCGAAAAGCCAAATGAGCCCTGTGATTGTTAACACAATAACCATAATTAAAGCAAAAATCATTTTTCTTCCACCCTTAAAATAGCTAAGAACGCTTCTTGAGGAATTTCAACATTGCCTACTTGCTTCATGCGCTTCTTACCCTCTTTTTGTTTTTCTAGTAATTTCTTCTTACGTGTAATATCGCCACCATAACATTTAGCGAGAACGTTCTTACGCATCGCTTTGACTGTCTCGCGTGCAATGATGTTAGCCCCAATAGAGGCTTGAATGGCCACGTCAAACATTTGTCGTGGAATCAATTCACGCATTTTGGCCGCCACTTCACGTCCACGGTAAACACTATTCGAACGATGCACAATTAAAGAAAGCGCATCGACCCGATCGCCATTCACCATGATATCAAGCTTCACTAAATCAGCCGCTCTAAATTCTAAGAATTCATAATCCATCGATGCGTAACCTTTTGAAATCGATTTCAATCGATCAAAAAAATCGAGCACTACTTCATTCAATGGCATCTCATAAGTCAACATCACTTGGCGACCTAAGTACTGCATATTTTTTTGAATACCACGCTTACCATTACATAAGGTCATGACAGGGCCAACATAATCTTGCGGCATCAATAAATTAATCAGAATAATGGGCTCTCTTATTTCTTCGATGCGAGAGGTGTCAGGTAATTTAGATGGGTTTTCAATTTGTGTGACTTCACCATCTCTTTTTAAAAGTTCATAGACCACAGTCGGAGCAGTTGTAATTAAATCCATATCGTACTCGCGCTCTAAACGTTCTTGCACGATATCCATATGAAGAAGGCCTAAGAAACCACATCGGAATCCAAAACCTAACGCTGTTGAATTTTCCGGTTCAAAGCGAAGCGATGAATCATTTAAACTTAATTTTTCTAAAGCGGTTCTTAACGCTTCGAATTGATTCGACTCGACAGGATAAAGTCCTGCGAAGACTTGGGGCTTTACTTCCTTAAAACCACCTAAAGCTTCAGCGGCTGGCTTATCTGCGATCGTCACCGTATCGCCCACTTTGGCGCTCGCTAATTCTTTAATACCTGCAATGATAAAACCTACCTCACCTGCGGAAAGAGACTCTTTGCTTCTCGATTTTGGGGTGAAGACACCGACTTGCTCACATAAATATTGATCGCCTGTCGCCATCAATTTAATTTTATCTTTTGGTTTTAAGACACCATCAACCACACGGACTAACATCACCACACCCACATAGTTATCAAACCATGCGTCAATGATTAATGCCTTTAAAGGTTGCGTTGCATCCCCTTTTGGAGGTGGCACTTTGGAGACAATCGTTTCTAATACATCTTGAATGCCCTCACCTGTTTTAGCAGAGCAGCGTATCGCATCGGTCGCATCAATACCTATCACATCACCAATTTCTTCAATCACACGATCAGGATCGGCGGATGGCAAATCAATTTTATTTAACACAGGGGTGACTTCTACGCCTTGATCGATTGCGGTATAACAATTGGCGACCGTTTGTGCCTCAACCCCTTGGCTTGCATCTACCACTAAAAGTGCACCTTCACAGGCAGCCAAAGAACGGCTGACTTCATAAGTAAAGTCGACATGCCCTGGTGTATCGATAAGATTAAGGTTGTAGATTTTGCCGTCTAAGGCTTTGTATTGAAGGGCTGCTGTTTGTGCTTTGATGGTAATACCGCGCTCGCGTTCAAGATCCATAGAATCTAATACTTGCGCTTCCATCTCGCGATCCGATAAACCACCACAGGTTTGAATAATACGATCAGCCAATGTCGATTTGCCGTGATCGATATGCGCGATAATTGAAAAGTTTCTAATGTTATCCATCAAGAATAATGACGCCTTCGGTTACCTAATAACAAAGGCGCTTAAAACTCTTTAAGCGCCTTTGATTGAAAGCATGTATTTTACAACAAAGCCTTTGTGCCTAGCTTAATTTATCGCTCATTCGTGATCTTAACCGGCACATAAAGCGTTTCGTCATTTCGTAAAATGAGGAGTGCTACAGTCTTGCCGTTTGGAATAGTCGCGACTTCTTTCGCAAAAGTGTCAGCACTTTCTACTTCACTATTATTAAGGGCTAAGACAATATCACCGCGACGAATGCCTGCTGCTGCGGCTGAGCCTTGGGCATCGACAACGAGTAAGCCTTTTTTGCCATTCATTTTTTTACGTTGTTGAGGAGGCGCTTCTTTTAAGACTAAGCCTAGACGATTCACTTCGGCTTTTTCAGGCGTCTTATTATTTGCAATCACCTCAGATTGATCGGACGGCATTTCACCTACCGTTAAGTTAAGTATCTTCACATTACCTTTTCTGAAGACTTCAGCTACCACTGTTTTACCCGGTTTTGTATTACCCACAGCTTTTGGTAAATCAGAAGAAGATTCAATGGCCTTGCCATCAAATTTAGTAATGACATCACCCGGTTGGAGACCGCCTTTATCTGCAGGCGCGCCTTTTTCGATACCTGCGACTAACGCACCGTTGGTATTTTTCATGCCGAATGACTCGGAGAGTTCTTTTGTTACTTCTTGAATCGCAATACCTAACCAACCACGAATCACTTTTCCATTTGCTTTAAGTTGATTCATGACATCCATCGCCACATTAATAGGAATCGCAAATGAGAGCCCCATATAGCCACCGGTACGGCTATAAATTTGTGAATTGATTCCAATCACTTCGCCCTTTAAGTTAAATAAAGGACCACCTGAGTTACCTGGATTAATAGCCACATCGGTTTGAATAAACGGCACAAAATTTTCTTGCGGGAGTGCGCGACCTTTAGCGCTCACAATGCCTACAGTCATCGTATTTTCTAAACCGAAAGGTGCACCAATTGCTGCCACCCATTCACCGACTTTAATGGTGTCAGGATTACCAATAGCAACTTTTGGTAAATTAGTTGCATTCAATTTTAAAACAGCGACATCGGTTCTTAAATCAATGCCGATAACTTTCGCTTTAAATTCACGCTTATCATTTAATTTCACCATCACTTCATCAGCGTCTTTCACCACATGCGCATTCGTTAAGACATAACCATCGCCCGTCACAATAAATCCAGAGCCTGTAGCATACACTTGCTTTTCAGGCGCGCCTTGTTGGCCGCGACCATTATGCGGTGGCATACCTGGAGGCACTGGAATACCAAAACGCTTAAAGAATTCCTGCATCTGCTCATCTTCAGGTGAACCTTGCATCATTGGATTTTGACGATTTTTTTGAATCGAACTAATATTCACCACCACTGGACTTTGTTTTTCAGCAAGCTCAGTAAAGTCTGGAAGTTCCTTCGCAACTAAACCAGTCACTATGCATAATTGAAGTAGGCATACATAAAAAAAACGTCTTATCATGGTCTATAAATTCCTTAAATTAAATTATTTAAATCGAATTAATTGTGCTTCGTTATAAAACATCTGCATCTTTTCATTGATGATGCGCTTAATCACCACAACACCTAAAAACAAACCCGTCACAGCACCTATAAGTGAAAAGAACTCTTTCATCTCTTTTACAAAACTATTGGCCATCACCATACCTAAAAACATACATAAGATGGGCACACCATAGAGCATGAGTGCGCTTTTAAGCATCAATGTTTCATCAATACCTAAAATCACAACGTCACCTAGTTTGGCATTTAAATTATTGTGAGTTTCAATATGGCCGGAACGGTGAGAAAAAATTTTGCCCCAAATAGAATTGCCACATCCTCTTACCTGTCCGCATAAACCACACGGCTTACTTCGAACTACTTCGAGTGTGACATTTTCTTTTGACGCTTTAATGACAATCGCTTCTTCTTCGATCATTTAATGTACTTTGATATCTTGAATCGAATTCGAAATTTTTTGAATCGTCGCCTGTGGTACTTCACCTACGACCATAATTTGATTCCCGTTCATCACACGTGCAAAGATATGTGATGAGCCGACCTGCGTTTCACCTATACGTGATTTCTGACCCTTTGGAATCTGATTTACAAATAAAGATACAAAAGAAAGTCCGTCTGAAAATATCCAATGATGCACGGGGTGTGGTTGATTACCCATCATTCTTGTGACGTGACTTACTTCTCGATAGCCGGTCGGTAAATTGGCAATCGTGCAATATTTTTCATGTGATACTTTATTATTAGACGCGTCATCCATGATATATTTTTTATGCGTATCCACATTGGGTTTAAACCAATTTAAATCTTGCCCGCTAAATAAAGCAATTTGATTAAAGCTCGCTTGCTCAATCACTTTTTGTTGGTGATCAAGGATGCTCATTTTTAAAATCAAGCCATATTCTTTATCCAACCATAATTTATAAAGATATCGATACTCGTCTCTAGGTTCAAGGTAGACGATTTGTGCTTCGCGACCGCCCACACGTTCTTGATCGACAAAGCGAAGCGTATAAATCGCTTTCACACTTTCAATATCTGGCGGCAAAATAGCAGGGAAAAGACTTTGATTCTGTCTTGTTTGAATCATGACATTTTCTTTGCTTGGATTAAAGACCACCATATTATTACCACGCGACAAAGCTTCACGAGGCTTGCCATCTAAAGTCACGATACGCGCGAATTCTTCTGCGCCATTATTTAAATGTGTGATTTCGATGGAACGAACATCTTGATGATTTTGATAAAGAAAAATACCTTTGTAACTTAATTTACGAGCAGCTTGCGCCGCTTTTTCTAAATGAAGCCAAGGATCCTCTACGCTTTGTGCACAAAAACTTAAAAGAAAAAGTGTGAGGCCAACAACAAATCGCTGCATAAAAAAATTATTTGGCTTGTGTTTCAACATATAACGCGACATTCGTCGGCGCTAACATTTGATGTGCTTCAATATATTCATTTGGAATATCTTGTGCAATTTCAACAGCATTTGATGTGTTCATACGAAGTGGATTCATCGTGATCATAGCGCCCACAAAAAGCACCGCGATAAATGATGCCGCGATCCGCCATGACATCCAATCGGGACTTGCGATAGCCATCACATCGGATAGTTTTTTATGGTTATTGAATTGAATTTGGATAGGCTCTTTATCAATCGCATCTAAGATAGATTGAGATGAAAGTGTGGCATCACTTAATTCGTTTTTCATAGCATCACGAATCAATTGATAGGCTTCAAAACGTTCACGTAAACGTTTGTCCTTAATAATCTCCGACACTGTATGACTTGAGCTTTTAATATCGAGCTCGTCATCGAGGAGTGTTGAAATTTTTTCTTTCATATCGCTTTTCCTTTAAAAATAAATCTACCAACGTTTATTATTGTGTTGTGACAATAATGGTTTTAATTTCTCTGCAATTGTTTCACGCGCTCTAAAAATACGTGAACGCACCGTGCCAATGGGGCAATCCATGAGCTCCGCAATTTCTTCATAACTTAAACCTTCAATTTCGCGTAATGTAATCGCGACTTTTAATTCTTCTGGTAAAGATTCAATCGCAGTATTGACCGTAATACCAATCTCTTTAGTCAAAAGCGTGGTCTCTGGATTATCAGCTTCCGCCACTTGATGGGTTTCTTCAAACTCACCGTCTTCATTTTCAAACTCAGTCATGTTACGTGGGCGTTTACCCATCGCGACTAAATGATTTTTTGCCGTATTAATGCCAATACGATAGAGCCATGTATAAAAGGCACTATCGCCCCTAAAGTTAGGGAGTGCACGATAGGCTTTGATAAAAGTCTCTTGCACGATATCTTCAATTTCAGTTTGATCGCGCACCATGCGGGTGAGAATACGGCCTAATTTTCTATGGTATTTTTCAACCAAAAGACCAAAGGCTTTTTTATCCCCTTTTTGCGCACTTTCCACTAGAACTTGATCAAGTGCACGATTCGGATTTTCTATTTTGTCACTCACAGGTTGGCTTGGCGATGATTCAACATGCTCTGAAGTATACACGGCAGGCCTATCTTGAACGAGTGATAATTTAGTTTGTTCTATGTTATTGTTAAGTCTTGGCATCGTATTTTATAAACCCCTGAATGAATCTTAAAAATAAAAAAAACCTAAAACATACTATATATATGTTGATTGACGCCCTCTCTTTTAATTAGTTCATGGAAAATACTAAAAATGTTACGTTGTGATGTGCTCATTATAGGAAGCGGTCTAGCCGGACTTACCTCAGCGCTTAAACTCGCGGACCATAAAAAAGTACTCATTGTGAGTAAGCGTGAGATTTTAGATAGCTCAAGTCAGTGGGCCCAAGGCGGGGTTGCTGCCGTCATGTCGAGTGACGACTCCGTTGAAAGTCATGCGAAGGATACCGAATTTGTAGGGGGTGGTTTAACGGACCCTAAGGTGGCAAGCTTTGTGGCATCTCATGGTCAGGAAGCCATTCAGTGGCTTATCGATTTAGATGTACCCTTTAGTCGAGATGAAGCCACACAACAATTTCATTTAACTCAAGAAGGTGGGCATAGCCACAGGCGCGTCGTGCATGCCAAAGATGCCACGGGTCGTGCGATACAAAAAACTTTAAGTGATCAAGTTAAATCACATCCTAATATCACGATGCTAGAAAACCATATTGCGGTCGACCTCATCACAGAAAACAAATCTTTAAAAGTTACAAAAATTAAATCGAATCGATGCTTAGGTGCTTATGTCTTAAATAATAAAACCGGCAAAGTGATTACAATCGCGTCGCACGAGACGATTCTTGCAGCGGGTGGCGTGAGTAAAGTCTATCTCTATACAACGAACCCTGATGTGAGTACAGGGGATGGTGTAGCGATGGCTTGGCGTGCGGGTTGCAGGGTTGCTAATATGGAATTCATCCAATTTCATCCAACCTGCCTATTCCACCCTAAAGCTAAATCTTTTTTAATCTCTGAAATTGTAAGAGGTGAAGGCGGCCTTTTAAAATTGCCCGACGGATCTCGCTTCATGGATGAATATGATGAAAGAGGCGAACTAGCCTCGCGTGATATTGTGGCACGAGCGATTGACTTTGAAATGAAGAAGCGCGGTATCGATTGTGTCTATTTAGATATCTCACATAAGGCCCCTGATTTTATTAAGTCACATTTTCCGACGATCTATGCACGCTGTTTAGAATTAGGGATCGACATCACGAAAGAATGGATCCCAGTAGTCCCTGCTGCTCACTATAGCTGCGGCGGTGTGATGACTGATTTATCGGGTCAAACCGATTTAGCGCATCTTTATGCGATTGGTGAAACTGCTTACACAGGCCTTCATGGCGCGAACCGTTTGGCGAGCAATTCACTTCTTGAATGCTTGGTATTTGGTGATGCGGTCGCAAAACATATTCTGAATTCAAAAGTAGATGTATCCAGTTTTGATTTACCTCACTGGGATGAGAGTCGTGTAACCGATGCGGATGAAGAAATTCTAATCACCCACACTTGGAATGAATTACGAAGATTCATGTGGAATTATGTGGGTATTGTGAGAACCAATAAACGTTTATCACGCGCGCTTCATCGTATTCATATGTTACGTGATGAAGTGCATGAGTTTTATACCAACTTTAAAGTAAGTCACAATCTCATTGAGTTAAGAAATCTTTTGCAGGTAGCAGAACTCATTGTGGAGTCAGCCATCGCACGACATGAAAGTCGCGGGCTTCACTTTAGTCGCGATTATCCAAAACAATTAAAGGTTGCAAAACCTACGATTCTGAAGCCCTCTAATTTTTACACCCTCCTTGATCACGATCACGGGCATTAAAATAATTATAAAAAGTCGCACCTCACTCCTTTCATCCCCTATAAAATATTAAAAAACATTTGAAGGAAATTTTTATGCAAGTCTCCATGAACACAGTGGTCACCATGACCTATGAACTTAAAGATGCTGATGGCGTTATTTTGGAATCAAGTGATCAGCCTGTAGCTTATCTTCATGGCGGCTATGACAATATTTTTCCAAAAGTGGAAGAAGCAATGCATGGAAAAAATATTGGCGACACAATTGAATTAGCCCTGGAACCTGTAGATGCTTTTGGAGAATACGATGCAGAACTTGTACAAATAGAGCCTGCGTCAGCTTTTCCTCCAGAAAATTTGAAAGAAGGTGCGCAATTCGAAGGGGAGGATGAAACCGGTGAAGTCATCTTATATACAGTAACCAATATTGCCGATGGAAAAGTTGTCGTTGACGGTAATCATCCATGGGCTGGTCAACGTATTATTTTTAAAGCGACTATTAAAGATGTACGCTCTGCAAATCAAGAAGAAGTATCACACCAGCACGTGCACGGTGCGGGTGGTCATCACCACTAAACTTTAATATCGTTTGTTAAGTGCGGCGCCAAGGTTTCGACCATGGCATCATAAATTTTAGGTGAGGCAGCTAAGATGTTGCCGGACTGAAGCCAGCCCTCTTTGCCATTTAAGTTTGAAATAATGCCACCTGCTTCTCGAACCAAAAGTCCGCCCGCTGCAATATCCCATGGGGATAAACCTATTTCCCAAAAACCATCAAGCGATCCATTGGCAACGTAAGCTAAATCTAGCGCAGCTGAACCTGGCCGTCTAATGCCTGTTGTTTTTTGAAGCATGGATTTAAACATACCTAAATAAGTATCAAGGTGCTTAAAGTCACGAAATGGAAAACCTGTGCCAATTAAAGACTCTTGAAGCTTGTCACATTTCGAAACGCGGATACGTTTGTCATTTAAGAACGCACCACGCCCTTTGGTCGCTGTATATAAATCATTTCGATTAGGTTCGTAGATGACCGCTTGAGTGATCTCACCTTTATGTTGCAACGCAATTGATACGCAATACTGTGGAAAGCCATGTAAGAAATTTGTGGTGCCATCTAATGGGTCAATGATCCAAATGAAATCACTTTGATGCGATGTCGAACCTGATTCTTCCCCTAAGAAACCATGTGTAGGATATGCATCTTTTAAGGTATCAATAATTGCGCGCTCAGCCGCGACATCGACTTCACTTACAAAGTCGTTAAAGTTTTTACTTTTAATAGTTAAAGTTCCGATATCTTGCGATGCTCGATTAATAATGGCGCCTGCGCGCCTAGCTGCCTTCACTGCAATGTTTAACATCGGATGCATAAATGGATTTCTTTCTTTTTTATAAGAACGTGTCTATTTAAATCTTTGTTTTTTTATAGACTTGATAAAATGCTATTTTACATGAAGGAACTCCATGGTCGCTACTTCAGAAGCACTCAATCGAATTCGAATTATTCTTTGCCAGACAAGTCATCCAGGTAATATTGGCGCTACTGCGCGTGCGATGAAGACGATGGGCATTCATTCGCTTTATCTCGTATCACCTAAAAAATTTCCACATTCTGAAGCGACTGCAATGGCGTCGGGGGCTGATGATATTCTAATGAATGCGCACGTTGTCGATGATTTAAAGAGTGCTTTAAAAGGTGTCAAGCTCGCTGTAGGTTTGTCTGCAAGAAGACGCGAATTATCTCAACCCTATTTAGATATTCGTGAAGTCGCAAACGAAATGATTCGTATTGCAGATCAGTCTGATGTGGCTTTTGTCTTTGGTAATGAAACGAGTGGCCTTTCAAATCTTGAAACAAATCAATGCCAAATGTTAAGTTTTATTAATGCTAACCCAAATTACTCATCGCTTAATTTAGCCCAAGCCGTGCAAGTGGTATGTCACGAATTAAGGCAGTCAAGCATCTCAACAAATTCACCTAAGCTCTATATCAAAGACTTAGATCTCTTAGCGGATCATGATAGCTTGATGGGATTCTTGTCGCATTTAGAAATCATGCTAGACGAAATTGATTTCCTAGATAAGGTTCAAGGTGAGCGTTTGATGCAACGGCTTCATATTCTTTTCACGAGAGCACAACTCGAGATCGATGAAGTCAATATTCTGCGCGGCATATTAACGCAGGTTCAAAAAAAAATAAAATCTTAATGAAGGTTTTTTATTAACCTAGCAATTTAGTCAAGTTTAGCGTTTCATGCGATAATTTCAATTATGTTTAAAAAAATTAGAGAAGATATTGCTATTGTGTTTGAACGCGACCCAGCCGCGAGGTCAACACTTGAAGTACTAACGACCTACCCTGGTGTGCATGCATTACTCATTCACCGACTAGCTCACGCTTTTTGGCAAATTAAATTTTACTGGTTAGGTCGCATGATTTCTCATATCGGTCGTTGGTTCACCGGTATTGAAATTCATCCAGGCGCGACAATTGGTCGTCGTGTATTCATTGATCATGGTATGGGGGTCGTGATTGGTGAAACCGCGATAATTGAAGATGATTGCACGCTCTATCATGGCGTCACATTAGGGGGCACATCTTGGAATAAAGGTAAGCGTCATCCTACGTTAAAGCAAGGTGTCGTTATTGGTGCGGGCGCCAAAATCTTAGGCCCTATTACCATCGGACGCGGAGCTAAAATCGGATCCAATGCAGTGGTGGTGAAAGACGTGCCAGCTAAAGCGACGGCCGTCGGTATTCCTGCGCGCATTGTTGAAGAAGAAGGCAAAACAAAACAAAAAAGTGCGGTGCAATTGCCAGCCTTTAACGCTTATGCAGTGGGTAAAGATGAGCCTGATCCCATGCATAAAAATATCGATCATTTAATGTCGGCCATTAGAAAACAAAACCAAACGATTGAGCGTTTAGAAGCTCAAATCAAGTCCTTGAAGCCTAGGGCCAACGAGGATCTCAAGCTCGCCAAAGCCTTCTCGCTCAAGAAAAAGACCTCTAAATAATACTTGACTAAAATGTTAGGTTATTCTATAGTCTAAGCTTCGGAAATTTCAAAAATTTCTTATAAGTTTAAAGATAAAAGGATTTTCTTATGCGTCTGACTACCAAGGGTCGTTTTGCAGTCACTGCCATTCTTGATCTCGCGCTCAACGAGTCAGAAAAGCCTGTCACTTTAGCTGACATCAGTGAGCGACAATCCATTTCTTTATCTTATCTTGAGCAACTTTTTAGTCGCATGCGACGTGAAGGCATTGTAAAAAGTGTTCGCGGTCCTGGTGGCGGTTATCACCTAGCTAAAAAACATCAAGACATTACAGTGAAGTCTATTATCAGTGCTGTCGACGAAGAGATTGATGCCACACAATGCGCTGGCAAAGAAAATTGCCATGAAGGCGGACGCTGTATTACCCATGATCTTTGGGCATCCATTAATACCAAAATTTTAGATTACCTTGAAAGTTTAACTTTAGCGCACCTTGTCGAAGCTCAATCTAAAGACGTTAAGAATCATGAGCGTGCAATTTTTTTCTTGAACGATAAACTTAATCAAGACAATTTAGCTAAAGCTAGTTAACCCAATATGCAAAAAGTTTATTTTGATCATAACGCGACAACGGCCATAGACAAAAAAGTCTTGAGCGTCATGATGCCTTACCTTGAAACACAGCAAGGTAATCCGACAAGCCAACATAGTTTCGGTCGGCATGCGAGAACAGCGATTGAAGAAGCGCGTGAACAAGTGGCATTAGCCATTCACGCTCACCCTTCTGAAGTTATCTTTACTTCAGGTGGCACTGAAGCCAATAACATGATCGTGCATGGTGCGGCGATTAAAAATCCTCAAAGCACTTTGGTACGAAGCAATATTGAACACCCTTGTGTCGCACGCCCCATGGAAGCCCTCACGCATCAGGGCTGGCATCAAGACTTACTCAAAGTAAATCATGATGGCGTGATACCGGATGAAGCTTATAAAAGTATCACTGCAGATAATATTAGCCTTGTCTCTGTGATGTTAGCGAATAATGAGACAGGTGTGATTCAAGAGGTCTCTCGCCTATCTGATTTTGCAAAAGGAAAAAAAGCAATCTCGCATACAGATGCTGTGCAAGCCTTTGGAAAAATGGAGGTGCGCTTTGATGAGCTTGAGATTGATGCAATGACACTTTCTAGCCATAAAATTTATGGCCCTCAAGGTGTAGGTGCTTTAATCTTAAATAAGCGCTCTGATATTGAGCCCCTTATTTATGGTGGCGGACAAGAGAAGAATTTAAGGAGTGGCACTGAAAATATTGCTGCGATTGTAGGTTTTGGTAAAGCGTGCGAATTGATTTCAGAATCATTAAAAGAATCATCCATGCGTTCACGTGAACTTCAAACAACACTCGAATTTCATTTAAAAACATTGGGTGCTGAAATTTTTTCTGAAAAAGTAAAAAGACTAAGCAACACCACTTTCTTTGCATTTAAAGATATCGAGGGTTCAACGCTACTCACTGCATTAGATAAAAAAGGTTTTGCGATTGCGAGCGGTTCTGCATGCTCAAGCGTCAATAAAGAACCAAGTCATGTATTACTTGCTATGGGTATCGATGAAGATTTAGCGCGTGGTGCATTGCGTATTAGTTTTGGAAACCAAAACACAATAAATGATGTCACATCATTTATTGAAACATTAAAAAAAGAATTACAAACATTAAAACAACTGACCGCAATCGCGGCATAAGAGATGACCGAACATATGGAACGTAAACCAATTTATTTAGATTACTCAGCAACGACACCGATTGATCCCCGTGTCGCCGAAAAAATGATTCCGTATATCACAGAACATTTTGGCAATCCTGCATCAAGAAGCCATAGCTTTGGTTGGACTGCAGAAAAAGCAGTGGAAGAGGCGCGTGAAGAAGTCGCTAAACTCGTCAATGCTGACCCTAGGGAAATTGTTTGGACGTCAGGCGCTACTGAATCTAATAACTTAGCGATCAAAGGTGCGAGTCATTTTTATAGCACCAAAGGTAAGCACGTCTTAACGATTGCGACTGAACATAAAGCAGTCATCGATGCGGTGCGTGAACTTGAACGCGAGGGTTTCACGGCGACTTATTTAGAGCCTGAGCCTAATGGCTTAGTCGATTTAGAAAAATTTAAAAAAGCCATTCGCCCAGATACGGTTTTAGCCTCTGTCATGATTGTCAATAATGAAATTGGTGTGATTCAAGACATAGAAGCCCTAGGTAATATCTGCCGAAATGAAAAAGTTATCTTTCATGTAGATGCTGCGCAAGCGACTGGTAAGGTTGATATCGACCTTGAAAAATTACCTGTAGATTTAATGAGTTTTTCTGCACACAAAACATACGGACCTAAGGGTATTGGTGCGCTTTATGTAAGACGTAAACCACGTATTCGTATTGAGGCGCAAATGCATGGCGGTGGTCATGAGCGCGGCATGCGTTCAGGTACGCTAGCCACACACCAAATTGTAGGCATGGGTGAAGCATTCAGAATCGCTCGCTTAGAAATGAAATCAGAGAATGAACGCATCATAAAATTACGGGATAAATTACTTCAAGGCTTACAAAGCATTGAAGAGGTTTATGTGAATGGCGACTTAAAACATCGCATCCCACATAATCTTAATATCAGCTTTAACTATGTTGAAGGTGAATCACTCATCATGGCAGTGAAAGATATTGCGGTCTCAAGCGGTTCTGCATGTACGTCAGCTAGTTTGGAACCAAGCTATGTATTGCGTGCACTAGGTCGCTCAGATGAATTAGCTCATAGCTCTATTCGTTTTTCGATTGGACGCTTTACCACAGAAGCTGATGTAGATTTTACGATTCAATTACTAAAAGACAAGATTCAAAAATTAAGAGAGCTCTCACCATTGTGGGAAATGTTTAAAGATGGCATTGATATTAGTAAAGTTGAGTGGGCTGCCCACTAGTTTTTTTAAGGACATATATGGCATACAGCGATAAAGTTTTAGATCACTATGAAAACCCAAGAAATGTGGGATCCCTCGATAAGAATGATCCACACGTCGGTACCGGCATGGTCGGTGCGCCAGCATGTGGTGACGTAATGAAATTACAAATTAAAGTGACTGATGATGGTGTGATTGAAGATGCAAAGTTTAAAACCTACGGCTGTGGTTCTGCGATTGCTTCGAGCTCACTCGTGACCGAATGGTTAAAAGGTAAAACATTAGACCAAGCATCTGAAATTAAAAACTCAGCTATTGCAGAAGAGTTAGCATTACCCCCTGTTAAAATACACTGCTCAGTCTTAGCGGAAGACGCAATTAAATCAGCCATTGCGGATCTAAAGAGTAAACAAGGTAAATAAACTTAACATGACCATTTCTTTAACACCTAAGGCTGCGGAGCGCGTCGAAAAATATCTCAAAAATCGAGGTAAGGGCGTGGGACTTCGACTAGGCGTTAAAACAACGGGCTGCTCCGGCATGGCTTACACATTAGAGTTTGTGGATGACACCCTACCTGAAGATCAAGTATTTGAAAGTCATGGCATCAAAATCATGGTGGATCCAAAAAGTCTTGTTTATATAAACGGAACCGAACTCGATTTTGCTAAAGAAGGTTTAAATGAAGGTTTTAAATTTAATAATCCTAACGTCAAGGCAGAATGTGGCTGCGGTGAAAGCTTTACAGTGTGAGTCAAAATTTTTTTACACTCCTCAAACTTCCAGAAGCATTTGTTATCGATTTAGAAAGACTTGATCAGAACTACCAAGACATTCAAAAAGAAATTCATCCAGATCGCTTCGCATCATTTGATGATGAAACTAAATTAGAATCCATCAAAAAAACAGCTCAAGTGAATGACGCTTATCAAACTTTAAAGTCGCCTATTCGACGCGCAGAATACATGCTTCAACTTCATGGTGTGAATATCCATGATGAAAAATATACGGCTGTGCCTCAAGATTTTTTAATGCAGCAAATGGAATGGCGTGAAGAACTCGAAACACACAAGCAAAATAAATTAGCCCTTGAAAAATTAGCTACTGAGATTCAAAAAAATAAAAATGACATGATGAATCAACTTCCAGCCTTCTTTGATCAAAAAAATCATCTTAACGATGCCATTAAAATCACGCGTGAACTTAATTTCATTGAAAAAATTGAACAGCATATTCATGATGCATTAATCGAGATTGTTTAAATTATGGCGCTACTTCAAATCGCAGAGCCTGGTCAAAGCACCCTTCCTCATGAACACAAAACTGCGGTAGGTATTGATTTAGGTACAACAAACTCTCTGGTAGCTACTGTTCAAAGTGGATTACCTACCATCATAAAAGATGCCAATGGAAAGTCCCTCATACCATCGATCGTCTATTACGGACAAAATAATATTAAAGTCGGTCATGATGCATTGTCCTATTTATCAACTGATGCAAAGAACACCATTGTGTCAGTGAAACGCTTTATGGGTCATACTAAATCTGATATTCAATATCGAGAATCACTGCCCTACGCTTTTGATGATCATAGCGATGACATACAAATTAAAACCGAGCAAGGCTTAAAACATCCGATTGAAATTTCATCCGATATCTTAAAAAAATTAAAAGATCTTGCTGAAGTTTCTTTATGTGGTGAGATTACAGGTGCGGTAATTACGGTTCCTGCTTATTTCGATGATGCACAACGTCAAGCCACAAAAGATGCTGCCAAATTAGCCGGTTTAAATGTCTTAAGACTCATCAATGAACCGACAGCCGCTGCTGTTGCCTATGGTCTCGATCAAAAGAAAGAAGGTACCTTCGTCATATATGATTTAGGTGGCGGTACTTTTGATGTTTCAATCTTAAAGCTTCATAAAGGTATATTTGAGGTCTTAGCCACGAATGGTCATCCGCGTCTGGGCGGTGATGATTTTGATCAGGCTATAGTAGAACTTATCAAACATGATAACCAAATCGCTCATCTTAGTCATGAGGATAAACGCGCACTCATTACGCACGCTAAATGCTTAAAAGAAAAACTTACGAATGATGCGTCTGCAAAAACGGTGATCAAACTCGCAGGTGGGCAAGAGATTAGTTTTTCATTGGATAGAGATACATTTTTTAAATTAACGCATGATCTTGTGCAAAAAACAATTCAGCCTATAAGGCGTGCATTAAATGATGCTCAATTATCCATCGATTCTATTGACGGTATTGTGATGGTGGGTGGCGCGACACGCATGATGCATATTCAATCAGAAATTAAAAATTTCTTTAAGAAAGATTTGCTTAATGATCTTAATCCAGATGAGGTTGTTGCACTTGGTGCTGCAAGACAGGCACATACACTTGCCGGAAATAAATCAGATCAAGACCTACTTCTTCTTGATGTAACACCCTTATCTCTTGGGGTTGAAACGATGGGTGGTTTAGTAGAAAAAATTATTCATAGAAACTCCACGATTCCGATCGCAAAAGCACAAGAATTTACAACCTATAAAGATGGGCAGACTGCAATGTCGATTCATGTATTGCAAGGTGAACGTGAACGTGTATCAGATTGCAGATCGCTTGCAAACTTTACCTTAACTGACATTCCTCCAATGGTCGCAGGGGCCGCCAAAATTCGTGTGACCTTCCAGATTGATGCTGATGGATTACTTTCAGTAGCAGCAAAAGAATTATCTACTAATAAAGAAACAAGCATTACCGTTAAACCTTCTTATGGCTTATCTGAAGATCAAATTTCAAATATGCTTAAACAATCTTTTGAGAAAGCCGATGAAGATAAAAAGATACGCGCATTGAGCGAGGCTAAAATTGAAGGTGAGCAAATTATCATAGCCGTGCGAAATGCCTTAGATAAAAACGGCAATAAACTACTAACGCAGGAAGAAATTACAGCCATTCAATCTGCCATACAAAGACTTTTATCTGCTCTAAGCTCTGATAATTCCGATTTAATTACAGAGCATACAAAAGATTTAAACACACTTACAGAATCATTTGCAGCTAGACTTATGGATGAGTCTGTGAGTCATGCACTTAGAGGCAAATCGATAGATAAGGTAAACTTCTAATATGCCAAAAATTATTATCTTGC
Organism: Candidatus Methylopumilus rimovensis; assembly: GCF_006364615.1. Lineage (NCBI taxonomy): Bacteria > Pseudomonadati > Pseudomonadota > Betaproteobacteria > Nitrosomonadales > Methylophilaceae > Candidatus Methylopumilus > Candidatus Methylopumilus rimovensis. The sequence goes on along the minus strand of NZ_CP040986.1, from coordinate 422,861 downwards.
CACATGTTGAAATCTGCCCTCATGGTGAAGTGATTGATGCTAAACCGGGGCTTTCTATCTGTGAGAATTTATTACAAAACCATATTGAGATAGAACACGCTTGCGATCAGGTATGTGCATGCACTACATGTCATGTGATTGTGAGAGAAGGATTTGATACATTAAATCAAGCTGATGATTTGGAGGAAGATCTTCTTGATAAGGCGTGGGGATTGGAACCTAAATCAAGATTATCTTGCCAAGCTATTGTGGATCAGAATGATCTCACCATTGAAATTCCTCGTTACACTATTAATATGGCAAAAGAAGGTTAAGCTTTAAGTTTTCGTTTTGAAGATTTTGTAACTACACTATATTTAAGTAATAAATTCTGTTGGCCCGATAATTTATTATTTGATGCAGATGCTGATTGTTTATATAGACCATCTGAATTCATATTCCAGCTAGAAACGTCTTTCAGTAATTCATTTAAGCCTTCATTAATAACTTTTTGTTTTAATTCAGGCTCTAGAATAGGAAATGCCACTTCAATTCTTCTAAATAAGTTTCTATCCATCCAGTCTGCAGAGGATAAATAAACATTTTCTTTACCGTTTGCATAAAAATAAAAAATACGATGGTGCTCTAGAAATTGTCCAACAATAGATCTTACTCGAATGTTTTCGGAGAGGCCTTTAACTTTAGGCTTAAGTGCGCACACCCCTCTTACAATTAAATCAATTTTGACACCTGCTTGCGAGGCTTTGTAGAGCTCATTAATCACAGCAGGCTCTAGGAGTGCATTCACTTTCACCACAATTCTTGCAGGCTTACCTAACTTTGCTGCCTTGGCTTCAGCTTGAATATGCTTCACAATTTGATCAAACATAGTAAAGGGCGAGTGCCATAATGATTTCAGCTTGATTAAACGACTTGTTCCTGTGAGCTGCATAAAAATCTTATGAACATCGTCACAAATTGATGGGTTTGAAGTCATCAACCCGAAATCGGTATATAGCTTCGCTGTTCTAGGATGATAGTTTCCTGTCCCTAAGTGCACATAACGTTTTAAAGTGTGCTCTGGTTTTCTTTTGCCTTTTACTGGCAATAACTCTTTTCTTACAATCATGATCATCTTGGCATGACATTTATGTTTCACCACACCATAAACAACATGCGCACCGACCTCTTCTAATTTAGCTGCCCATGAAATATTTGTTTCTTCATCAAAACGCGCTAAGAGCTCCACAATCACAGTTACTTCTTTGCCATTCTTAGCAGCTTCAATTAAAGCGTCCATCACAGGCGATACATTGCCGGTTCTATATATCGTTTGTTTAATCGCTAATACATCAGGATCTTTTGAAGCAGTTCTGAGCAAATTCAAAACAGGCTCAAAGCTTTCATAAGGATGATGAAGTAAAACATCGCGCGTTTTAAGTTCATCAAAGATAGAACCCTTGATTAAAGGTAACTTAGGAATATGAGATGGAAATTTCAGGTCGGGTCTATTCACAATCTCTGCTACTTGCATTAAGCGCATTAAGTTAACTGGCCCATCTACGCGATAACAATCTTCAGGATTCAAATCGCAAGATTTTCTTAAATACTTAAGAAGGTGATCTGGAATATCAGAAGAGATTTCAAGTCTTACTGCATCACCTAAATGTCTTGTAGACAACTCACCTTTTAATGATTCTTTTAAGTCAGAGATGTCATCATCCGATACAAATAAATCTGAATTTCTTGTCACTCTAAATTGGTAGCATCCTGTAATTTTCATACCGGGAAAAAGTTCGTGCACGAAAGATTGCATAAAGGTCGATAAGATCGCGATGCCATAAGGTTTTTGACTAATACGAGCCGGCATTTGAATGACGCGGGGTATAGAACGAGGTGCTTGAACAACAGCTAACTTAGGCGTCCTTCCAAAATCATCCTTGCCTTCTAATGTTACAAAAAAGTTTAAACTTTTATTGATGACTTTAGGGAATGGGTGGGCTGGATCTAAAACAATCGGAGTTAAGAGTGGAACGAGTTCTTTTTCAAAATATGTTTTTGCCCAACGATGCTGACTTGGCGTCCATGCGCTCTCGAAATGAAGGTGAACTCCTTCTCTCTCAAGTCTCGGTAAAATATCTTTCTGAAATATTTTGTATTTGTGGCTAACAAGCGTTTGTGTCTCTTTCACAATGTTTAAATACGCATCACCTACTATGAGCCCATCTTGGGTCTTGCTTTTAGGATTTTTTCTTAGCTGCTCCTTAAGCACTGCGATTCGAATTTCAAAAAATTCATCTAAATTACTTGAAACAATACAGATGTACTTAAGGCGCTCTAAAAGAGGTATTTTAAGATTTTGCGCTAAGGCAAGGACACGTCGGTTAAATTCGAGAGCGCCTAATTCACGATTTAATAAATTAAGTTTAGATTTCACAACATTCATACTATCATTGTGATTACAGAATGTGACATTTACATGACATTTGTAAGATATGTCATAGATATGTCACAAATTTGATTTAAATTAGCGTCCTTTATGATGATACCCTCTCGCAAAACAGTCCAATCTCCCGAAAATCTCAATGGTTTATACGCCTCGATAGACCTGGGCTCTAACAGCTTTAGAATGATGATTGCAAAAGTCAATTATCTAGCTACCGGTATTCAATTTCAAACCATCGACACCTTAAGGGATACCGTCAGACTTGCTGGAGGACTTAATCAAGATAATGAATTAAGTGAAGAGTCAACAACGAAAGCGCTTGCAGCTATTTTAAGATTTGGCGACCGATTAAGAAGCTTTAGCCCAAATCAAGTCGTTGCCGTGGCTACGAATACCTTTCGTGTCGCTCGAAATGCTAAAAAATTTATTGATGAAGCAGAAAAGCTTTTAGGCTTTCCGATTGATGTCATCTCAGGCAATGAAGAAGCTAGGCTTATCTACATTGGAGCCTCATATATCGCGCCCATGTGTGTCGGCAAAAGGCTTGTATTTGATATTGGCGGCGGCTCAACTGAAATCATAATCGGTGATGGCCATGAGCCGAAGCTTTTGGAGTCCCTTCCTATAGGGTGCGTTTCTTTTAGCCAAAGATTTTTTTCTGAAGGTATCATCGATGAAGAGAATTTCAAAGCTGCTCAGAATGCTGCTTTAAAAGAAATTAAAGCGATCGCACCTTTCTATCGGAAAATGGGTTGGGAACAAGCGATAGGCTCCTCGGGAACAGCCAGAGCTATTGCAGAACTTATTGCACTCAATGGATTAAGTGGTGAACCGCACAATCTTCCTGTTGAAGAAACAGGCGGGATTATCACACGTCATGGCTTAGAGTTACTTAAAAAAAACTTACTTGAAACAAAACATATCGAACGATTAAGCTTATTAGGTTTAAAAGCGGATCGAAAGCCTGTATTACCCGGAGGCCTTGCTATCATGATCGCAGCCTTTGAAGAGTTAGGCATTGAGCATATGGAAATTACGGAAGCTGCCCTTCTTTTTGGCTCTCTCCATCATCTCCATAATCAATCCAAGCATGGTGCCAATACGAAGAAAAAGGGTATTCTTAAAACACTCTTTAATGCGATTGGTAAGCAAGAAAATATCGATACGAGATATGATCTTATCGAGCAATTAGGCAAACGTTTTAATGTAGACGAAGCACAATTTAAACGGGTGAGTCAAATGGCTGATTTTTTTCTAGATCAATTACCTACCTTTAAAAAAGAAGATAGAAAAAATAATCGCAAGCTTCTAACTTGGGCATCATTCCTAAATGAAATTGGTTTAGCTGTATCACGCGCTGATTACCAAAAACATTCTGCTTACATTATTTCTAATGCTGATTTGCCAGGATTTTCAAGACTTGATCAGGCAAGACTTGCAGGGCTTGTATTAGGGCATAACGGTAAACTCAATAAACTTCCTATCAGCCCTGGGTATATTGATTGGCACTTGTTATTCTGCTTAAGGCTCGCACATGTCGTCTCTAGAAAAAGAGAAAATTCAGCGCTGCCTCTTATCAAAGTCGAACAAAACCCTAAAGGATTTAAATTAAAGATTTCTAAGGCTTGGTTAGAAAAAAATCCATTCATTCAATTCGGACTCAACAAGGAAGCATCCGACTGGAAAAAAATTGAATGGAAGTATGAGATAGAGCTCTTCTAGGCTGTACCTTTTGCATTGCCAATTCTAGTATTGGTATATCTTGTGAGTGATATTTTTTGTGCGATGACACTCTTATAGAATTTAGCCACTTTTTTAGCTAAGACATTAGCGCCCCATTTTTCTCCTGCGTATTGCCTACCCTTTTTTCCAATACTTCTACGTTTTGAGGGGTCAGATAAAAGCATGCTCACTTTATCTGCAAAATCATAGATATCGTCTTTTGCGATTAACGTTCCCTCGCCTTCGATAAGTATTGATTTAGTTCCAAGCTCTGCTAATGCAACGACAGGTGTTCCTTGAGCCATAGCCTCTAAAAGCACCAAACCTTGAGTCTCACTCTTAGATGCAAAGACAAATACATCAGCCGCCTTGTAACAGGCAATAAGCTCATGGCTGCGGTCTAAATATCCAATCATCTTTACTTTATTCACGAGACCTAATCTCGCGATAGATGCCTTAATAGATTCTTCTGCTGGACCCTCACCTGTAATCACCAATAATGCATCAGGATACTTTTGAATTAATTCCCCATGCATTTCAAGTAAGAACTCAATATTTTTTTCATGGGCTACGCGACCTACAAATAAAAGCATCGGTTGTGCTAATGGAATGTCATGACTGATCCGGAAAGACTCTCCATCGACCTTAGCAAAACTTGACTCATCTAAACCTGTAGCCACCACTTCTGCAGATGTCTTAATACCATATGCTTTTAATACATCCAACATGGGTTTTGATGGCGAAATAATGCCATCAACTGCATTACATTGTCTTCTCGATATTGTTCTTGCAAGCTTTCTAGAAATAAATTGTGGGATAAAGGGTAAATAATGATGTAAATAATCCTCAAAGAATGTGTGGTAAGTTTCAACCACTGGGATATCTAATTTTTTTCCAAAATCAATACCCACGTAATGAGCTGTAAATGGTGTATGAATATGTATTACATCAAAATGTCCTTCTTCAACCCATGGTAATAATGCTTTCAATTTACCAAAATTCATTAAGCGATCTTCAGGATCGAAATAAATCTTATGAGAAGGCACTCTTATAATCCAGTCTGCATGTTTATCGTCATCTCCATAAGAAGGTGCGATTAAAGTTACTTGGTGGCCAAGTGCTTTAAGCTCATTTGCAAAAGTATTAATGGATGTAGAGACCCCGTTCACACGAGGAAAAAAAACATCAGATATAAAAAGTATATTCATTTAGATAATATAAAAAGAAATGATTGAAATAAGCATGCCTATTAAACCACCCACTAAAACATCACTTGGATAATGAAGTCCTAAAATAGGTCTAGATAATCCAATTAAAATCGTGAATGGGATTAATGCAGTCGCTAACATAGGATAATAATGGATAGCTACCATTGAGAATATGACCGCATGTAATGTGTGTCCGGATGGAAAGCTAAATTGATCTAGGGGTATGCTTCTTAATGAAATTTGCTGGTATACATTGAATGGGCGTGGACGAAGTGTTCTGACCTTGAGCCACTTATAAATTAATGTGCCAATCAATCCAGCAGCTACCATATGACATACAGGCAATAATGCGCGAGCCTGATCTAAACATAACATAAGTGCCATGAAGCTATACCAAAATACACCATCACCTAGACGACTAATGCCCTTAAAGAAATTTCGGATGAGAATGTTATGGCTGGTTTTATTAAATGTAATGCATAAATGACTATCGACATGATGAAGCTGGTTCATGTACAACTTGAGTTTATTTGGCATAGCATTTATCCATAATAGATATTGCGGTAAGGTTAATATCAAATTGTGAAAGTTTTATGACAAATTTTGAGATAAGTTTTTTTGAATCATTTCATAGGTATAGCTTGCAAGTTCCTTTCTATTGCCTCGAGGTTTGATAGGCTGCAAGACATCGACGACAGCTTTAATACGTTTCTCTTTTTTAATCTTCATGATTGAATCGACAAGCGACATATCACCCACAAATGCAACCTTGTCTGTGTAAGCGCTGTCATCTTTATACAGCAAGCATATAGGGAGAATCGCTCTATTAGAATCAATCGAAGATTGAAATAAATTACTCTTAAAGGGTAAGACATATCGACCATTGGTAGAAGTACCTTCTGGAAATATACACACAGATCGTTTGATTAAACGTCGCTTTATCTTCTTTAAAGCTTTTTTTATATCCGACACCTTATCGCGCTTAATAAATATTGTCCCTGTCATATGAGCTACCCAGCCAAAAAGAGGCCACGAAGCTACATCGGACTTCGCTACAAAAATAGATGGCTTAATGGATTGAATGACGATGATATCAAGCCATGAAATATGGTTAGACACGAGTAGATATTTTTTTTGATTAAAGAGAAATACTTCTTCACCTTTTAGAACAACCTTAATCTCAAAAATAGACAAAAGTTTTTTACACCAAAATTGAATAATTTTCTCTTGTTGCGACTTTGGTGAGATAAGGATTAATAGACATAGAGGTATGACCAATAATATGTGTAAAAGTACCTTTAAGGTTTTCATGTCACACATGTTAATGATCTTCTGTGTCATATTTGTGACACTGTTTTGTCACGAAACTTTCATACTTGTCATATTTAATGGTCACATATGAAAAGATATCGGGCAATTTGGATTTCTGATGTTCACCTAGGTACTGCCGAATGTAAGGCCGAATACCTTCTCGACTTTCTTAAAAATAATACTGCTGAAACGATTTACTTGGTGGGCGATATCATTGATGGATGGGCGCTCAAAAAACGCTGGTACTGGCCACAAAAACATAATGACGTGATTCAAAAGCTATTACGTAAAGCAAGAAACGGTTCTAAGGTCATCTATATACCAGGCAATCATGATGAGTTGGGTCGCCAATTTATTAATATGACTTTCGGTGATATTGAAATCAAAAATGACCTTATCCATACAACATTGCATGGTAAAAGATTGTGGGTGACCCATGGCGATCTTTTTGACAACATCATCTCATGCGCTAAATGGCTTTCATTTGTGGGCGATACCCTCTATTACATCATCTTGAGAATTAATAATTTCTCTAATACCTTGAGACACAAATACGGATTTCATTACTGGTCGCTCTCTTTATCCATCAAGAACTCAATTAAGAATGTCGTGAAGTATGTTGAGAATTTTGAAAAACTCATGGCAGCTGAAGCCAAAAGAAAAAAATGCGATGGCGTGATATGCGGACATATCCATAAAGCAGCCATTAAAAAAATTAAAGGTATTGATTATTACAACGATGGCGATTGGGTAGAGAGTCTGACAGCGCTTGTAGAAACTAAGAAAGGAAAGTTAAAACTTGTCGACTGGCATCAGCACTCATTGTCATAAAAGATTAAAGCTATCTTCACACAAATGAAATATTTCACTTTTAGAGTGTTATTAAAATTTATCTAAGGAATTTTTATGAGTGAATTAATATTAGACCCATCCTTAATGTGCGAGCTAGACACGCAAGATCAAAAATTTTTACGCACAAATCAAAAAAATACTATCCAAATTTCATGGGCACAGGATGAAAATGAGATAAGAGAGGCCCAGCAATTAAGATATAAAGTTTTTGCTGAAGAGATGGGCGCCCACTTAATATCTAATTACGAAAAAATAGATAAAGATATTCTTGATCAATACTGTGACCATCTTTTAATCCGAGATACCGAAACACTTAAAGTCATCGGCACCTATCGAGTCCTTCCCCCGCAGAAGGCTAAAGAGGCTGGGTTTTATTATTCAGACCTTGAGTTTCATCTTGATCGACTCATGCATTTATCGGATAAGATGGTGGAAGTGGGTCGCTCTTGTGTGCATAAAGATTTTAGAACAGGCGGAGTCATCATGGCCCTATGGAGCGGTCTTGCAGACTACATGAAAAAAAATAATTACGAAGTGATGATTGGCTGTGCCAGTGTGCCGATGGGAGATGGAGGACATTATGCAGCAAGTCTCGCTAAAAAAATTAATGCTTTACACTTATCACCCTTAGAGTATCGTGTCACACCAAAACTACCCTTGCCTATTCATGAATTAGATCAGGATCTTAACGTTGAACCTCCAGCACTCCTAAAAGGTTATTTGCGGTTGGGTGCAAAAGTATGTGGTGATCCTGCATGGGATCCAGACTTTAATACTGCAGACTTTTTAACCATGTTCTTCTTAAAAGATATCCCTCCGCGTTACGCTAAACATTTCCTGGTGTAAAATTCATCTTTGTTTGTGCATGTTTTCCTCGATCATCGACGCTTGAGGAATACGCTTATTTTTCCGGTGAAGCATTAAAGACTCTCTGATATTAAACTCTAAATCATTTCCATAGTTTTTAGAGGTGAAATTTTAAAAATAGTCCTATAGGTCGGACAGCATTCACCTGACAAAACGAATCTGCAGCGATAAGAATTTTAATTGCACAAAGCTTTATAAAAATTATGACATTTTTGTTACAGAAACCTTAATTCTTTATTTTTAATTTTTCAACAAATATAATTATCAGAGTATATTGATCATTCCATTTAAAGAGGAAATTTAAAATGCCTAACTATTATATTCAGCTAAAAAAAATGGATGATGTTCATCAATACTTTACATGGTCACCTGATGAGATCGAGATGCCTTGGTCAATTAAATATGATGATATGGCTCTGGGCTATTATAAAGATTCAATTGCAGCGCTTGAAGAATGGCGAAACAACTACTCTCGAATTAAATAATTTACATTATGAAAAATCCATACAAAGGTAAGACTGGTCTTCGAAGGCTCATTAACGCTTTTGGCTATTCAATTTCTGGAACATTAGCAGCATTTAAGCATGAGGACGCATTTAGGCAAGAAGTTATTTTAAGTTTGATTCTTATTCCGCTTGCAATCTATTTTGGTGAGAGTGCTATCGAACAAGGGCTGATGATTAGCAGCATCCTACTCATTATTATTGTCGAACTTATTAATTCATCTATTGAGGCAACGGTTGATCGTATTTCAATAAAGCGTCATAAACTTGCAAAGCGCGCTAAAGATATTGGAAGTGCGGCTGTCTTTTTTACTCTCATCAATGCCGCTGTGACTTGGTTTTTAATACTCGTTAAATAAACCATTACTTTCGCTTTCTTTTTTAGAGAGCTATTAATTACATAATTGAAGAATTTAAAACTATCTTATTTTGGGCCTGAAATAAGATAAAGCTCTCCTAGCTCTATTAACTCTGGATCATTTATTTTTTTATGGATTTGGAGCGTACCTAGAAAATATCGCTCATTTTTTTTATACCAAGGCGCATGTGTTAGATGCTTTGTAATTTCAACAATACCTGAGTGTTCTTCATCCATCGTCAAGAAATTAGGATGATTCTGGTCTTGAAAAAACTCTGGCTTCACTGAAAAAAGTTTTGTAGTCTTTTTCGTATGAGGATCAAGCTCCCAGATTGATGCGAGGTGCTCATGATTACCAGGATCCTCATTAATGAGTATTTTTCCGTTATCAGACACTGTGATATTGTCAAACATCTGCGCACCAATTTCTGAAGCGTTCAGAATAGATTGAATCGAGCCCCCTTGCTTAGGATTATTGATGTCATCGAATGTGAGTTGAAGGATTTGACTCATGCCATCAATCTTGTCTGTAGTAGAAAAGTAGAAGACATTTTTATTGAGTGTATCCCACGCTCCATCTTCTGGTCTTTTAAACTGCATAATATTTTTTTCAAGTCCTAGCTGCTCTATCTCGCTACCCGACATTTGAGATACATCACCTAGTTCAACTAAATTAAATCGATCACCAATCACTTTAATCCCATAGAGGTTGCCATACATAAGACCGGCTCTCTCCACTGGATTGCCTTTCGATTTTTTTTCTCCTATGTAAAGATAAACTTGACCGTCCTTGTTGTCATCCATACCCACCACGATTGTTTTCTCACCGCTCTTAGGGTGTGCTAACAAATTCTCCCAAGAGGATTTACCTAGATAGGGAAGCTCATAGGATGTTCCTTTTTCAGGTCCTGAAACAATATGCGCAAAAGCTCTTCCTCCGTTTCGATCTTCTTCACCACTTAAAAAAAATCTCCCTTTAAATCCTTTCATTTTTTTTGTGTCAAAAAATGCTGACTGACTTGGAAGATCACCTGAACATAATTTATGAATGGAAGCGTTATTGATTACTTCAAATATTTTTTTGTCACGATCCCATAATTTAGCTTTTTTAATAAGATCATTGCCTGAGGTAATTTTTTTAGATCTTATGTCAAGTGTCCATTCCGAAACGAAAGCACCCCTACTCCCGTGTGATCTAATAATTCCCTGATCACTTGAAATCTCATGATTGACGAATATTGATATGAGATCATTATTTTTATTTAGCACTCCAATACCATCAGGAGATGCAACTAATCGATACTGATTTTTATTTGCATTTGTCTCTTCGTTTATGAGAGATTTTATATGCCAGTCCTGATGAAGTTCATCGATGAGCTTATGCTGAATCGTTTCTGCACTATGCACACTATCAATGATTAAAAAAGTTTTTAAAAAGAATAGAATGTAAAATAAAAATTTAGTCATCAACTATCTCGTGTTTAATTTTTGTAAATATTTCAGCGGCTGATTCAAGTCAAATCCGTAATTTTATGCTTTTAAATAATCCAATGGAGTGCTTCTATAGTTTTTTAAGCTTTCTTAATAATACGCTAAGGCATTACTTAGACCCAACGTTAATACAAAAAAAATCCTTCCGATCGAAAGATCGGAAGGATCAAGAAGCTATCTATATATTAAAGTTTTATTAGTCCGAATTTTTCACGGCATACGGTTGTCTACCGAGCATATGAAGACGCATGGGCTTATGTTTTGTGTCTTCCTCCACTTGCTCATTGATCAATGTCGCACCCTCAAAATTATCTTTCTTAGACTCAATAGGTGCCTGACTATATGGTCGTTTTGAAAGATTTTGATTATTGATATTAAATTTAGTATCTTTATTTTCATCTGCATAAGCGCTAGCTACTGCTAATAATATTCCAGCTGATAATACTGCGATTAGATTTTTAGTTTTCATAATGATCTCCTAGTTAATTTTAATTTTTAGTTAGTTTTAATACCTTTGTTCATGGAGTGCATTATGTGCGGTCTTAGGCAAGGAAAAATCTACCAAAATAGGTAGAACGGTGTATACTGATCGGCATATGGCAAATGAAATCAAAAATAACCCCAAGCAGCTTTCAAGTGCACGCGCATTCAGGCAGAGCCTCAGAGAGACGGAGTCAAATGAGTCACACTTACGTCTTTACTTAGAGTTTGGTCAACAACTATTCATGCAGGGGTGGAATGTAAATACCGCATCGAGCCTACTGCACTCCTTATGTAACCTTGTGTCAGCGCAACAAGCTGTGCTTGCCATAGAAAATATGGGCAAACTCGTTATCTATACTCAAATTGGTCAAACGCTCCCTGTGGGAGCCAGAATTCCCATGATGGGTATACTAGCGCAAATGCTAAAAAATCCAGTGCAGTTTACACTCTATGAAAACAAAAATACGCAGTTATGGACACACTTAGATCCCCTTCATCATGAGTGTTTAGTTCCTATTGCAATCGGACAGCATGCTAAAGGTGTCATTGGATTATCAGGGAAAAAACTTACACTCAGTCATGTAGAGAAAGATTCTTTAAACGCTGTAGCTGGCATCATTGCACTTGCAATCTCTCAACATCAAGGAATAGCTCGAAGTGAATCAGATCAATCCATTCTGGAAACGCTTACCCCAAGAGAGCGAGAAATTTTTGCACTGCTACCAGCGGGATTGAGTAATAAAGAATTAGGTCATAAACTAGGCATTGCGTCTGGGACTGTAAAAATACATGTGGAGCGTATACTCAATAAGCTTGGTGTCAAAGACAGAACACAGGCCGCTGTAAAAGCTGTTGAGCTAGGTTATAAATCTTAAATTTTAAAATTATTTCAATACGTGAATCCATAGATTAAATTTCTTAAGATGAACAATCAAATTACAAACGCTAAAATAAAAAAATTTCCGCCAGCACGCTGGCTTGAAAAAGCATGGCAGAATTTGCCGTTAGGTTTCAAGGGTGTCATTGTGATTGCGCTACCCTTAGCGATATTACTGGCTTCCTTAACTTCACTCTTCATACGCGAGCTAGAATCTACCAAGCTCGAAAATCAACTTAAACGTGCACTTCAAAATCAGCGTGATATTCAAACCGTTCATACCCAACTCCTAGAAGCCTCAACTGGTGTGAGAGATTTCTTACTGACCGGTGACAAACACTTTCTAGGTATCTTTTTTGAGGCAGAAAAAAAACTACCGAAAATCATCACCACCTTGGAAGAGCGACTAGAAAACGACGAGCAAAAAGAGCGACTATCTAAAATCTTGCCACTCGTCACTAAAAATTTAGCAGACTTAAAGGCGCTCTCTAGTCATGAAACTGCGATTGCCTCGAATCAATTAATTGCACAATTTAAATCTCAAGTAGCCACGCTGGATAAACTGAGAGAAGAAATCGAGGCGCTCAACACTGAAGAAGCACTCCTAGCTGAGCAAGATCAACAAGAAATATTTTTGCAGCGCCAACAAAATATTACCGTGACACTGATCGCTGCGATTGCCGGTATCATTGGTTCACTTATGGCTGTATGGATATACTCTCGCACTATTGTTAAACGTGTGCGTCTCCTTCGAGATAATGCAGGTCACTTAGCACGCGCAGAAGCGCTGGATATAGCCTCGAGTAGCAAAGACGAACTAGGACAGCTATCAGATGAGTTAGAGCAAGCTTCACAATTACTCGCAAAAAATATTAGTGACGCTCTGCAAGCAAGGCATGAAGCGGAAGAAGCGAGCGCTTCAAAAAGTATGTTTTTATCTAGAACGAGTCACGAACTCAGAACCCCACTCAATGCTATTCTAGGATTTACGCAGCTATTAGAGCAGGACTTACCACTTGGCAAACAACGTGACAGTGTCTCGCTGATTAGAGGTGCTGGACAACACTTACTCAAACTGATTAATGAGGTACTGGAAATTGCGCGCATTGAATCAGGCGAAACCTCTCTAGAATTAACAGCGACTCCAATTAATGAACTATTAGAAGAAGCAACACACTATATCTCGCCTATAGGAAAAATTCGCGACATAGAAATTAAATGTAATATTGCTCCGAATCTTTGGGCAAAAGCGAACCGACAAAAACTTTTACAAGTGATATTGAATTTACTTTCCAACGCACTGAAATATGGCCCAGTGAGTTCCTCTGTAGCATTGAATGCCTACCGCAAACAAGACCACATTGTGATCGAGGTTCAGGATAGTGGGCCTGGTATTCCTGCTCAATTAAGAGAAAGATTATTTACGCCTTTTGAGAGACTGGGTGCCGAGAATACCAAAATTGAAGGGACGGGCTTGGGTTTAGCGCTCTCGAAACAGATTATGCTAGCCATGAATGGCAAGATTGATGTAGCCAAAGATAAAAGTCTTTTCTGGATAGAAATTCCGGCAACGAGTGCAAGCCATACATCCAGCGAATTAAACCATGATACCCATGACAAACAATCTTTTAAGTTACTTAAGAATAGCTCAATTCTTTATGTTGAAGACAATGTGAGTAACCGTGCATTGGTGGAGGCCATTATTCATCGCCAGCAAGATTTACGCATTCACAGTGTAGCGACCATTAAGGATGCTAAACGCTTTTTAAAAGAAATGGTGCCATCATTACTTTTGATAGACCTTCACTTGCCCGATGGCTCTGGTGAAGATCTGGTGAATCATGTGAAATCAAAATCAGAATTCCAAAATATACCCATGATGATTTTAAGTGCAGATGCATTACCCGAAACTATGGAGCGCTTGAAATCAAATGGTGTTGTCGATTACATGACCAAGCCGTTAGATGTTGCAGTGTTCAGTAAAAAAGTGAGAGAACTCATAGGATCTGAAGGAAAAAAATAAATGAATGAAACCGATATTTTAAATACTAAAATTTTAATCGTCGATGATGCTGAGGCTAATTTAAAGCTATTAGAAGACTTGCTCACAAGAGAAGGTTTTCATCAGATTATTAGTACCACAGACTCTACACGTGCACTCGATTTATTTATAGCCTTTCAGCCTGACTTGATTCTACTTGATCTCATGATGCCCGAGCTTGATGGCTATGCTGTCTTAGAAATATTATCACGCCATATTCCTAAGGATGAGTACTTACCAGTATTGGTATTAACGGCGGATGCCACCATCGTTGCAAAAAGAAAAGCGCTCGCACTAGGTGCAAAAGATTTTTTAACTAAGCCCTTCGATACCATTGAGGCCATGCTACGTGTGTGGAATCTCCTTGAAACACGCATACTTTACCGTCAACTCAAAGCACTTAATAAAGAAATCAAACCTATCACTCACTCACCTCACATACATGAGTAATATAAAAATCGGTAGAAGCCTATTGTTCTATTGAGAATGTTATCAATTACTTAACAATGCCATTTGATTTGGCTTAACATTCATAGCAGCAGTTCTTTCAGTAATCTTATTTAAATATGCAATGGTCTCTTCGTCATGATGGTGAAACGTCAGTGCTTTTTTGAAGTGCGCTTCAGCTTCATCATAATGTTTAGTTTCAAACTCAGCGATTGCTAAATAGAACCAAGACTCTGCCGTATTGGGTTCTTGTTTTACCCATGCATTGGAAATGTTCATTAATACATCCCAATCATGTGACACATAAGGTTGCACCACTTGCATGAAGAAGGGACGGTTTTCGCTTGCCATCGCCCAGAATGGCTTTTCGTTATGTGCCCCCAGAACTTGTGCTGGTTTATGCATCAAAGCCTGAACCCACTCAACAGGCATGTAGTAGTAATGGATTTCACCGCCGCGACTTTTTAAGGTAATGATCCCTACGAGGTGTCCTTCTTCGTCAAACATACCGCCACCACTGGCGCCTAATTTGAAAGTACTTGTTGCACGAATAATAAAACTATCATCCATTGGAAAAAGTCCTTTAACTTTACCAAAGGTATTGATTGGCTGAGATGTTGTATTAGGATAACCCACTGTCAAAATCGGGGTGTCATAATGTAAATGTTTGCTCTCACCCATTTTTGCAATCGGCGCCTCTAGGTTTTCCACTGTGAGAATACATAAATCATGATACCAGTCTGGTTTTATTGCAGAAGCGCTGAGCGCTTCACCATGCGCCAACACCTTGATATTTTTAGCGTCCGTAACCACATGGCAATTGGTAATGACTTGATCTTTTGCAATCACGACAGCTGAACCCAAGCCATTACTTCCATTGTTATGTTTAACCTCTACACGCAACACCTGAGCGTTTAATTCATGCAACAGACTCTCTTCTGGCATGGCAAACGCTTCATTCCATAAACAAAAGCTAAGCAATGTCGAACATAATAAAACCAAGGCCTTTTTATTCATATTGCACTCCTACTTAGTAAGCTTGATATGCAACAACGTATTTAAAAACTTCGCTGTTGCTCTTACTTACTATGTGAGCAATTACTGTGCCAACTATCGCGAATGTCTCGACAAGCTTATTTAGCCGCTAAAGTGGGAGGTTAGGCTCTAAAAATTGCGGGGATAACGTAAAACTTAAAGGTGTTGATTCGCATGCTCATGGTGCATCGATGATGCAAATGAGTGCAATTATTTTTAAGAAAATTAAAATGCACTACCTATAAACATTTCTAGGAGGTAAAACAAAATGGAGGTATAGGCAAAAGGTTAAAATTTTTTTAAACGGTATTAAGGGTTAAAACGAAGAATTGATTTTGTCCCTAAGGAAGAGTTAGGAACGCGCCAGAGGCATGAATAGTAAAAAAAGGCACTATAAAAAAATTATAGCGCCTATCAATTTCAGATTTATTTAAGTTTAATTTTTTAATAGTTAACTAGTAATTCCATTGAAGCTGAAGACGCAACACATCAGCCTCAAATCTCGCATAATCCAATCTATTATTTGTATTACCTGTAACTAGATTATTACGTTTCATTCTATGGTATTCAGCCACTAGCTCAACCTCTGGGGCAATCTGCCACTCCATACCAAGCTCCCAGTCGTTCACTTGGTTTCGTGGGGCGTTGTCTTCAGCCTTGTTATACCCGTCAAAGTACTGCCATTTGAGGAATGGGATCAATGTACCGTTCGTATCGAGGAATTTAAAGTTATCAATCTTATACATCGTTTGAACATAACCACCGTTCAGACTTTTTTCTTGAATAGTATTTGTTGCTATATCAAGACCTGGTGTTTTGCCCCAGTTCCATTCTGCTTCTAGCCCGAATGGTTGAGGGTACATCATAAAGCTTAAGCCGACCCGTTCATCTGCTATACCGTTACTTACGGCTAATCTAGGTTGACGCGTCACTAGGGTGGCACCACCAGAAGTAGCAGTTATCCTACCGATATCAGCGGTAGCAAGAGTAGCAGTGGTGCCACCAGTGGCGTTATATGTCCTTGCGACGGGCACATACTCACCATGGTAGCCTTGGATACCCATCTCAAAGATTTGACCACTTTCTGTCTTCCATGGGTAGGTGGCACGCGCAACTACATGATAGTTATCATTCATATCACGTGCATTGGCACCTTGACCGTTATAAATGCCCAATGCCAACATACCGTAATTACCACTATGTTTAAGGCCTCCATCTTGAATCTCTTTGAATAGGGCTTGAACGTTTTCAGGGGTGTAGTAATAGAATGCACCTAAGTCACGCTCATCACGGACCGCACTGTTCATGGCATCCACACGATCTAAAGCCAGACGGTTTTGAGAAGACTGCATATTTTCAAAGCCATATGGGACTTTAGACTGACCTACACGGATTCGGTGTACCTTGTTTTTAGTAATGTAAATATCACCGTAGGCGTCACGCAACTGTGCAAAGCCACCCGCGCCACTTACGTTTGAGTTCGAGGTGCCACCAATAGAACTCGCAAGGTCTGGTTGAACGTAATAATACAAACGGTCTCCCACATCACCATAGAAAATCATACGCATTCGACGGATCAAAAAGTTATGATCTTGATTATTTAAAGAGGAATCATCACCTACGGAACGGTCTGACCATAAATTGATACCATCGTCACCACTTATGACAGGGGTATTACGGGCTTGGGTATAACCGCGGAAGTTGAACGAACCTCTGGCATAGCTTTTTTCTTTTTTCTTTGTGCCATCCACTTCGCCTTGATGGCCCTTGGTTAATAGCTTCCCTTCCTCTTCCGTTAACACGCCTTTTGTAACGAGCGCATCGACAAGATCATTCGTACTATCCGCCAAGGCTAATTGACCTGCCATAATAAAGACAGCGCCAGATACTGCAGCCACTAATTTTTTATGAATAAATTGCATGTGTTACCCCTTTTTATAAAATTCTTAAAAGTTTTCTCAGAAATGTTATTTTTTAAGATGTATGAACACTACAGGGGCAATATGACACTTATATGACAAAGAATTATTACAAGTCATTTTTTTAAAAAAAATGTTTAATTGTTGTAAAAAAACAACAGCTGCCTTTCAAACCTATTTAAAGCTATTAAGGATAATGAAATCTGTATGAGAACAAAATATGATTGAGTTTTTTTGGATGAAAATAATTTTAATCGAATGTAACTTAAATTTAAGAGGCTTAAATAAGACGACAACGCATATAACTTCCACTGTCTCTATCTCGCCAGTGAGCGGGCAAACTCTTCTTTGAATGCCCTCGATCTTCAATCAAGATTAAAGAAACAAATACTTTTCTAGAAAAAAATGTTGAGTGATTAGAGATGATCTAAAAAAATTTCTCGTAAACTTTGAATCTACTAATTTACCTCAGGACGCATGTGCGGGAATAAAATCACATCACGAATCGAAGGGCTATCTGTAAGAAGCATCACGAGTCGATCAATTCCGATACCACATCCGCCAGTGGGTGGCATGCCATATTCAAGCGCCCGAATAAAATCAGCATCATAAAACATCGCCTCAAGATCTCCCGCTTCTTTTGCTTTAGCTTGGTGATGGAAACGTTGCGCTTGATCTTCTGAGTCATTCAACTCAGAAAAACCATTTGCAATTTCACGGCCTGCGATGAAGAGCTCGAAACGCTCTGTGATGTCCTTATTGTTATCCGACGCACGAGCAAGCGGAGATACCTCCACTGGGTAATCAATAATATAAGTTGGATTCCAAAGTTGAGATTCGGCTGTGGCCTCAAAAAGCGCTAGCTGTAGAGCACCCAGACCTACGTGATCGAATGCTTTGTGATCGAATTTCAAAAGTTCGGTACGTAGAAATTTTTCATCATGAAGTTGAACGTCTGTATATTGAGAAGCATATTTCTTAATTGCGCCCACGATGGTGAGTCGCTCAAACGGATCTGTGAAATTAATTTCTTTACCTTGATATTCGATGGTAGTCTTTCCTAAAGCAATCATCGCTGCATCACGGATACAATCTTCTGTGAATTGCATGAGCCAGTTGTAATCTGTATAGGCTGCATAAAATTCCATCATAGTAA
Source organism: Candidatus Methylopumilus rimovensis (assembly GCF_006364615.1). Classification (NCBI taxonomy): domain Bacteria; kingdom Pseudomonadati; phylum Pseudomonadota; class Betaproteobacteria; order Nitrosomonadales; family Methylophilaceae; genus Candidatus Methylopumilus; species Candidatus Methylopumilus rimovensis. The sequence continues at coordinate 404,166 of NZ_CP040986.1, read as the reverse complement.
ATTCCGGGTTGTGTCTTACACTCAATCCTTCGTTTCTAAAATTACGATTGATTTCAAACACACGATCAAAACCACCTACCACTAATCTCTTTAAATAAAGTTCAGGTGCTATACGCATATACATTTGCATATCAAGCGCGTTGTGGTGCGTAATAAATGGTTTCGCTGCAGCACCGCCCGGAATCGGATGGAGCATCGGTGTCTCCACCTCATTAAAACAATGCTTGACCATGAACGCTCGAATGCCACTCATGATTTTTGATCTTGTTAAAAATGTTTGCTTTGTCTCATCGCTCATAATGAGATCAACATAACGCTGACGATACTTCACTTCCTGATCTGCAAGTCCATGAAATTTTTCAGGTAAGGGTCGAATCGATTTTGTGAGCAATCTTAAATGACTCACGCGAATAGAAAGCTCACCTGTTTTAGTTTTAAATAAGACACCACTCGCACCCAAGATGTCTCCAAGATCCCAGTGTTTAAAATTTTCATAAATTATTTCTGCGTCATGATCTTTAATATTTTCTTTTGAGATAAAAAGTTGGATGCGTCCCGATCCATCTTGAAGTGTTGCGAAGCTTGCCTTACCCATGACACGCTTTAACATCATACGACCTGCCACAATGACTTCAACGGCTTTAGGTTCAAGCGTATCATTCCCTTGAGAACCAAACGCTTCATGAATAGTTTTTGCAAAATGTTGGGGCTTGAAGTCGTTTGGAAATGCAACGCCAGCCTCTCTCAATTTTTTTAATTTTTCACGTCGCTCTAATATGACGTGATTTTCATTTTGCTCTATCGATTGATTTTCTTCTGACACTTTTTACACTCCCTGCTTTAAGCTTTCACTAATAAATGGATCAAGGTCACCATCAAGCACACCTTGTGTATTACCTACTTCAACATCGGTTCGTAAATCTTTAATGCGCGATTGGTCGAGCACGTAGCTTCTAATTTGATGTCCCCAGCCTATGTCTGTTTTGGCATCTTCCAGCGCTTGTTTTTCTTCGTTGCGTTTATTTAACTCTAACGCATAAAGTTGTGCGCGTAACATATTCATTGCTTCTGCTTTATTGCGGTGCTGCGATCTATCATCCTGACATTGCACAACCGTATTGGTGGGTATATGCGTAATACGAACCGCTGAGTCAGTCTTATTAATATGCTGGCCTCCAGCACCTGAAGCTCTGAAAGTATCAATTCTTAAATCTGCTGGATTGATATCCACTTCAATGGAGTCATCTACCTCAGGGTACACCTGGACACTTGCAAAGGATGTATGACGTCTATTACCAGAATCAAAAGGTGATTTTCGAACCAATCGATGCACGCCCGTTTCAGTTCTTAAGTGCCCAAAAGCATAATCGCCAGATATTTTTAATGTCGCACTTTTAATGCCTGCGATATCGCCGTCTGAAATATCGAGCACCTCTACTTTAAATCCTTTTCTTTCTCCATACCTTATATACATGCGAAAAAGCATATTTGCCCAATCTTGCGCTTCAGTGCCGCCACTTCCCGATTGGAAGTTAATGAAACAATTGTTTGCATCCATGGGATGAGAGAACATACGACGGAATTCCATCGCCTCCACACTTTTTTCTAAAGTGTCGCTTTCTTCTAAAACAACTTTAAGCGTCTCGTCATCATTTTCAATGCGAGCCAATTCAAATAACTCACACTGGTCTTTCAAATTGATTGCAAGCGTCTCAAGTCCGTTCACAATAAAGTCAAGCTCACGCTTTTCTTTGCCTAAGGTCTGACTTTTGGCTTGATCATTCCAGATCGAGGGATCTTCAAGTTCTTTTGAAATCTGATCTAAGCGAGACTTTTTGACGTCAAAGTCAAAGGTACCCCCTAAGTGCTTGATGGCGTTCATTTAATCCATTAAGTCGGTGCTCAATGAGGTTAAGGGTCTCTGCGTCCATGGGTCTTTTTATCTATAAAAACAAAGAATTATACATTTAAATGGTTACTTAATTTTCTGTCATATATCTGTCACAATTAGCTCATACACTTACTCTAGATTCAATCACTTAAAACAAATACCGGAGCCTTTAATGAAATATAACAAAATCAATAGCTTAGGTTTGGCAGCTTTAGTTGCTTCAACCCTTACATTCTCATTCAACATCCACGCCGCAGATAAAACAATTTCAATTGACGGTTCTTCCAGTGTTTACCCAATCACTGAAGCCGTTGCTGAAGACTTCCAAAAGAAAACAGGTACGAAAGTCACTGTAGGTGTCTCAGGCACAGGTGGTGGCTTTAAAAAATTCTGTCGCGGTGAAACGATGATCTCAAATGCTTCAAGACCGATTTCTAAAAAAGAAATGGACATGTGTGCTGAGAGCGGCGTCACTTTTATTGAATTACCTATCGCTTACGACGCTTTAACAGTCGTGACTAATAAAGCGAATGACTGGGCAAAATCCATCACTGTGGCTGAGCTTAACAAAATTTGGGCATCAGGTAGCTCCGTCAAAAGTTGGAAAGATGTAAACCCAGCTTGGCCTAATCAACCCATGAAATTATTTGGCCCAGGCGCTGACTCAGGTACTTTTGACTACTTCACAGAAGCGATTAATGGACGTGCTAAATCATGTCGCTCTGACTTCACAGCGTCCGAAGATGACAATGTGTTAGTAACTGGTGTATCAGGTGATAAAGGGGGCTTAGGCTACTTTGGTTTAGCGTATTACCTTGAAAACAAAGATAAGCTTAATGCTGTTGCAATCGTGGCTAAAGATAAAACGAATGGTGTTCTACCTTCAGAAGCCACTGTGATGGATGGCACATACCAACCGTTAGCACGCCCTTTATTTATCTACGTGAATGGTGCTAAAGGTGCTTTTGATAAAGATGTGAAAGCTTTTGTTGAATACTATATCGCTAATGCCCCTAAGCTCGTGAAGGAAGTTAAATACGTTCCACTCACTTCTACTGAGTACGCAGCGGTATCTAAACACTGGCAAAGTAAAAAATCTGGCTCAGGTTTTAATGGCACTGCTGAGGTTGGTTTAAAAATTGAAGACCTTATTAAACGCATCAAAGACTAAGCATTGAAAGGCCTTTAAAGCAAGTGAGTAACCATTAAAAAAGGCGGCATAAATGCCGCCTTTTTTAACTTTGAAACGTTACAATAATTTTTATGTAACTCTATAAGAAAAAATAAATTGGCAATCACTCCATTACAAGATCCACCCATCAGTAAAAGACTCGCTAAAAATATTAAGCGAAACTTTATTGAACGCATCATCGAAATCATTCTGCTTTTTGCAGCGCTTGCTGCTACTTTTATTACCTTAGGTATTGTTTATATTTTAGTCACTGAAGCCTCAGGGTTTTTTAAAGAGGTCAGCGTGGTAGAGTTCTTAACGAGCACGCAATGGAGCCCGCTCTTCGAAGATGCCCACTACGGCATCCTTCCTCTGGTATCAGGCACGCTCACAACCTCTTTCGTGGCGCTCATGATTGCAATCCCCATTGGCACAATTGCTGCAATCTATCTTTCTGAATTTGCATCTCACAAAACACGTGAGACTGTAAAGCCTATACTAGAACTTCTTGTAGGTGTTCCTACGGTGGTCTTTGGTTACTTTACCCTTCTTTTTGTGACACCCTTACTTCAGAAGTTAAACCCTGACTTACCCACGTTTAACATGCTAGGGGCCGGTATTGTCATGGGTGTCATGATTATCCCTTACATCGCATCGGTTGCGGAGGATGCTATGAGAGCAGTGCCTATGAATATGCGAGAAGGTTCTTATGCGATGGGGGCTACTAAATTTCAAACAGCGATTCGTGTCGTCACACCCGCCGCCACATCGGGCATTATTGCCGCCTATATTTTGGGGATCAGCCGTGCGGTCGGAGAGACTATGGTCGTCGCGATCGCAGCAGGACAGCAACCTAGCTTTACCTTTAATCCACTCGAAGGGGCAGCGACCATTACAGCCTACATCGTGCAAGTCGCGATGGGAGATTTGCCGCATGGCAGCTTAGGCTATCAGAGTATTTTTGCAGCAGGTATGGTCTTATTTTTACTGACCTTCTTATTTAATATTCTAGGTCATATGGCTCGTAAACGATTTGCAGAGAGATATTAATGTATGGTGAAAGATAAAATGGACTCTGAATTTAGTTTAATCAAGCCTAAAACGCTTAACGAAGTGCGCGCTATGATTCGAAAGCATAAGCGTAACGACTTTATTTTTTCATCGATTGGTTTATTGACCATCATATTCGCCCTCCTTACATTGCTTATTCTATTTGTCGATCTTGTGATGGATGGCTACCCTAAATTAAATTATGAATTCTTTACAGACTTTCCATCAAGACGTGCGGCACACGCGGGTATTTTGTCAGCATGGGTGGGTTCGTTACTGATTATGCTGGTCACCTTTATTACTGCAGTGCCTATGGGGGTCGCGGCTGGCGTTTATTTAGAAGAATATGCGCCCAAGAATTGGTTCACTGACATTATTGAAATTAATGTCACCAATCTTTCTGGTGTGCCATCCATTATTTATGGCTTACTCGCACTAGGGCTTTTTGTATACACATTTCATCTTGGACAAACGATTGTCACCGCGGGACTCACACTCGGTCTTTTAATGTTACCTATTGTCATCGTATCCACACGTGAAGCTATTAGATCTATCCCTATTGCTATTCGTGAAGCTGCTTATGCGGTAGGTGCGACTAAATGGCAGGTTGTATTGCATCACGTCATTCAGTATTCATTTGGTGGTATTTTGACCGGTATCATTATTGGTATGGCTCGAGCGCTAGGTGAAACAGCGCCTATTATTACTGTGGGAGCCCTCACCTTCATCGCGTTCTTACCGCCAGCGCCTATTTCCAGCTCAGCGCCATTTATTTCTTTTGAATGGTTACAGTCTGGATTTACCGTTCTACCGATTCAAATGTTTAGCTGGCTCTCACGACCTGAGCATGCATTTCATATTAACGCAGCTGCTGCGGGTGTCGTGATTATCATGCTCACACTTCTTATGAATGGAACAGCGATTTGGTTACGTTATCGCATTAGAAAAAATATTAAATGGTAAATTTTATTTACAGGAAAAAAAATGTCAGAAAATAAATTAAATATTAAAGCTGAAGCAAAGAATCTTAACTTTTTTTATGCGGATGGAACCAAGGCATTAAAAAATGTAAGTCTTCCTGTCTATGAAAATAAGATCACTGCCCTCATTGGACCATCGGGTTGCGGTAAATCTACATTCTTACGTTGCTTTAATCGCATGCATGATCTTTATCCTGGTAATCGCTATGAAGGGCAAATCCTTCTTCATCCTGATAACACCAACGTGCTCGCTAAAGGTGTTGATCCCATTGAAGTGCGCATGCGCATTAGTATGGTGTTTCAAAAGCCCAATCCATTTCCAAAATCTATTTATGAGAATGTAGCCTACGGATTAAGGGTACGTGGTGAAAGATCAAAGTCTGCTGTTGATGATAAGGTTGAGGAAGCATTAAAAGGTGCATCGCTCTGGAATGAAGTTAAAAATAGATTACAAGATTTAGCTTTTAATTTATCCGGTGGTCAACAACAGCGTTTATGTATTGCGCGTGCTTTAGCGACTGACCCTGAAATTATGTTATTCGATGAGCCTACTTCCGCACTTGATCCTATTGCAACAGTGAATATTGAAGAGCTGATGTCTGGATTAAAAAATAAATTATCTATCTTGGTCGTGACACATAACATGCAGCAGGCTGCACGTATTTCTGATTACACAGCCTATATGTACCTAGGCGAGATGATTGAGTTCGATGCGACAGATAAGATCTTCACCAACCCGAGCAGAAAAGAAACAGAAGATTACATTACAGGTAAATTCGGTTAGTTCTGTCAAATTGATCCATACAACAAGAAAATTCTTTAAAAAAAATTTAAAGTGGTTTGCTACTTTTTTTATTTTATTAGGATTACTTCTCACCAATCTTAATCTCTACCCTTACAATATTTTTTCTCATAGCTTAGGGGTGATGGGCTGGACGTTCACAGGATACTTAAGTAAGGATAAAGCCATTATGATTAACTTTGGATTACAAATCCCTTTATTCATGATTGGCTATTTAAAAATATTTGGATTTTAGTTAGGCAACTTCCCTCACTGTGTCAGCAATAAAGTGCGCATGATTTTTGACTGCCTCAAAATCTTCACCCTCTACCATGACACGAATCTTAGGCTCTGTGCCTGAAGGTCTCAAGAGTACTCGCCCTTTGCTATTCAATTTAACTTCTACCTTTTTTACTGCATCCTGAATTGATTTATTTTTTTCTAAATCAATTTTTTTGTGTGTCTCAACATTGATTAGTACTTGAGGATAGAGCGGTGAATCTTTGGTCGCCTCATGAAGTGATTGATTGAGAAGTCTTAAAGACTTTAAAACTTGCAAGGAAGCGATGATAGCGTCTCCCGTTGAATGCTGATCAAGGGTAAGTATATGTCCTGAATTTTCTCCACCAATGAGCCAACCTTTTTCAAGCAAGGCTTCTAAAACATAACGGTCACCTACTTGCGTTCTTACAAATTCAACGCCTAAATCTTGGAGCGCTTTTTCAATCGCCATATTCGTCATGAGTGTTCCAACCACGCCACCTTTTAATTGATTTTTTTCTTTTAAAGCACGTGTGATCACTAAAAGGAGTTGATCGCCATCAATGATATTTCCTAAGTGGTCAATCATCACGACACGATCACCATCGCCATCAAAAGCAATACCTAAATCTGCCTTATGTTTTAAGGTGGCTTCTTTGATGGTTTTAGGATGTGTGGAACCCACATCGAGATTAATATTAAATCCATCAGGCTCATTACCGATAGCGATCACCTCAGCGCCAAGCTCTGAAAATATTTTAGGGGCTACATGATAAGTCGCACCATGGGCGCAATCGAGCACCATCTTGAGTCCGCGAAGATTAAGTTTTTCTGGGAATGTACTTTTACAAAACTCAACATAACGACCTTCTGCATCATCTACACGCTTCGCTTTACCAAGCTCGTGAGGCAATACTGTTGTAATAGGTTGGCTTAATGCTAATTCCACTTCCGCTTCAAAAGCATCAGGTAATTTTTCTCCAGCCTCTGAAAATATTTTAATGCCGTTATCTGGAAATGGATTATGTGAGGCAGAGATCACAATACCTGCTTGCGACCTTAAGGCTTTTGTAAGATATGCAACCGCTGGTGTTGGCATAGGGCCTGTTAAATACACATTGACGCCTGCAGCAATAAATCCAGCCTCTAATGCTGACTCCAGCATATAACCTGAAACTCTTGTATCTTTACCAATGACAACACTTGGATGTTTAATTTTTTTATCCGTATTATTTTTGACTAGAATAGATCCGATGGCGAACCCGAGACGAATGAAGAAATCAGGTGTGATAGGATCGTGCCCCACTACGCCTCGAATACCGTCTGTGCCGAAATAATGTCTTGCCATAATTAAGTTTTGCCTTGCGCTACATTGATAATTTTAAGTGCGCTTTTTGTTTCTTTTACATCGTGAACTCGTAGTATTTTAGCGCCTTTTATGACAGAAAAGATAGCCGCGGAGAGGCTACCTGATAAATGATCATCAGTGTCGCCATTTAAAATTTTTCTAATAAATGATTTTCTGGAGAGCCCGACCAGAAGTGGAAATTTTAAGGATTGAAATGATTCTAGATGTTGCAGAAGCTCTATATTGTGCTCGAATGTTTTACCGAATCCAAAGCCTGGATCTAAAATTATGCGTGACTTATCAATACCCTCAAGCATGAGATGATTTACGCGCGCTTCTAAAAATAATTTCACTTCACTCACAACATTTGTATACTGAGGATTCACCTGCATCGTCTTAGGTGTGCCTTGCATATGCATTAAACATATGCCGACATTAGACTCTTTAATGATATCAATAGCACCAGGCTGACTTAATGCATACACATCATTAATGATCGCCACATCCAAAGCAATAACCGCTTTCATCACTTGAGGCTTATAAGTATCGATAGAGATAGCAATGTCAGACTCTTTTTTTAAGGCCTCAATGATGGGCGTGATACGTTTTAATTCTTCATCTGCACTTACAGGATCTGATCCTGGGCGAGTCGACTCACCACCAATATCGATGATATCCACACCCTCTTCAATCATTTGATGAGCGCGCTTTAATGCGCTATCCAAAGTTAAGTATTGGCCACCATCTGAGAATGAATCGGGTGTGATATTTAAAATGCCCATGATCAGTGGGCGTTTTAAATCAAAGACATGTTTATTTAATTGCAGCATCATAAAAAAACAAAGGCTAGATAAACTAGCCTTGATTTCATTTAGCCTTTGGCGCTCGGTTGAGGAACCACGGCTACTTTCGTACCTGAAGATCCTTTGTCGCTCTTAGGAGGATTGGGTGTTTGTGTAGGTTTTGGCGGTCTCGCTTTTTTACCTGCCATGATGTCATTAATCTGATCCGCATCAATGGTTTCATATTCAAGCAGCGCTTTAGCCATCGCCTCAACTTTACGACGATTTTTTTCAATCAGTTTTCTCGCAACACTATATTGCTCATCTAGAATACGGCGAATCTCAGCGTCTACTTTTTGTTGAGTAGCTTCAGAAATTGTTTTAGAAGACATTGCGCCAAAGAATGAATCCTGATCTTGACCCACATAAACCATCGTACCCAATTTATCTGACATACCGTAACGTGTGACCATGTCACGTGCTAATTTTGTTGCGCGCTCAAAATCATTCGATGCACCTGTCGACATTTGCTTCATAAATACCTCTTCAGCAATGCGTCCGCCAAAGAGAATTGAAATCTCTTCTAACATCTTATTCTTATAGTTGCTGATTCGATCAAACTCTGGCAACTGCCATGTCAAGCCTAATGCCCAACCGCGAGGCATGATAGTCACTTTATGAACCGGATCTGCATGAGGTAACAATTTTGCAACCACTGCATGACCTGATTCATGGTATGCCGTATTCATGCGCTCCTCTTCTCGCATCACGAGTGATTTTCTTTCAGGGCCCATAAAGATTTTATCTTTAGCATCTTCAAAATCTTGCATATCTACGGTACGTTTATTACGACGCGCTGCAAACAATGCTGACTCGTTCACAAGGTTTGCTAGGTCTGCACCTGAAAAACCAGGCGTACCTCTTGCAATGATGCTTGCCTTCACATCAGGATCTGCTGGAATTTTTCTCATATGAACTAATAGGATTTCTTCGCGACCTTTAATATCAGGGAGTGACACCATCACTTGACGATCGAAACGTCCCGGACGAAGTAGCGCTTTATCTAATACATCGGCACGATTGGTTGCCGCAATGACAATCACGCCTGAATTTGCTTCAAAGCCATCGAGCTCAACTAAAAGTTGATTGAGTGTTTGTTCGCGCTCATCATTACCGCCGCCGGTACCTTGACCACGATGACGACCTACCGCATCAATTTCATCGATAAAGATAATGCATGGTGCGCTTTTTTTAGCTTGCTCAAACATATCGCGAACACGAGCAGCACCTACACCTACAAACATTTCTACGAAGTCAGATCCTGAAATCGTAAAGAAAGGGACTTTTGCTTCACCAGCGATGGCGCGAGCCAATAATGTTTTACCTGTGCCTGGAGGTCCCACCATGAGCACGCCCCTTGGAATGCGGCCGCCCAATTTATGGAATTTACCTGGATCTTTTAAGAACTCAACAATCTCAGTGACTTCTTCTTTAGCTTCATCACATCCTGCGACATCAGCAAATGTAGTCTGATTGTTAGTTTGATCAAGCTGTCTTGCTTTACTCTTACCAAATGAGAATGGGCCGCCACCTTTGGAGCCACCTTGCATTTGACGCATAAAGAAAATCCATACGCCTACCAGAAGAATCATCGGGAACCATGATATGAAAATGCTCATAAGGATCGATTGTTGCTCTTCAGGCTTAGCTTCAACGATGACATTATTTTTTAGAAGATCAGATACCAACCAAGGATCTGTCGGCGCATAGGTATTAAATTTCTTACCTTCGCTCGTTGTTCCTTTAATTTTGTGGTTATCAATTTCAACTTTGGCGATCTTGCCATCTTTCACTTGTTCCATAAATTGTGAATAGACCAGTGAAGTATCATTTTTCGAAGAGCCCGAAAACTGATTGAAAACAGTCATAAGAATGAGTGCGATCGCGACCCAAATGGCAATACTTTTTAGTGTGTTGTTATTCAATTGATGGATGACCTCGTATCATCTGTTTTAATCACTTTATTTTAAACCTAATTATGTGACTTTATTGAGACTTTTTAAGCTTTTGCAAAGCCTAGCAAATAAACTTCACTGCTACGATCACGAGAAGCTTTAGGCTTCACCGTAATCACCTTTTCAAACTCAGGACGCATCTTTTTTACCAGCTCATCAAAGTCACTACCAACAAAGGTTTTGACTAGAAAATGTCCGCCTGGTTTCAACCATTGTAAAGAAAAATCTAAAGCCAGCTCGGTCAAATACATAACACTTGGCTGATCAACTGTCTTGATACCTGTAATATTGGGGGCCATATCCGAAATTACAAGGTCTATCGGTGAATTATTTAAGCGGGCTTCAAGCTCTCTAAGAGAGGCCTCTTCTCTAAAATCCCCTTGGATAAAATCAACTCCAGGAATAGGGTCCATAGGCAACAAATCCATAGCAATAATGTGGCCTTTTCCTTGGAGAAGCTTGGCGGCCACCTGAGACCAACTTCCTGGGGTTGATCCTAAATCAACAACATTCATCCCGGGCTTAATAAGCTTATATTTCTCGTGAATCTCCATGAGCTTATATGCAGCTCTCGATCGAAAGCCATCTTTCTGGGCTTGTTTGACGAAGGCGTCATTCACATGCTCTTGCATCCAGGCCTTGCTAGTTCTTGTTCTTTTCATCTGTTAAAATCGATTCTTTAGATCTTTAGAAGTTTCTACCTTGAATTCAAAAGCCATTGCATACCTTCGAAGCTTAGCGCACACATTAAATCCAGTGGTCAGAATTGGCAATAAAGGCTTAACATCATCCGTCATTAAAGAAATCGATCTTAGTCTTAAAGCGCATGAGTTGATTAAAATTAAAATCCAAAATGACGAAAAGTCAGTTCGTGAATCCATGTTAAATGAAATATGTGAGGCACTTCAAGCCACTGCTATCCATCATATCGGCTTACAAATTATTGTTTATCGTGCGGCGTCAGAGCCCAAGATAGTATTGCCCAAATAATTATCTAATTTTTAAGATAGCAAAAACACCTAAGAAACACTCAAGTAAATACGCAATACTTGAGATACCATGCCAAGTTGAAAATCGATCTGCAAAGACACTCTCCATGACATCTTTTGGCATCGCGTCTAATTTGAATTTTTCTAACAACGGATTAATGCCTAAATGACTAATCAAAATAAGAACAAGCATGAGAACAATAATCCAAAAGAAACCTTGTTTTAATGCATTTGTACCATACTGATATATACGTTGAATCAGAAGATAAATGCTAGCGGCCATACCCACATAAGCCATCATTCGAAAAAGCTGTCCTGCAATATTGCCTGCAAGTTGTGCCTCAGGTATCAGTTTGAATAACTCATAAGCCACAATACCTACAACCCACAAGCCGCCTATCCAAAAGGTTGCGGTAATGATTGCTAAATTTTCTAACCATTGTTTCATGATGTTTTTAGTTTAATACAAAAATGGGTTTTCATTTATAGATACTTGATATCGAGTATCTCATAAGATTTGGCACCACCTGGGGTATTCACTTCGGCCACATCCCCAACAGCTTTTCCGATAAATGCTTTTGCAATCGGCGAATTGATTGAAATCTTTTTCTGTTTAATATCAGCCTCATCATCTCCTACAATTTGGTAGGTAAAAATATCTTCGGTATCAAGATCCTGAGCTTCAACAGTTGAACCAAATACACATTGATTTTCACCAACAATAGTAGAGGGATCAATCACCATCGCATTTGATAATTTTGCTTCAATTTCTGCAATACGGCCTTCGATAAAACTTTGGCGTTCTTTTGCTGACTCATATTCAGCATTCTCAGATAAGTCACCTTGTGCTCTTGCTTCTGAAATAGCTTGGATAATATTCGGACGATCAACACTTTTTAAACGTTGCAGCTCTTCCTTAAGAAGCTCGGCGCCTTTAATGGTCATGGGTATTTGTTTAAGCATATTCATTCCTATTAAAACAAAAACCACGCTCTATAAATGGAGTGTGGTTTATAAAAATTGAGTGTATTTTAAGTAAGTTCTTTATGCAAGCTTTGGATAGAGGTGACAGTAATCTCTTCGACGAAATTCATCCCAATGCATGCCGCTTTGGCGCCTGCAATAGTTGTGTAATAAGTCACTTTATTTTGTAACGCGTATCTTCGAATTTCATACGAATCTGCAATAGCACGTTTATCTTCTGTGACATTGACGATAAAAGAAATCTCATTATTTTTAATCATATCAACAATATGAGGTCTTCCCTCTGCTACTTTATTGACTGACTCAACATGAAGTCCTGCATCCATCAAAGCTTTTGCAGTGCCCTTAGTTGCCACAATCTGAAAACCTAATTTATCTAATGATTTTGCAATCTCAACAACCTTGTGATGGTCTTCACGGCGCACACTGATAAACGCCTTTCCATCTTTAGGTAATTTTGTAGAGGAGCCAAGTTGAGATTTAATAAACGCTTCCGCAAATGTTTTACCTAGGCCCATAACTTCACCTGTTGATTTCATTTCAGGCCCTAAAATTGTATCGACACCAGGGAATTTAATAAATGGGAACACAGCCTCTTTGACAGAGAAAAATTTAGGCACAATTTCTTTCGTCACTTTTTGTGACTTAAGAGTTATACCGACCATATTGCGTGCTGCAATTTTAGCTAACTGCAACCCACATGCTTTAGATACAAAAGGAACGGTACGAGATGCTCTAGGATTAACTTCTAGAACATAAATTACATCACCTTGAATCGCAAACTGCACATTCATCAAGCCTACAACGTTAAGCGCCTTCGCCATCTCAATAGTTTGTTTTCTTAATTCATCTTGAGTTTTTTTAGACAAGCTATAAGGAGGGAGTGAGCACGCAGAGTCACCTGAGTGAACACCCGCCTGTTCGATGTGCTCCATAATGCCGCCAATAATGACATCTGTACCATCTGATAATGCATCGACATCCACCTCAAGTGCATCATTTAAAAATCGATCAAGAAGCACAGGAGATTCATGAGAGACTTTTACAGCTTCACGCATGTAACGTTCAAGTTGTGCTTGCTCATGTACAATTTCCATCGCACGACCACCAAGAACATAACTCGGTCTTACCACAAGTGGGTAGCCAATTTCTTCAGCTAAACGAATCGCATCTTCAGGAGTTCTCGCTGTGCGATTAGGCGGCTGCTTAAGGCCAATAGAATTTAACATTTTTTGGAAGCGCTCACGATCTTCTGCCATATCAATGGCATCAGGTGAGGTGCCAATAATCGGTACGCCTGCTTTTTCTAAATCTTTAGCTAATTTTAATGGGGTTTGTCCGCCGTATTGCACAATGACGCCAAATGGTTTTTCAATAGCGACAATTTCTAATACATCTTCAAGTGTCACGGGCTCAAAATAAAGTCGGTCTGAGGTGTCGTAATCAGTGGATACAGTTTCAGGATTACAATTCACCATGATGGTTTCGAATCCATCCTCACGCAATGCTAATGCTGCATGCACACAACAGTAATCAAATTCAATACCTTGTCCAATACGATTAGGTCCGCCACCTAATACAATAATTTTTTTCTTAAGCGTTGGATTAGCTTCACACTCTTCTTCATATGTTGAATACATATAAGCTGTATTCGTTGAGAATTCTGCAGCGCAGGTATCTACACGCTTATATACTGGTCTTACGTCATGCTTATGACGATAATTTCTAACATCCTCTTGTTTGGTTTTTAAAAGTGTTGCAAGCCTTCTATCAGAAAACCCTTTTTGCTTTAACTGAAATAAATCTTCTTTTGATAGATGATTAAGTGAGGTACCTATCAAATCTTTTTCGATATCAATAATATTTTTAATTTGATGTAAGAACCATGGATCAATATTGGAGTGTCCAAAAACTTCTTCAATCGACATGCCTAATCTAAATGCATCACCAACATACCAAATACGCTCAGGTCCTGGCTCTCTTAACTCTTTAATGATGAGATCTTGATCCGTTGTTTTTTCATCTAAGCCATCCACACCAATTTCAAGACCTCTTAATGCTTTTTGGAAAGATTCTTGGAAGGTACGTCCAATGGCCATAACTTCGCCCACAGATTTCATCTGAGTCGTAAGTCTTGAATCTGCTTGTGGAAATTTTTCAAACGCAAATCGAGGTACTTTAGTAACTACGTAATCAATACTTGGCTCAAAAGATGCAGGTGTTGCGCCACCTGTAATTTCATTTTTTAATTCATCTAATGTAAAGCCAACTGCAAGTTTTGCTGCAATTTTTGCAATCGGGAAACCTGTCGCTTTTGAAGCTAGGGCAGATGATCGAGATACACGAGGATTCATTTCAATCACTATCATGCGTCCATCTTTTGGATTGATTGCAAATTGCACATTGGAACCACCTGTATCCACGCCAATTTCTCGCAAGACTGCAATCGATGCATTACGCATGATTTGATATTCTTTATCGGTAAGTGTTTGCGCAGGAGCAACAGTAATCGAGTCGCCCGTGTGAACGCCCATTGGATCTAAGTTTTCAATCGAACAAATAATGATGCAATTATCTTGAGAGTCACGCACCACTTCCATCTCATACTCTTTCCATCCGAGCAAAGACTCTTCAATAAGAAGTTCTTTTGTGGGGGATGCTTCCAGTCCTCTTTCACAGATCGCTATAAACTCTTCACGATTGTATGCAATGCCACCGCCACTTCCTCCCATGGTAAATGATGGGCGAATAATAGCTGGATAACCAATACCTGCTTGAACTTGAATTGCCTCTTCTAGGCTATGTGCAATGGCTGACTTTGCCGAACCTAGGCCAATCTTATTCATAGCCTCTTTAAATTTTTGTCTATCTTCTGCTTTATCAATCGCTTCTTTCGATGCGCCAATTAATTCAACATTATATTTTTTTAGCACACCGTACTTATCTAAATCGAGCGCGCAATTGAGGGCAGTTTGCCCCCCCATTGTAGGAAGAAGCACATCTGGTTTTTCTTTTGCAATAATTTTTTCAACGATTTGCCAATTGATTGGTTCAATATAAGTTGCATCCGCCATTTCAGGATCTGTCATGATCGTAGCTGGATTCGAATTAACTAAGATGACGCGATAGCCTTCTTCACGAAGCGCTTTACAGGCTTGTGCGCCTGAATAGTCAAACTCACATGCTTGACCAATAACAATAGGGCCTGCACCAATAATGAGTATGGAATTAATATCTTTACGCTTTGGCATGGCTCATTTTCTTTTTTTCAATAAGATCAATAAAGTGATCAAACAAATAGCTCATTTCAGACGGGCCAGGACTTGCTTCAGGATGACCCTGAAAACTAAAAGCAGGTTGATCAAGTCTCTCAATACCTTGTAAGCTGCCATCAAAAAGAGATTGATGGGTAGCTGCTAAATTTTTAGGAAGTGAAGTTTGATCGACCGTGAAGCCATGATTTTGGCTGGTAATAAAAACACGTTTTGTTTTTAAATCTTGGACAGGGTGATTTGCCCCATGATGTCCAAATTTCATTTTAGATGTTTTAGCGCCACTCGCTAATGCTAAAAGTTGGTGGCCTAAACAAATACCAAAGGTAGGATAGCCATCGTCAACCAATTGTTTAATAGCTTTAATTGCATAATCGCATGGCTCAGGGTCTCCTGGTCCATTCGATAAAAATACACCATCAGGTTTTAAGCGAATCACTTCTTTATAAGAAGTTTCAGCAGGGACAACTGTCACCTTACATCGTCTTGAAACTAACATTCTTAAAATATTTTTCTTGATACCGTAATCAAATGCAACTACATGATAATCCGACTCTTTGTGATTGCTATAACCTTCAGATAATGACCACTCACCTTGATTGAACGCATAAGCTTTTTTAGAGCTCACAACTTTAGCGAGATCCATTCCGGAAAGTCCTGGAAAATTTTTAGCTTCTTGATGTGCTTTTTTATCATCATCAGACTCAGCAACAATACAGCCCGCCTGTGAGCCATGTTCTCTTAAATGTCTTGTGAGTTTTCTTGTATCAATATTTGCGATCGCAACAATGTGATTCGCTTTTAAGTATTCGGATAATGTTTGTTCGCTTCTAAAATTGCTATTAATCATGGCAAGATCGCGAATGATTAAGCCACTCGCATAGACCTTATCAGATTCAATATCTTCTTGATTAACACCTACATTACCAATATGAGGATAAGTAAGCGTGACAATTTGTTTTGTATAAGAAGGATCAGTCAGAATTTCTTGATAACCAGTCATGGAAGTATTAAAAACAACTTCACCTGTGGTTAAACCTGGAGCACCAATTGAAATACCTCGAAACTTAGTTCCGTCTGCAAGCACTAACACTGCCGACATATTTCGCGACAAAATGATTCTCCAGTATTTGCGAATTCAAGGGTTTGGGTACTGGATATACAAAACGGGAGAAGTTTTTAGCAGCTCCCGTCTCAAATATCGTAGATATTATAGTCGATTTAGCGCCTTATTTCAACGCACTAAATCACGATAAATAACTATTGATCAGAAAGTCCTAAGACCTTTTGCATGTCAAAAAGGCCGGTTTTTTGTTGAGACAAAAACTTTGCAGCTCTGAGCGCCCCTTTAGCAAAGGTCGCTCGACTTGAAGCCTTGTGAGTTAATTCAATACGCTCACCCGTACCTGCGAACAAAACCGTATGGTCACCTACAATGTCGCCACCGCGAATCGTTGAAAAACCAATAGTAGTTTGCTTGCGCTCGCCTGTGTTGCCATAACGCTCATACTGCGCATCCTTTTTAAGGTCTCTGCCGCTTGCTTTTGCAACCGCTTCTCCTAATCTCAAAGCTGTGCCTGAAGGTGCATCAATTTTATGTCGATGATGCGCTTCAATAATTTCAATATCAAAATCATCTTTGAGTAATTGCGTTGCTTTTTCAACTAATGAAATTAATAAATTAACGCCCACACTCATATTGGGTGCAAAAACAATCGGTATCGTTTTTGAAGCATCAAGAATAATTTTCTTCTCTTGATCTGAAAATCCAGTCGTACCAATTACATACTTCACTTGATGTGCTTCGCATAATTTCAAGTATTCGAGACTTGCTTCAGGTCTTGTGAAATCAATCACAACGTCAGCAGATGAAATCACTTTTGCAATGTCATGATCAATCTTAATGCCTGTGGAAATACCCAATGCCTCTCCTGCGTCAGAGCCTAACTTCTCGCTTGATTTATGATCAATGGCCGCCACAAGTGCCAAATCTTTATCGGCAGTAATTTCTTGGATGAGCGTTTGACCCATTCGGCCAGAAGCGCCTACGATAAGAATATTTATTTTGCTCATACGATTAGAATCCTATTTTTTCTAACATTAAATCAAAGTAATTGGGATCGGTTTCAGCTGGCAATGGTTTTGAATTACCAGTTTTTGAGGCTTCAGGTTTTACTACCTCAGGCTCTTTTTTAATTTCAACTGGAGCCACTTCGGTCACAGGCTTTTTAATTTCAGGCTCTAATTCTTTCGCTGGCTCAGTTATCTGTTTCTTTGGTGCCACAGATTTCCTATCTTCTAAAGGCGCTTCTTTTTTAGTTGGAACTATTTTTGGAGCAGGCTTCTCCTCATCGTCTTCCCAAAATTTTAAACGATCAAGCATGCCTTTTTCTTTTTGAATTGGTTTCTGATTAGCATCATTATTTTTTTGAGGAGCTATTTCTTGGCGCTCTTCATTCTTATTTTGAGGGGCGGGAATAACGTCACCTTTTACTTTAGCAAGCAAGTCTTTTTCAAACATCAAGATAACTCTTCTTTTTTCAATAATTACGCCATCATTTTCCATTTGATAAAAATAATCCCATTGATCTTTATGAAAGCTATCAGAAATTAATGGTGTGCCCATGACAAAGCGAACTTGAGTTTTTGTCATGCCTGGCTTTAATTGGGACATCATTTTTGAGGTGACTAAATTGCCTTGTTGAATTGGCATCTTATAAGGCTTAATAGAGGGTAATGAAGAAGAGCAGGCAGTGACTAAAAGGCTTAAAACAAGAAGAAATATACGCATTTTTATAACTTTAAACATAATGCATATTAATATAACATGCTAGACAGCATTCAAAATGTTTCGTAAAGCAATTTTTAAGGTGACATGATGGCACAAGATCATAAAGATTTAAAAAAATCAGGGCTTAAGGCAACGCTTCCCCGACTTAAAATCTTAAGTCTCTTTGAGCATAGTGATGCCAAACATCTCTCAGCCGAAGATGTCTATAAACTCTTAATTAAATCTGGTGAAGATGTAGGTCTAGCAACAGTCTATCGTGTGCTCACCCAATTTGAACAAGCAGGTCTTTTAATACGTCATCATTTTGAAAGTGATAAGGCTGTATTTGAATTAAGTGACTCGCAACATCACGATCATATTGTCTGTATGCAATGTGGTCACGTAGAAGAATTTTGTGATGATGAAATTGAAAAAAGACAGAAAATCATTGCAAGTAAAAAAGGATTTGTCATCCAAGAACATTCACTTTATATCTATGCTGAATGTACTAAAACACCCTGCCCTAACAAGATTTAAATCTGCAACATTTCCTTCGCGTGCTCTCTTGTGGTATCGGTAATCGATATACCTCCTAACATACGTGCAATTTCATCAACACGCATCTTGTCATCCATTAAATAAATATGGCTGAGTGTTTGGTTGTTTTCTTGTGTTTTGGATACTTTGTAATGATGAATAGCTAATGATGCAACTTGCGGTAAGTGAGTAATAACTAACACTTGCCTTTTATCATGATTACCCAATTCTTTTAAAAGCTTACCTACAATTTCTGCAACACTGCCTCCGATACCTACATCAACTTCATCAAAAATCATACAAGGCACATTTGCTTTTGAAATGGATGCCACACGAATTGCAAGACTTAAGCGAGAGAGTTCGCCTCCAGACGCTGCTTTATGAATAGGTCTTGGTTCAGCGCCTAAGTGGGATGCCACCATAAATTCAATATGCTCTAGACCATGGGCTGTTGGATCTTGAGGTGTGAGATTCACTTCAAAGCGTCCATGACTAAAAGATAATTTTTGCATCGCTTGAGTGATATTTTGACTTAAAGTCGCTGAAGCAGCTTTTCGAGCTTTAGATAATAAGTGTGCACTTTCATTGAAAGCTTGAAGCGCTAATTTTTCTTTAGCTTCGATACCTTCATCTGATTGGAAAGACTCAAGCTCATCCATTCGCGCTTGCCAAGAAATGAGTGTGGATTCAAATTCCTCAGGCTTGATACGATGCTTTCTGCCAAAGTTATGAATCGCTTGAATCCGCGCTTCAATATCTTTTAGTCTTTCTGGATCTAAATCAACTTTTTGTAAATACCGATTAAGAGAGCGAAGAAGTTCTTCTGTTTGAATATTAATGGAATCAATAAGCTCGGAAGATTCTTTCAATTTCTCATCAATAGTTACCGAGTGAGAAATTTTTTGCTGGATCAAATGAAGTCTATCTGAAATTGCTGTTTCATCTTTTTCTAAAACTTCAATACAAAAATTAATATCTTCAATAAGCTCGTTACCATGTGACAGCATGGCGTGATCTTGTTGCAAGGCTTCCCAGTCGCTCAGAGTAAATGAAAGTTGTTTTAACTCTCTTAATTTATCTCTTAATTCTGCAAGCTCATCGCTATAAATTTGCGCATTTTTTTCGTACTCAATTTTTTGTTGGTAAAGCTTATGCCATGTTTGATGTAGATTATAAGTTTTGAGGGCTAAGTCTGAGTGGCCACCAAAATCATCTAAAATTTGTCTTTGTGCGCTTAATTTTAAAAGTGAATGATGGGAGTTTTGACTATAAATATCAACGAGTGACTCGCCCAATTCTTTCAACTGCTGAAGTGTTGCCACTTTGCCATTAATAAAAGCTCTTGATTTTCCATCAGCATGAATCACTCTTCTTAAAATGAGTTCATAGCTATCAGATTCAAGTTCGTTTTCTTTGAGCCAATCGATTACTTCCTGATTATCTTTAATATCAAAGATAGCGCTGATATCCGCCTTTTCCTGCTGAAGCCTCACTACCCCACCCTCATTACGCTGGCCTAAAGCTAGGGATAGAGCGTCAATGAGAATTGATTTCCCAGCGCCTGTCTCACCTGTTAATGCTGAAAAACCAGATTTAAAATCCAAACTCATTTTGTCAACAATGACAAAATCAAGGATAGATAAATTAAGTAACATAGCGCTTTAT
Organism: Candidatus Methylopumilus rimovensis; assembly: GCF_006364615.1. Classification (NCBI taxonomy): domain Bacteria; kingdom Pseudomonadati; phylum Pseudomonadota; class Betaproteobacteria; order Nitrosomonadales; family Methylophilaceae; genus Candidatus Methylopumilus; species Candidatus Methylopumilus rimovensis. The sequence goes on along the minus strand of NZ_CP040986.1, from coordinate 383,670 downwards.
TAACCCCAGTTTAATTTTTTTCTTAACATCTCAAAATAACAATAGTCTTTTGGATGAAGAAGCGTAATCATTTTTTCTGCGCGTTTAATTTCAACGCGATCACGAGGCTCAAGAGGTACTTTAAGTTGTCCGTCTATACTTAAGTAAGATTCGTCCATACTCACCACATGAATCTCGATAACGCTTTGACTGCTTACAGCGATAGGGCGATTACTTAATGTGTGCGGGCTAATCGGCACAATGGAAATAGCTTCTAATTCAGGATGAAGAATGGGTCCGCCTGCGGAAAGAGCATAAGCAGTCGTCCCTGTAGGTGTAGTCACTACAAGGCCATCTGATCTTTGTTTATGAACAAAACTACCATTAATTGACACCTCTAATTCAATCAAACGGGAACCGCTTCGGACAACCACGTCATTAAGCGCTAATGACTCATGAATGCATGTGGTGCCTCTAAAAATTTTAGATTGCAAAAGCATTCTTTTGTCTTTATATGAAGAACCTCGAAATATCTCATCGATTGATTCCAACATATTGCTTGTATTTAAATCTGCTAAAAATCCGAAACGTCCTTGATTCACCCCTATCAAAGGAATATCAAAATTCACTAGAGATCTTGCAACACCTAGCATAGTGCCATCACCACCAACGACGATCGCGAGATCTGCTTTTGCTCCAATCTCTTCTAATGTAATCGATTTAAATGCTTGAAACTTTCCAGATTGATGTGTTTTAGCCTCAATGAAGATATTGATATGCTTACTCGTTAAATATTGAGCGAGCTCTAAAAGCTGAGATTCAATGTCAGAAGATTCGCTTCCGCTCGCATATTTTCCGATAATTGCGACTGATTTATAGAGACTTTCCATAATTGAATTAAAGCATACTTAAGACGTAAGAATATATAGCAATTTAATATAGAAAAACTTAGTATATAAGCATTCATTTACAAAAGTCTTGCGTGTTAGAATGGCTTATTAACCAAGAAAATTAAGCTTTACGGAGTATTTTAAAGCATATCGATTTATATGAATAACCCTATTTGATGATGCTAGATAAGCGCGCCCAAATTCTTTTAAAAACCCTCATTGAACAACACATTCATGATGGTCAGCCTGTAGCTTCTAGAACCCTTTCTAAATCATCAGGCCTTGATTTAAGTCCGGCTTCTATACGCAATACTATGAAAGATCTTGAGGACCTCGGTTTTATTACAAGCCCTCACACTTCTGCAGGAAGAATTCCTACGCAATTAGGTTATAGGCTTTTTGTGGACTCTCTTCTGACCGTTAAGCCTTTAGACGATAAAATGGTCACCTCATTAAAAGATCAAATGAATATTGGTGATAACAAAAAAATTATTAATAATGCTGCAGATATCTTGTCGACACTGACACATTTTGCTGGTGTAGTTCTGATTCCTAAAGCAAAAAAAACAACATTCAAACACTTAGAATTTATTGGCTTGTCTGAGAAAAAAATTCTTGTAATTATCGTAACAAATGACGGTAATGTTCAAAACAGAATTGTGATGACTGAAAAGCATTACACTCATGATGATTTAATTGAGGCTGCAAATTATTTTAATCATAATTTTAGCGGTAATACTTTTGCAAAAGTTAAAGATACGCTTGTGGAAGAGTTATCTAAAATGCATGCTGATATGATTAAACTTATGACAGCAGCTATTGAAGTAGGTAATGATGTTATTTCACCTGAAAGTGAATCGATTGTGATTACAGGGCAAAATAATCTTATTCAATCTGAAGAACTCGCGAAAAATATATCAAGTTTAAGAAAAATTTTTGAAGTCTTTGAAAAGCGAACAGCTCTCATGAAACTTCTCGATAAAAGTCAACTTGCCGAAGGCATTCAAATATTTATTGGAAATGAATCAGGCTATTCATCTTTAGATGAATGCAGCCTCATCACCTCCCCATATGAAACAGATGGTGAAATCGTAGGCACCTTAGGTGTGATTGGGCCTACAAGAATGGCTTACGAAAGAGTCATTCCTATTGTCGATATCACAGCAAAACTTCTTTCTAACGCACTGAGTCAACATTAAATGAATTACTTCACAAAAGAACCTCAATATCAACATGGTGATGTGCCAAAAATTGGCATCATACTTGCAAACCTTGGCACTCCAGATTCTCTCAGCACTCATGCCGTAAGAAAATACTTACAGCAATTTCTTATGGATCGAAGAGTTGTCGAAGTGCCTCGATTTATTTGGTGCTGGATACTTCATTTTATTATCTTGGTCTTTAGGCCAGGAAGCTCAGCTAAAAAATATGCGAAAGTTTGGACAAAAAAAGGCTCCCCACTTTTAGTTAATGCTACAAATCAAACAAAAGCATTAAGCACAAAAATTAAAAAAGCAGTTTCTCAGCCCGTTGAAGTGGAATTAGGCATGTCTTATGGGAATCCTTCAATGAAAAATGCAGTACTCAAACTAAAAGAAAAAAATTGTACTAAAATTCTTTTGCTTCCCCTTTATCCTCAATATGCAGCTTCATCAAGCGCATCAGCAATGGACGCCTTATGGCGCGTGCTTCTTAAAACAAGAAATGTTCCTGCAGTGAGAACGGTGAGAAATTATCATGACCACCCTCTTTACATTAATGCGCTTAAATCATCTGTTTTACAGTTCTGGAAAAGAAATGGAAGGCCATCAAAATTAGTTATGAGCTTTCATGGCATACCAAAAAAATCATTAATGCAAGGTGACCCTTATCATTGCGAATGCTATAAAACTGCACGCTTACTTGCTGAGGCTTTGAAATTAAAAGAAAGTGAATACATGGTCTCGTTCCAATCGAGGTTTGGCAGAGCTGAATGGCTAAAACCTTATTACGCTGAAGTGATGGCTGATTTGGGCAAAAAGAAAGAAAAAAATGTACATGTCATTTGTCCTGGATTCTCAAGTGACTGTCTAGAGACTTTAGAAGAAATTAATATTGAAGGTAGGCATATTTTCTTAAGTCATGGTGGCAAAAGTTTTAGCTATATTCCAGCCCTCAATGACGATCCAGAATGGATTACTGCAATGCAAGGTATAATTCTAGAAAATTTACAAGGCTGGATTGATAAGGGCTGGACGGCAAAAAAAGAGGCTCAAAATTCAGCGATCACTAAAAAAAGAGCGCTACTCGTAGAAAAGAAGCAGTCTTAATTATTTAAAGATAACATCCCATTATGATAATACTGACTGGTGGTGCTGGCATGATCGGAAGCGTCATTGCTTGGCATCTTAATACCATCCTTGATCGAAAAGACATCATCATCGTGGATGACATCCAACACCCAGATCAATGGAATAATTTAAGCAAAAGAACATATATCGATTATCTTGCTAAAGATGATCTTTTTCCTTGGCTTGAAAAAAAACAAGATATTGAAGCTATTATTCATATGGGCGCAATCAGCGCTACAACTGAAACTGATTTCAACAAACTCTTAAATCATAATATTCGTTACAGCCAAAATTTATGGCGCTATGCAAGCGAGCATAAAATTCCTTTTCTTTATGCAAGCTCTGCAGCTACTTATGGTGGAGGTGAGTTTGGTTATGATGATAAAGAATCTGAGCTAAGCAAACTAAGGCCACTTAACGCTTACGGCTATTCAAAGCAATTTTTTGACCAATGGGTTGTTCAACAAGTGCTAGCGAAAGAAAAAACACCGCCACATTGGTGTGGTTTCAAATTCTTTAATGTGTATGGTCCAAACGAATATCATAAAAACAGAATGGCAAGTGTTGTATTTCATTCATTTAACCAACTTAAAAAAGAAGGCGAAATAAGACTCTTTAAAAGTGATCGTCCAGACTATCAAGATGGTATGCAATTACGAGATTTTGTTTATGTCAAAGATGCAGCCGCAGCTGTCTTACATTTTTTAAGCCACAAAGACCATTCAGGTATTTATAATATAGGCACAGGAAAAGCATCGAGCTTTAAAGCGTTAGCTGAGTCGCTCGTTAAAAGTCTAGAGGGCGATTTTGATGTAATTAAATATATTGATATGCCAAATGACCTTAAGGGAAAATATCAATATTTTACTGAAGCTAACATTAAGAAACTAAAAGATGCGGGATATACAAAACCCTTCTTAACGATTGAAGAAGGCGTTAAAGATTACGCAACGAATTACTTAACAAAAAGTGATACATACGCATGAGTGAAAATATTAAAAAAATAGAATCCATCTTTAAAAGTCATCTTGATACGATTCATAAACTATCCTCAGTTATTAATAATGTGAATGAAGTTGCAGATATTATTAAAAAGACACTTCACGCTGGTGGTAAAGTATTAATTTTTGGCAATGGCGGAAGTGCCTCTGATAGTCAACATATTGCAGCTGAAATTGTTGGTCGCTTTGTTAAAGAAAGAAAAGGTTTGCCCGCAATTGCACTAACTACAGATACATCAATTCTCACAGCAGTTGGAAATGATTATGGCTTTGAACATATTTTTTCAAGACAAGTTGAAGCATTGTGCTTAAAAAATGATGTGGTGATTGGTATCTCTACATCAGGTAATAGTAAAAATGTGGTGAAAGGTTTAGAAAAAGCAAACGCATTAGGTGCCATTACCATTGGATTAACAGGCGGTGATGGTGGTCTTATTAAAAAAATATCAAATCATAGTATCGTCGTAGATTCCAATGAAACAGCAAGAATTCAAGAGGCGCACATCCTAATCGGACATACGCTTTGCGAACTTATTGATGAAAATAACTAACATATGACTGATATCGACATTATCAAAAATAAATTCAATGCTCGCAATAAATGGGCATTAGTTATTGGCGACTTAATGCTAGATCGTTATTTAATTGGTAACGTATCAAGAATTTCTCCTGAAGCACCTGTTCCCGTCGTAAGACTTAAAGAGTCTTTTGATCGTATTGGGGGATCTGGAAATGTTGCTGCAAATTTATCGCTCTTGGGAATTAAAACGGTACTAGCTGGCCAGATTGGTGATGATATAGACGGAAAAAAATTACTCGAGATTCTTAAAAAAAATCATATTGGTGTAGATGGCATCATTAAAGACAAAAACCCGACTACAACAAAAACACGGATTATTGGTGAACATCAACAAATGATGAGAATCGACCAAGAAGCAACCTCTGATCTTATCGACTCTAAAGCACTTATTAAAAAAATTACAACACTTCTTAATAAAAAACCAGCCATAGTGATACTTTCGGATTATGCAAAAGGTGTTTTAAGTGAACGTTTATGTCAGCATGTCATCAAAATTGCTCGATCAAAAAAAATACCTGTACTAGTCGACCCCAAGGGTATTCATTATGAAAAATATAAAAATGCAACGGCTATTACACCCAATAAAAAAGAAGCGATTGAAGCTTGCCATATTCATGTCACCAAAAATACTAATTTTTTAATGCCACTTTTAAAATTAAAGAAATCTCTCAATTTACAATTTATAGCAATGACAAAAGGTGAGGATGGCATTGATTTAATACAAGGTAATACGATTAAGAATCTACCCGCTGTCAATCAACAACAAGTATTTGATGTTTCAGGGGCTGGCGATACAGTTATCGCCACTCTTGCGGCATGTATGATCGCAAAAATGCCTATCGAAACCTCACTGAACATTGCTAATATTGCTGCAGGTATAGTGATTGGCAAATTAGGTACGATTCCGATTACACTTGCAGACCTAATTAAAACCATAAGCTCGCAACACTCAGATCAAGAGAAAAAAATTCACTCGCTTGAAAGCCTGATGGAGCAAGTAGCCATCTGGAAAAAAGAGAAAAAGAAAATTGTATTTACAAATGGTTGTTTCGATATTCTTCACGCTGGTCATGTGACTTACCTTGAAAAAGCAAAAAAATTAGGTGATGTCTTAATTCTCGCTCTTAATAGCGATTCATCTGTAACGAAACTTAAGGGCAAATTGAGACCTGTAATACATCAACAAGATCGAGCAAGAGTTTTAGCGGCACTTTCTTCTGTAGATGGTATTGTAATTTTTAGCGAGGCAACGCCACTGCATTTAATAAAAAAAATTCAACCTGATGTCTTAGTCAAGGGCAGTGATTATAAAAAGAATCAAGTCGTAGGACATCAAGAATTAAAAAAATGGAATGGTAAAGTAGAGTTAGTTTCGATTGTTCCAGGAAGAAGTACTAGCGCTATTATCAAAAAAATATCTTAAGATTTTGAGCCCTCAAAAAATTCTGGTTTTAGGTCCATCATGGTTAGGCGACATGGTTATGGCACAAAAACTTTTTAAAGCCATTAAAAATCATTACCCTAAAAGTGAGCTTCATGTAGCTTCGCCCATATGGACTATCCCCTTAGTCTCTCGAATGCCTGAGGTTGACAAACCCATACCTTTGCCATTTTCTCATGGCGAACTAAATTTAGTTAAGCGCTACCAATTAGGTAAAAGTCTAAGAATCGAGGGTTATACACAAGCCATTATATTAACTAACTCGTTTAAATCTGCACTCATTCCACTTTTCGCCAATATTCCCAAGCGCACTGGATTTTTGGGAGAAATGCGCTTTGGACTCATTAATGATCGTATTAAAAAAGATAAAAGCCTTTATCGAACTGTTGATCAATTTTTAGCACTCGCGCCAAAGAATAAAAATGTTAAAACGAGCTTATTAACCTGCCTCATTTCAAAACCTCATGAAGCAAGGAAATTTTTAAAAGGTAAATTAAAAATATCAGATAAAATTTTAGGGATTGCTCCAGGTGCTGAATATGGGGAAGCTAAAAGATGGCCTGTTGAGCATTTTGCAAAAGTCGCAATAAAAGCGATAGATAAAGGCTGGAAAGTTATTTTGCTAGGATCTGCTAATGATCATGATCTTGGTAGATCGCTAGACCAACTTACAAAAAATAAGGTAATTAATCTCATTGGTAAAACAAAACTTGAAGAAGTTATTGATGTTATGAGTATATGCAACTCATTTTTAAGTAATGACTCTGGTTTAATGCATGTAGCTGCGAGCATGGGGATTAAACAAGTCGCTATTTTCGGTTCCTCTGACCCAAAAAAAACACCGCCCTTGAGTCGTCATGCTGAAATAATGTATTTAAGTCTTTCATGCAGCCCATGCTTTGAAAGATCTTGCCCGCTTCAACATACGAACTGTCTTAAAAATATTAAACCTGAAGAGGTTATCAGAAAAGTAATTTAATGATTGAGATCATCTAACTTCTGATAGATCTCGATCTTATTTTCCGCACAAAAACTTTTCCATTCAAAAAAATTAGTCCAATCACTTAAGAAAATAAAATCCAAATTATTTTTTTTAGCGACTTGATAGTCATATTTAGAATCGCCAATAAATAATGCTGGTTTTTGTCCAGTAGATTTTTTCAATTCGCGGGTCACAATATCTTCTTTTGAATCAGGACTTCCGAAAATGCCTACATCAAAATATTTTAATAAATTTTTTCTGGTAAATAATCGGATAATCTCTTCTTGATCTCCGCCAGAGACAATCATCCAATTGGAATCTTTAGTTTTTTCTCTTAAGGCTTCAAGGCCTTCAGCGATCTCACAATTTTCTAAAAGCCTTTCAACCTCGTAATTAAGTTGATTTAAAAGATGATTCATCGAAATATCATCTACTGTCTTATTAAGGATTTTTTCTAAAAAATAACTGAATTTAATATTTCGAGATATGCCGGTATATTCGATATGGTGATTCACTAACTTCATTGCATCTTCCTCGGATGCGCCGAACTCAAGAGCCGTTAATCGGTAGGCTTCTATCTTAAGAAAATTTGAATTAAGTACGACGCCATCACAATCAAATAAGATTGTCTTGTATTGAGAAATGGGAAGCATGAGATTGAATTAAGGGCGTTTAATCGCGCTTGCTTCTTTTGCTAATTTTGTAATTTCAATCCAGTTTTTGTTTCCAACGAGATCTTTTGGAGTAAGCCAAGTGCCCCCACAAACTGGCACATTGGGTAAACTTAAAAAGTCAGGTGCTGATTGAACAGTCACCCCACCTGTTGGACAGAATTTGACATCTGAAAAAGGGCCTGCAAATCCTTTAAGAAGATTAATTCCGCCTACTGCAACCGCAGGAAAGAGTTTCAGGAAATAATAGCCATCATTATTCGCCATCATCACCTCACTTCCAGTTGATACACCTGGCAATAAAGATAATCCAATATCCAAACAATGTTTACCAATTTCTGATGTATATCCTGGACTCACTGCGAATTGACATCCAATTGATTTTGCAGCCGAAGCATCTACTTTGGTTCTTACAGTGCCTGCACCTACAATTGCTTCAGGTAAATGCTTAATAATACGATCCATAGCATCAAGAGCACATGAAGTTCTTAATGTGACTTCTAAAACTTTAATACCACCTTCAAGCAAAGCTTCTGCCATAGGCACAGCATCTTCCACTTTATCAATCACAATGACTGGAATTACTGGACCGTAATTTGCTAAATCTAATGTCTTCATATTGTCCTTATACAATTTATAGCCAGGTGATTGCGCCTTCTTCGGCAGAAATCACATTTTTTCTCATGCCAGCAAATAATTCACGTCCGATATCATGCGCATTATTATTTCTATGCTGGTCAGAAAGATTTTCATTCTCTCTCTCATACCAGGTATCTTCATCAACTAGTGCATTTAAAGTCCCAACCATCGCGTTTAATCGAATCATATCGCCGTTACGAATTTTACCAATAGGTCCGTTAGCTGAAGCTTCCGGGCTTACGTGAATTGCAGCTGGAATTTTTCCGGATGCGCCGCTCATTCTTCCATCAGTGACCAAAGCTACTTTAAACCCTTTGTTTTGAAGCACCGCTAAAGGAGGTGTGAGCTTATGAAGCTCAGGCATTCCATTGGCTTTAGGTCCTTGGAATCTTACAACCGCAACGAAATCTTTTTCAAGCTCGCCTCGATCAAAAGCACTAAGCAGCTCTTCTTGTGTGTCAAAAATAATTGCGGGTGCCTCAATAATATATCGATCTTGAGGTACTGCAGAAATCTTAATCACTGAGCGACCAAGATTGCCTTTTAAAAGTTTTAAGCCACCAGACTGATTAAAAGGATTGTCTGCTGTTCTCAAAATTGTTTCATCGCCACTCTCTTTAGGTAAATCTTTCCAAGTAAGTTTGCCGTCTTCTTTCATAGGTTTTTTTGTATATTGATTTAAGCCGCCTTCGCTTACAGTCATCACTTCCGGATACATGCATCCAGTTTCAATTAATTCTCGAATCACATACGCAGGACCGCCTGCGGATTGGAATTCATTCACATCTGCTTTGCCATTTGGATAAATACTTGCTAAAAGAGGTGTTGAACTCGCAAGATCGTGGAAGTCAGTCCAGTCAATAATAATACCAGCGGCTCTCGCAACTGCCACCCAATGAATAAGATGATTAGTAGATCCGCCTGTGGCTAATAACGCCGCCATTGCATTTACTATGACTCGCTCATCTACTAATTTACCAATGGGTTTATTTTGTTTGTTTTTGATAATGCTTAAAAGAGATCGAACTGACTCACGCGTGATTTCTTCTCTAATATCTTGGCGAGGATGAATAAATGCAGCGCCTGGAATATGAAGACCCATTGCCTCCATGAGCATTTGATTACTGTTAGCAGTGCCATAAAATGTACACGTACCTTCGCCATGATATGCAGCAGACTCGGAAGCGAGTAACTCTTCACGCCCTACTAATCCTTGCGCATATTTTTCACGCATTTTAGATTTTGAAGTATTGTCGATACCAGTAGACATTGGCCCTGCCGGTACAAAAATTGTAGGTAAATGTCCAAAATGTAAGGCTCCAATTAATAAACCAGGGACAATCTTGTCACAAATACCTAGCATTAATACGCCATCAAACATGTCATGCGATAACGCAACTGCTGCAGACATCGCGATGGTATCTCGAGAAAATAAACTTAACTCCATGCCCGGCTCGCCTTGCGTAATTCCATCACACATGGCTGGCACACCGCCAGCTACTTGGGCAGTAGCATCAAGCTTATTAGCTTCATCACGAATAAGTGAAGGGTAATTTTCGTAAGGTTTATGTGCTGACAGCATATCGTTGTAAGCCGTCACAATCGCAATATTAGGTTTCTTCTCACTAATAATTCTTAATTTATCATTTTTAGGAAGAGCGGCAATCGCATGAGCAACGTTAGCACAGCCTAAGCGATCTGCTCCTCGCTGCCTTTGAAGCATCGCATCAATACGCGATAAATAAGCAACACGTGTTGGTCTACTTTTTTCTTTGATTCTTTCAGTGATTTCTATGATGGACTGTTTCATTTAATATATTCATTATGTTGAAGAAATAAAAATTTGTATCTAATTCCATTATCCTAGAAACACTTAAGAAGCGTCAAATAATTAAACATTAATTTATGTTTTAAGTTATTTATAGGTATTGATTTATATGCGAAAATTCACTACATGGTCCGCATACTCATCATTAAAACATCCTCTCTCGGGGATATTATTCACTGTTTGCCCGTTGTTAATGATATTAAATATTTTGTCCCTGAAAGCTCAATTGATTGGCTAGTTGAAGAGTCTTTTGCTGACATCCCAAGGCTCCATCCTGAAATTCATTCAGTTATCACTATCTCTCTTAGAACTTGGAAAAAAAACCTTAGAAAAAAAACAACATGGACAGGCCTTTATAAGGCAATTAAAGCAATTCGCCAGGAACACTATGACATAGTGATTGATTTCCAGGGGTTACTTAAAAGTGCATTTTTTACTTTATTTACCCATGGAGATATTCATGGCTTTGATAAAGCCTCTGTTCGAGAGGCAGCTGCTTCTTATTTCTACAAACACACACATACTGTATCAAAACAAATTCATGCTGTAGTTCGCAATCGAGAATTAGCAGCCAAATGTTTTCAATACGATCTAATGGATCATCCTGCTCATTTTGGATTAGAAATTCACAATATCACCAACTTTAATCTATCGGAGCGCTATGTCGTTCTCATTCATGGATCGAGCAAAAAAACCAAACAGTGGCCTATAGGTCATTGGCAAAAAATTGTTCAATTTTTTAATGTTTTAGGTCTTAGAGTTTTATTGCCATGGGGTAACCTTGAAGAATACGAGGTCTCCAAAATACTTCGAAAAACATCTACCAATTGCCTAGTACTTCCTAAAATGAAGATTAGCGATCTTGCTAATATTATTTCGAGCGCAAAATGTGTTGTGGGTGTTGATTCGGGGCTGACTCATCTTGCAAATGCTCTTGGAATTCCAACTATAGGTCTATATATGGACAGCAACCCATACCTTACTGGCGTTTACCCTAATATCAAAGTACCGTCTGTTAATTTAGGCGAAATTGGTGTCATTCCCACTGTCGAATCAACGATTTCCCAAATCGAAGCAATTATTTAACTTTAATACCTTGAAATTTAAAGTTTCACCCCCAAATTTGCTCTAAGTTGTAATTTTTCAAAAGTTTTAAAAGGCAAAATTATGAATGCAGAAGATAAAGAAAATTCATCTATTGATGATTCAAACAATAATCCAGATCAGACCATTTCAAGCACCTCGGAAGATCAAATAAAACTTCTCGAAGAGAAATTAGCTGAAGCTCAAGCTCAAGTTCTTTATGTTAAAGCCGAAGGGGAAAATATAAGAAAACGTTCTTTCGAAGATATCGATAAAGCTAGAAAATTTGCACTAGAAAAATTTAGCGGTGAATTACTTTCTGTAAAAGACAGTCTCGACGCAGCTTTAACAGTTGAAAATGCAAATGTAGATAGTTATAAAAATGGCGTAGAACTCACACAAAAACAACTTATTAATGTATTTGAGAAGTTCGGTATACATGAAATTAAAGCATTAGGTGAAAAATTCGACCCTAATCAACACCAAGCAATCAGCATGGTTGAATCAGAAGAAGAGCCAAATAAAATTTTAACTGTTCTTCAAAAAGGTTATCTATTAAATGAAAGAGTTATAAGACCAGCTCTTGTAACCGTATCAAAAAGTAAAAATATATAAGCTCTTGAAAAATTCAAGACTGTCCCAATTATAGACACATCAAATTAAATAGATTTTTTAAGGAAAAAAAATGGCTAAAATTATTGGTATTGACTTAGGAACAACAAACTCCTGTGTGGCTGTTATGGAGGGTGGAAAGCCTAAGGTGATTGAAAACGCAGAAGGCGCTCGAACAACGCCTTCGATTATTGCTTATCAAGATGATGGTGAGATTCTTGTGGGCGCACCCGCTAAAAGACAAGCAGTTACTAATCCAAAAAATACATTATTTGCTGTAAAGCGATTAATTGGACGTCGTTTTGAAGAAAAGGAAGTGCAAAAAGATATTGGCTTAATGCCCTATGAAATTTCTAAGGCTGACAACGGCGACGCCTGGGTAAAAGTTCGCGATCAAAAAATGGCGCCTCCTCAAATTTCAGCAGAAGTTTTAAGAAAGATGAAAAAAACTGCTGAAGATTACCTTGGTGAAGAAGTTACAGAAGCGGTCATTACTGTTCCTGCTTATTTTAATGATAGTCAACGTCAAGCTACCAAAGATGCAGGTCGAATTGCAGGGCTTGAGGTTAAACGTATCATCAATGAACCTACTGCAGCTGCGCTTGCTTTTGGTCTAGACAAACAAGAGGGAGACCGAAAGATTGCTGTATACGATCTAGGTGGCGGAACATTCGACGTATCTATTATAGAAATCTCAACTGTTGATGGTGAGCATCAATTTGAAGTGTTATCTACGAATGGAGATACTTTTTTAGGTGGAGAAGACTTTGATAATCGCCTTATTGACTTCTTGGCTGATGAATTTAAAAAAGAAAATGGTCTTGATTTAAGAAATGACCTACTTGCAAAGCAACGTTTAAAAGAAGCAGCTGAAAAAGCAAAGATTGAGCTGTCAAGTAGCCAGCAAACAGAGGTGAATTTACCTTATATTACAGCAGACGCAAGTGGTCCAAAGCACCTTGTCGTAAAAATTACACGTGCAAAGTTTGAGTCTCTTGTGGATGATTTGATTGAAAGAACAATCGAGCCTTGTAAAGTTGCAATGAAAGATGCTGGTGTTTCTGGAAGCGATATATCTGACATTATTCTTGTTGGTGGTCAAAGCCGTATGCCAAAGGTACAAGAAAAAGTAAAAGATATCTTTGGTAAAGAGCCTAGAAAAGATGTTAATCCCGATGAAGCAGTTGCTGTAGGTGCAGCTATTCAAGGTGGCGTGCTTCAAGGTGATGTTAAAGATGTTTTACTTCTCGATGTGACACCATTAAGTTTAGGCATTGAAACACTCGGAAGTGTTATGACTAAACTTATTAAGAAAAATACAACGATACCTACCAAGGCATCGCAGGTATTCTCAACGGCTGAAGATAATCAAAATGCTGTTACGATTCATGTGCTTCAAGGTGAGCGTGAAGTAGCTTCAGGCAATAAGAGTTTAGGTCAATTTAATTTAACTGATATACCTCCAGCACCAAGAGGGACACCTCAGATTGAAGTAACTTTTGATATTGATGCTAATGGTATCCTGCACGTGTCTGCTAAAGATAAAGCTACTGGTAAAGAAAATAAAATTACAATTAAAGCAAATAGCGGACTCAGTGAAGAAGAAATTAAAAAAATGGAAGAAGATGCTGTTAAATATGCTGACGAAGATCGTAAAATTCGAGAGCTTGTTGATGTTAAAAACTCTGCTGACGGTATGATTCATTCAGTGAAAAAATCTATCACCGATCATGGTGATAAATTAGATGCAGCTGAAAAAGAGAAAATTGAAGCCGCTATAAAATCTTTAGAAGAATCATTAAAATCTGACAATAAAGATGAGATTGAGGCTAAAACAAAAGAGTTAATGGAAGCATCTCAAAAATTAGGCGAGAAAATATATGCTGAACAACAAGCACAACAACCTAATGCTGGTGCCGCACCTCAGCAAGAAGAAAAAACAGTTGACGCTGAAGTAGTGGATGCAGAATTTGAAGAAGTTAAGCAAGACAAAAAAGATAAATAACTTTTAACCATTAAAACAACATCAGCTATTCTGGTGTTGTTTTGTTTTTTTGAAAAAATACCATGGCGACAAAAAAAGATTATTACGAGACTCTTGGTGTATCTCGTGACGCTTCAGATGATGAAATAAAAAAAGCTTATCGTAAACTTGCGATGAAATTTCATCCTGATCGCAATCCTGATAATCCAAAAGCTGAGGAAAGTTTTAAAGAGGCTAAAGAGGCTTATGAAATACTTTCGGACTCACAAAAGAGAGCTAGCTATGATCAATATGGTCATGCAGGAGTAGATCCAAGCATGGGCGGTCATGGGTCTGGCGGATTTTCAGACTTTAATGATGCTTTTGGTGACATTTTTGGTGACATTTTTGGTGGTGGTCGTGGCGGCCAAAAATCAAATGTATATCGAGGAGCCGATCTTCGCTATAACATGGAAATTAGTCTTGAAGATGCGGCAAAAGGCACTGAAACAAAAATTCGCATCCCTGTTATGACATCTTGTGACCCATGCAAGGGAACTGGCGCTAAACCTGGCACACAACCAGTCACTTGTGATACATGCCATGGTCATGGTCAAGTGAGAATGCAGCAAGGATTTTTTTCTGTACAACAAACATGTCCTAAATGTCATGGCACTGGAAAAATTATCAAGGAACCATGCTCAACCTGCCATGGAGCTAGTCGTGTTAAACAAAATAAAACTCTTTCCGTTAAGATCCCTGCAGGCGTAGACGAAGGTGATCGCATTCGCTTATCGGGCGAGGGCGAGTCAGGTGTTAATGGCGGACCTCCAGGAGATCTGTATGTTGTTGTTCATTTAAAGAAACACGATTTATTCGAACGCGATGGTGGTAATTTGCATTGTGAAATGCCTATTAGCTTTACTACTGCTGCACTTGGCGGCGAAATAGAGGTGCCTACATTAGATGGTCATGCAAAAATGAAAATACCTGCGGAAACTCAAACAGGTGCTGTATTTAGATTGAAAGGTAAGGGTATTAAACCTTTAAGACAAAATTCACCTGGCGATTTACATTGTCATGTTTCTATAGAAACGCCTGTAAAACTCACGGACAGACAAAAAGAATTATTAAAAGAGCTTGAAGAGATTAATCAATTAGATCGTGGCAAGCACAGCCCAAAATCAAAAGGCTGGCTTGATAAAATGAAAGACTTATTTGATTGATTAAAAAGTACCGGTTTGGATTAATTCAATCTTATAGCCATCTGGATCTTCAATAAAAGCAATCACTGTCGAACCATGTTGCATGGGGCCTGCTTCACGAATTACTTTTCCACCCTTTGTTTTAATTAATTCACAAGCCTTGTAAGCATCTTCAACTTCTATTGCAACATGTCCAAAAGCATTGCCTTTGTCGTAGGCTGTCACACCCCAATTATATGTAAGCTCAATGACTGCATGATTTTTTTCATCACCAAACCCCACAAAAGCTAATGTAAATTTTCCATCAGGATATTCGTGTCGCCTTAAAAGCTTCATACCTAAAATATTCGTATAGAAATTGAGTGATTTTTCTAGATCAGTGACACGAATCATGGTGTGAAGTACTCGCATAACTAACTCACTTTATCTTTTTGTAGTTGATGATACTTAAGCATCAGCGTTTCTTTGGATTCAACAAATTGAGGATGAATTGGAATACAATCTACAGGGCATACTTCTTGACATTGCGGCGTATCAAAATGTCCTACACATTCTGTGCATAATTCAGGATTGATTTCATAAATCTGAAGGCCTTGATAAATTGCATTGTTTGGACATTCAGGTTCGCATACGTCACAGTTAATACATTCATCCGTAATCATTAGCGCCATGATTAACGTCCAGTTTCTTTCATAGCTTCTTTCACAACTGGGGATACAAATTGTTCTATATTTCCTCCTAAGGTAGCAACTTCCCTTACTAAACTTGAAGATAAAAAAGTAAATTGCTCAGAAGGCGTTAGAAAAAGCGTTTCAACATTTGGATAAAGTTTGCGATTCATACCTGCCAATTGAAATTCATATTCGAAATCTGAAACAGCTCTTAAGCCTCGAATAACAACTTGAGCATTTTGTGACTCAACAAAGTCCATTAAAAGTCCATTAAACCCAATCACTTCAATTTTTTTATGGTCTTTGAAGACGGCCTTCACCAAATCCACCCTCTTCTCAAAGGCAAAAAAGCATTGTTTGCTTGTATTGCCAGCAACAGCCACAATTACTTTATCAAAGATTTTTGTAGCTCGATGAGCAATATTCTCATGTCCTAATGTAATGGGGTCAAAGGTTCCGGGATAAACGGCTATAGATAAATTAGATTGGCTCATTATTTTTTAATGTCACAAGATGGTAAAAAACATTTCCTGCTTTTCTTTTTTTTAAAACATTAAACTCACTGTGTTCTATTAAAACAGATTCTGATTCGAAGTATATTAGCCCATCCTTAGTTAAATGGTTAGCTAGTTGAGGAAATAATTTATCTTCCCAGCCTTCATTAAACGGAGGATCACAGAAAATAATATCGAACTTAGCATTGCTATGCTGGAGAAATAAAAGTGCATCCATAAAATGAAGTTGAGCTTTTTCTGCCTGAAGAAGCTTTTTATTTTCCTGAATCATTTTAAAAACTTGGGGAGATTTTTCAACCATCACTACACTTGAAGCGCCTCTTGAAAGAGATTCAAAACCAATGATGCCCGAACCCGAAAAGAGATCTAAACAAACCTTCCCGGTCAGATCTTGGTCCAACCAATTAAATAAAGTCTCCCTAACTCTGCTTGGAGTGGGTCTTAATCCCGGCGAATCAATAAAAGAGACATTTTTTCTTTTCCATTGTCCGCCAATAATTTTGACTTGATTTTTGCCAGTCTTCAAAAACTACTCTGCACCTACAATAATAGTCGTTAGTTTATTAGGATCAATTTTACTTTTAAATGCCATTTTTATTTGATCAATTGTTACTTTATTAATCTCACTTATATAATTGTCAATATAAGAAATTGGTAGCTTATAGAAAGCAATCATACTTAAGTAATCAACAATTTTTGCATTGCTATCGAGCCTTAGGGGGAATCCGCCAACTAAATTTTGTTTAGCAGCAGTAAGTTCTTTTTCAGTTGGGCCTTCATCAATAAATTTTTTAATAGTTGAATTTATAATACTAAGCGCCTCATCAGCTTGCTCCTTTTTGGTTTGCAAGCCAATCTCAAGAGGGCCTTCAACATAGAGCGGCATGAAATAACTGTACACACTATAAACCAATCCTTTTTTCTCTCTAACCTCTTCAGTGAGCCTTGAAACAAAACCGCCTCCGCCTAGAATGTAATTGCCGACATACAAAGGAAAATAATCCTTTTCGCCACGTTTTAGAACTGGCATACCCATTAATATATGAGCCTGTTTTGCAGGATGCTGTATTTTTTTAACTCCTGCGTAATTTTGATTAATCACGGAAGCTATATTGTGTTTAGTATTTCCCTGAGGCAATCCCTGGCTAATAGACTCACTTATTTTTTTAGCTTCATCAGCGTTTACATCTCCAACGATCACGATTGAAGCTTCGGATGATAAATAATAGTTTTTATAGAATTGTTTTAAATCAGCTTGATTCATCTTTTGTAAACTATTTATATCTCCAGCTTCATCATGCGCGTATGGATGATCGCCGTATAAAGATTTCATGAACGCCAAATTAGCAATCGTTTCTGGCTGCGTCATAGACTGTTTGATGCTTGCAATAATTCTATCTCTTTCCCTATTTAATACTGGAACAGGAAAATCAGGCGCATGTATTACATACTTAAATAGTGAAAGTGCTTTGTCCTTCTGCACAGAGGAACTTAAAGTTCTTAATTTAAAGTAAGCTCTGTCGAGATCGACATCTCCGCCAATTGCTGCACCAATATCTGAAAATTGATTGGCTAATTTTTCTTCATTTATACCACCAGCCCCCAAATTCATAAGATGATGAGTTAGATGCGCAAGACCTTCTTTACCATTAGGATCCTGCGCGCTCCCTGCGAAGAAATTTACATTGATATCAAGTATAGGAAGATCGTGGTTCTCAACGAAAAGAACTTTAGCTCCTTCTTTTGTTTCCCATGTATTAATTTTTAACGCAGCAAAACTATTTTGCTGAAAACAAACAAACAAAAAAATAAGTTGAATAATTTTAATGAACATGCGGACGTCCCTTAGGGGTTAAATCTTGATTCATCGGCTGTGGATCAAGAATAACTATCGATAAATTATCTCGAGTTAAATATTTTTTAGCGACATTTTTTATTTGTTCAGAAGTTACGCTATTAATTTTATCAATATATCCATCGCTTAAATGGAAGGAATAATTCATTGTTTCAAGCTGTCCGACTTCCATTGCCATTCCAAACATAGAATCTTTTTGATATACATCACTTGCAATAACGGTTGCCTTCACTCTATCTAATTCTTCTTGAGTGACGCCATCTTTTTTAATTTTTTCAATTTCTTGAAGTAATGCATTTTCTAGATCATTAATATTTTTAAAATCGTTTGGAGTCCCTTCCAATTCAAAGATGCTTACTCTTCCTCGAGATAGGGAATCATAACCAGCGCTTACATTGATAGCCAAATGTTGATTTCTTACAAGATTTTGGTTAAGTCTTGAAGAGCTATTACCAGCAAAGATATTGGATAGAACTTCTAAAGCATATGGCTCCCAAGAATTTTCATCATTTCCATTTCGACTATTCAGGGTTGGCACAGGATACCCCATCAAAAGATAAGATAACTCGCTTGGCGCCTTAACTATCGACCTTCTTTCCCCATTTTGCTTAGGTTCAATCTGAGGTTTTCTTTCTGGTATTTTTCTTGCAGGGATTTTTTCATAATATTTTTTTGCAAGATGTAGCACATCGTTAGCGTAAATATCCCCAACCACTACTAAAATTGCATTGTTAGGAGCGTACCAATTTTTGTACCACTCTTTTGCATCTTCGACCGTCATATTTTCCAGATCATTCATCCAGCCTACAACAGGCCTGCTATAAGGATGGGCTTTAAAAACAGTAGACCCAAATTGCTCTTTAACTTGAGATGTTGGCTTATCTTCAGTTCTCCATCGTCGTTCTTCCATTACTACCTTAATTTCCTTATCAAATTCCTCTTTAGATAAATTAAGATTCTGCATTCGATCTGCTTCTAATTTAAATGAAAGCTCAAGATTTGATTTTTCAAGCTGCTGGAAGTAACAGGTATAGTCTGCCCCGGTAAATGCATTCTCTTTACCGCCTGCTTTGGCAATAAGTCTAGAAAACTCTCCGGCCTTAATTTTTTTAGTCCCTTTAAACATCATGTGTTCAAGAACATGAGCTACACCAGTTTTTCCATTCACCTCGTCAAGACTACCAGCTCGGTACCAAACTTGAGAAACAACTACGGGAGAACGATGATCTTCTCTTACAATAATTTTTAATCCATTGGAAAGCTTAAATTCTGAAGTTTGTGCTAGCAGTAAACTTGGAAACAACAATAGAAAAAGTAGAATATTTTTTAACAACGCGTCTAATCCTTAAGTGATTTAGCTATTATAATGAATATCAATGTTTCGTAGACTTTTCTTTATCTCATTAAGTTCTTAAAATTTTAAAAAATGTTTGAATTCCTGAAAAAAATTATAAAGAAAGACAGCCCAGAAAAGAAATCTGCGGCAAAAAAAGAAGTCGCCAAAAAACCACAAAAAAAAGGTCCTTCAGCACCAAAACAAAAAGTTTCTAAAACTCCAAGAATTTCTGAGAAAAAAGAGGCATTAAGGCCGAAACAACGTTTCGAGCCATCTCCCAAAGTTGTTGAAAAAAAACCAATTGCAACTTCTGAAGAAAAAATAATACCCAAAGAAGAAAAGAAAAGTGGTTTTTTTGGTTTTGCAGACAAAATAAAGAAAGGCCTCACCAGAACTCGAGAAAAGTTAACCACTGAACTTACTACATTATTTTCTGGCAAAAAAATCGATGAGGCACTCTTTGAAGAGTTAGAAACAATATTACTTACTTCCGATGTGGGCATTTCTGCTACTACTTATCTCTTAGATAGCATTAGAGCTTCTATAAAAAAGAATAATATAGAAAATGCAGATGAGATTAAGGGTTTACTGAAAGAAAAATTAATTGAATTATTGGCTCCTATCGAAAACCCTTTGGTACTAAAAGGAACAAATCCTTATGTCATTATGGTTGTAGGAGTAAATGGTGCAGGCAAAACAACTACTATTGGAAAGCTTACAAAAATTTTCCTTGATGAAGATAAATCTGTATTAATTGCTGCAGGCGATACTTTTAGGGCGGCTGCTACAGAACAACTGCAAGTATGGGGTCAAAGAAATAATGTTCATGTTGTTTCACAAGCTTCGGGTGATCCAGGTGCTGTTATTTTTGACGCTATCAACTCTGCGAAAGCAAAAAATATTGATATCGTGATTGCGGACACAGCAGGTAGATTGCCTACACAAAAACATTTAATTGATGAAATTACAAAAGTTAAACGTGTGATTAACAAATGTCACACTGAAGCACCTCATGAAATTCTTCTTGTGTTAGATGCAAATACCGGGCAAAACGCCATCAGTCAGCTTAAGATATTTAACGAGGCTTTAGGAATTACCGGTCTTGCCCTAACTAAGCTTGATGGAACCGCTAAAGGTGGTGTTATTGCAGCGATTGCTAAAGAACAACCGATCCCATTAAGGTATATTGGTGTTGGTGAATCTATAGATGATCTAAAAGTTTTCAACGCGCAAGAATATGTAGATGCGCTTTTTTAAAATCGGTTTTTATTAATGATTAAATTTGATCAGGTCCACAAAAGATACCCCGGAAATTTAGAGGCATTACAAAACATTACTTTTGAAATTAATGCTGGTGAACTTATTTTTGTAACAGGTCCTTCAGGGGCAGGAAAATCAACATTATTAAAATTAATTACAGCGATTGAACCTCCTACACACGGGACAATTATTTTTGAAAATCAAAATTTAAGTCAAATAAAAAGTGCTGCCATTCCTTATATAAGAAGGAAATTTGGGTTAGTTTTTCAAGATCATAAACTTCTATATGATCGTAATTGTTATGAAAATATTGCACTTGCTTTGGAGATTAATGAGGTGAGCATAAATGATGTTAGAGGTCGTGTTCGAGCAGCTCTAGACAAAGTGGGATTGCTTAATCGGGAAAAATCAATGCCTATTAGCTTGTCAGGTGGCGAACAACAGCGTCTAGCAATTGCAAGAGCCATTGCTTGTAGGCCTTCGATTTTACTTGCGGATGAGCCCACAGGAAATTTAGATAAGAAATATGCAGATGAAATTATGGATCTTTTTTATAACTTTCAGGATCTAGGTGTGACTGTGATTATCGCAACACATGAAATACCAACTACTTCGAAAAAACATAAGCAACTTTACTTACAAGAAGGCAATCTTATAAAGATTACTGACCAATAGATGAATTACTTCGTTTCTCATTATCAAATACTACTGAAAGCGCTTCAGCGCAGTCACGCATCAATGCTTTCTACTCTTATGATGTTCTTGGTTATAGGTGTTACATTGATTTTGCCGAGTATATCTTTCCTGGTAGTACAAAATTTAAAATCGATTTCTGAAACTATTCAGCATGAATCTCAAATTACTATTTTTCTTAAAAAAGATATTTCAGCAGATGCGAAAAACAAAATCGAAAAAGAGTTAAAAAGTCGAATTGAAATTAATAATTATCATTATGTTAAAAAAGAGGAGGCTTGGCCTAAACTTCAAAAATCAATGGGCTTTAACGAATCAAATAATGGACTCTCAGACAATCCATTACCTGATGCTTTTTTTGTTTCGCCTAATAGCGTCAATCCAAATCAAATTGTGATTTTAAAATCATCTCTGGATAGACTTGAGGGGGTAGATCAAGTGGTTGTTGATACGGGTTGGGTTAAAAAATTAAACTCTTTGCTCCATTTAGCAAATAAAGCTATTTTTTTAGCATCAATTTTATTGGCCTCTATGCTCACAATGGTCATTGGTAATACTATTCGCCTTCAAATGACTTCGCACCACGAAGAAATTGAATTGAGTAAATTAATTGGTGCTACAAATCAATTCATAAGAAGACCTTTTTTGTACAGTGGGTTTATTTATGGTTTAGGGGGCGGATTAACTGCTGCTCTCAGCCTCAAATTGATTGTAATATTCTTAAATCAAACTGTGGTTGAGGTTGAGGCTCTTTATGGGACCCAATTTATTATTATTGATTTAACTCTTCTACAGTACTTATCTATTGTTGGCAGCTCAATTCTGATTGCTGTCGCGGCTTCTTTTATCTCGATTAATCAATCCATTAAAAAATTAATGACTACTTAACCTATTGTATTTATTAGGTTAATTTAAAATTTAGGGAACTTTATTAAACTAGCACTCTCTAATGAAGAGTGCTAAAATTACGCTTTTTAATGTAGTTTTTACAAAGGATTTTATTAAGATGACTTTGGATCTAAGCTTACCTGCATTAGGCTCTATAGATAGTTACGATCGCTATATGCAATCCATTAGAGCCATTCCCTCTCTTACTGCCGAAGAAGAGATAGAACTTGGTATGCGTCTTAAAAAATCAAACGACCTTGAGGCAGCTAAAACACTGATTTTGTCTCACTTAAAGCTAGTAGCTAAAGTGGCTAAGGGCTATGCCGGATATGGACTTCCTCAATCAGACTTAGTTCAAGAAGGCAATATTGGCCTTATGAAAGCTGTAAAGCGATTTGACCCTGAGAGAGGTGTAAGACTAGTGTCTTTTGCAATCTACTGGATTAAAGCAGAAATTCAGGAATACATCGTTAAAAATTGGCGTTTAGTTAAAACAGCAACAACAAAGGCTCAGCGTAAATTATTTTTTAATTTACGAAGTATGAAAAAAACTCTACAGCCTCTTAAGTCTGATGAGATCAATTCGATCGCTAAAGAGCTCAATGTTAAACCCGAGGATGTTCGTGAAATGGAGTATCGTTTTAATGGTAACGAAATTTCATTAGATTATGGTTCAGAAGAATCAGAAGATGATGTCTTCAGGCCCATTGCTTATCTTAAAGATGAAGCGCCAGAACCTTCAGAAAAAATGGAGCTAGATCAATCTGAAGGAAATAGTTTATCGTCCCTTAGTAAAGCACTTTCATCGCTTGATGAAAGAAGCCGTCTTATCCTAGAAGAAAGATGGTTAAAAGATAAAGACGCCTCAACACTTCATGAACTTGCAGATAAACTTGGTGTATCAGCTGAAAGAATTCGACAAATCGAGCAAGCAGCTATGAAAAAAATTAAAT
Source organism: Candidatus Methylopumilus rimovensis (assembly GCF_006364615.1). Classification (NCBI taxonomy): domain Bacteria; kingdom Pseudomonadati; phylum Pseudomonadota; class Betaproteobacteria; order Nitrosomonadales; family Methylophilaceae; genus Candidatus Methylopumilus; species Candidatus Methylopumilus rimovensis. Next base: position 360,295 of record NZ_CP040986.1, on the reverse strand, counting down.
TATTGATGTTGTCTTCCAGTCATTAATTTTTTAAATTTACCAAAAAAGCCAAAAGAACTCCGATAAAATAGTTTTTTTAGGCTTCTCCATAAAGTGACAATAAGTAACGCTAAAATATACCCCTTAGAAATTAAGCTTCATCAAGCATCCAAGCTATTAGAAATAAAATTTAGCAACCTAACTGAATGTATGCTTTCCTGCGAATTTCTTCGAGTACATTCACCATCAGCTGAAGTAAAAGGTCATGGACCAGGCCAAGAAATACTTCAAACACATAAGGAAAATGTCAGCATAGAAAGTATTGAGCCAGTCGGTCAGTATGCAGTCAAATTAGTATTTTCAGATGGTCATAATACAGGCATCTATACATGGGATTATCTATATGAGCTTGCTGCAACCTATGAAGTGCTTTGGGAAGAGTATATAAAAAAATTATCAAATGCTGGTATTCAAAGAACAAAAACGGATGGCTAATAAAAAAACACATTTTGGTTATAGTGAAATAGATGCATCACAAAAAGCAGGCAAAGTAGCCTCTGTATTTCATTCTGTCGCTTCAAATTATGACCTAATGAATGATCTGATGTCATTTGGTATGCACCATATTTGGAAAAAATTTCTTGTGAATACATCTAACATCAAGAAGGATGCTCGTATTCTAGATATTGCTGGAGGAACTGCAGACCTATCTATTCTTCTTGCAAAAAAAATTGGGGTGCAATCAGCCAACTTTAAAGGTCAAATGATTCATTCAGATATCAATTTATCTATGTTAAATATTGGCCGTGATAAATTAATTGATCAAGGTATCTTTATACCTTCCATCTTATGCGATGCTGAATCCCTTCCATTTCCGGATAACTATTTTGATTGTGTCACTATTGGTTTCGGCATTCGTAATATGACAGATAAAAAGAAGGCACTGAAAGAAATTTATCGAGTTTTATCTCCAGGGGGAAAAATTTTAATTCTAGAATTTTCAAAAATATGGAAACCATTACAATTTTTTTATGATCAATTCTCGTTTAAATTATTACCAAAGTTAGGCAAATTATTTGCCAAAGATGAATCAAGCTATCAATATCTTGTTGAATCTATAAGAATGCATCCTGACCAGGAATTATTAAAAAAAATGATGGAGGAAGAGTCATTCTCTAAAGTGGAGTACCTTAATTTATCCTCGGGCGTCGTCGCAATTCACATGGGATACAAATTTTGATCATTGACACTATAAAAAGAAATCTTACTAATCATTTATTTCAACAAAATGAATGGTTAAAAAAAGACTTTTCCAAACATAAATCAAAATCTATTTTATTCGTTGTTGGTCCGATTCATTATGCATTCAGGGTGAATGAAGACGGTATTCCAGAATACAAGGAGTATATTGATAATTATGATGCAGAAATTAAATTATCTATATCATCAGCTTTAGAGCTGATGCGCGGTAATAAAAAAGCAAATATTGAAATTAAAGGTGATATAGATTTTGCAACAGTAATAAGTAGCGCATTAAAAGATATTGAATGGGACTATGAAGACGATTTAAGTGAAGTGATTGGTGATATTCCAGCTTATCATCTTGTAAAACTAGGAAAAAAAATCCTTAAAACCACAAAAGAAACATCATTCAATATCGCAGATACCTTCAAAGAATATTGGCTCGAAGAAAAACCACTTATTGCAAAAAAAAGACTGGTTGATCAATTCAATAAAGAAGTTGATACCTTGCGATTTGATGTTGATCGCTTAGAGCAAAGACTTCAAAAACTATGAAATATATTAGGCTTATTTACATTATCTACATACTCCTTAAGTATCGCCTTGAGGAGTTTATTATATTCAATCGAAAGCTCAATCTTCTTGCTCGCTTTATCTCAATAATCTTTTTCTTTAGGCCACATAATAAAAATAGAGGAACAAGACTTAGGCTTGCGCTTGAAAATTTAGGTCCTATCTTTGTTAAGTTCGGCCAACTGTTATCTACTAGAAGAGATCTCATTCCCTTGGACATTGCTGATGAATTAGCTTTGCTCCAAGATCAAGTACCTCCTTTTCCATATAAAGATGCCGAAAAAATTATTACGGGCTCGTATGGCAAGTCACTAGATAAGATTTTTAAATCTTTCGATACTAAGCCAATAGCAAGCGCATCAGTAGCACAAGTTCATTTTGCAACACTCCATGACGGTAAAGATGTTGCAGTCAAAATATTAAGGCCCAATATCAAGCACGTCATCGATAAAGACATTAAGCTTTTATATCTTATCGCTCGCTTACTAGAATTAATCTGGTCTGATGGAAAGCGCCTAAGACCCAGAGAAGTGGTTGCTGAATTTTATAAGCATGTGCAGAGCGAATTAAATCTTATGTTAGATGCAGCAAATTGCAGTCGCTTAGGTGAAAATTTCAAAGATAAAAAATTACTTATCGTACCAGAAGTTTATTGGGATTTTTGCAATGAAGACGTGATGGTGATGGAAAGAATGCATGGAACACCAATCAGTCATGTCGAAACACTTCGTAAGAAAAAAATTAACATCAAAGATCTTGCTCGCAATGGTGTAGAGATATTTTTTACCCAAGTATTTAGGGATAGTTTTTTTCATGCAGATATGCATCCTGGCAATATTCAAGTGGCTGATGATGGACGCTATATTGCTATGGATTTTGGAATTATGGGCTCTTTAAGTGAGAACGATAAGAACTATTTAGCACGTAATTTTTTAGCTTTTTTTAAGCGTGATTATCATGATGTGGCTCTGGCTCATATCGAGTCTGGATGGGTCCCTAAGGATACTTCTATTGATGAATTTGAAAATGCTATTCGTTCGGTATGTGAGCCTATATTTAATAAACCCTTAAAAGAAATTTCGTTTGGACGTTTGCTCATTAGATTATTTCAAACCTCTAGACGTTTTAATATGGAAATTCAACCCCAACTAACAATGCTCCAAAAAACACTTTTAAATGTAGAAGGTCTTGGTAGAAACCTAGATCCTGATTTAGACTTATGGGAAACAGCTGCCCCATTTTTAAAAAAATATATGTCGGAACAAAAAGGTATTAAACATATTATTAAAAGCTTAAAAAATGAATTTCCTCATTGGCTTCATCTCACGCCTAAATTACCTAGACTCATTCATGAATTTCTCGAAAAAAGTAATTCACAAAATAAAAACGTAATGACAAAAGATGACTTTGAAAGCTTCTTAAAGTCTCAGAGGAATCAAACTCGTTGGTTTAAAATCATAATCACTTTCATTGGAATTACTTTATTGGTAAATTTAGTGATCTTGTTTTATTTTATTAAATAAATTAAGGAAGCAGTAATTGCTTATCTGGTTTGTATCTCTATATCTATTAGTTACTATTGGAATCGGCATCTTTGTTTCTTCTCGCGTTAAGAATACTAAAGATTATGCCGTGGCAGGTCGCCACCTTCCGCTTCCTGTAGTTACTGCAACCGTCTTTGCTACATGGTTTGGCGCAGAAGCCATTTTTGGCGTTTCATCAACTTTCGTTAAAGAAGGATTAAATGGTGTTGTAGCTGATCCCTTTGGCTCAAGTCTTTGTTTGATTATTGCCGGCTTATTTTTTTCCTCTAAATTATACAAATTAAATATCATCACCTTAGGTGACTTCTATAAAGCCAGATACAACAGAACCATTGAGGTTTTAACGACTATCGCTATTGTTATTTCGTACTTAGGATGGGTGGCAGCACAGATTAAGGCGCTTGGTTTGATATTTAATATAATTACAGATCAATTTATTAGCGAGCAAATGGGTATGATTATTGGTACATTAATTGTACTTACTTTCACCACATTTGGCGGTATGTTGTCTGTGGCTATTTTAGATTTTATTCAAATGATCGTGGTTATTGGTGGGCTTCTTTATATTGCAAATGCGATTTCTCAATTAACGGGCGGAATTAGTCCTGTAATTGAAAGTGCTGCCATTAATCATAAACTAGATTTTTTCCCTAAAGGTGATATTTGGACATGGATCACTTTTTTTGGGACATGGATTACTATGATGCTGGGATCAGTTCCTCAACAAGATGTATTTCAACGAGTTACATCTGCGAAAAATGCAAAAATTGCCTTATACGGCTCGATACTCGGAGCATTAATTTATTTTACATTCACATTTGTACCAATGTTTATTGCTTACTCAGCAACTTTAATTGACGCAGAATATTTTAATGGTCTTGTAAATAGAAATTCACAACACGTTTTACCAATGCTTGTACTTAATTACATGCCTTTATTTGCTCAGGTAATATTCTTTGGAGCAGTTTTATCAGCTATTATGAGTTGTTCATCAGCTACACTTTTAGCACCTTCCATTACTTTTGCAGAAAATATTGTAAAAGGGTATTTTCCAAAAATTAGCGATAAGCATTTACTTAAAATTATGAGAATTACACTTGTATGTTTTTCTTCTATTGTTTTACTTTATGCACTCAGTTCAAATCTATCAATTTTTAAAATGGTTGAGTCAGCTTATAAAATTACACTTGCGGGCGCATTTGTCCCGCTTGTGTTTGGTGCATTTTGGAAAAAAGCAAATAGTCAAGGAGCTTTATTGGCTATTATTGGAGGAATAGGATCTTGGTTATTTGCTGAAATTTTTCTCGGTAACCATGCACCAATACCTGCACAACTTATAGGCTTGGGTAATAGCATTATTGGGATGATAGTAGGTTCTTTGCTTCCTAAAATCATAAAGGAAGCAGATAAAATCAATAATTAAGTTTGGCATTTAGGGCAAAAAAAGCTTGATCGCTGCGCAATAATTATTGATTCAATGGTTGATCTGCACTTGCGACAGGCTTTCCCTTTTCTTCCATACACTGCATATGTTTGTTGAAAGTACCCGGACTGTCCGTTCACATTATAAAAATCTCTAAGTGAACTGCCTCCTAATTCGATAGCTTTATGTAGTGTTTCTTTGATATATTTTACGATCTTCTTACATTCACTTAATGTGACGTCCTGAGCTATTCTGCTTGGAAGTACACCAGCTTTAAATAATGATTCGCTCGCGTAAATATTTCCAACTCCTACAACAATATGGCTATCCATAATAATATTTTTTATAGTAGTTTTTTTATTTTGTATTTTTAAAAATAAATATTTTTCAGTAAATAATTTTTCCAAGGGCTCGGGGCCTAATTTTGATATCAAAAAATGCTGGCTAATATCATTCTCTACCCAAAGTATGGAGCCAAATCTTCTAGGGTCTGTATATCTTAAAATATTCTTTGTGTTGTGAAATTGAATATCCACATGATCGTGCTTATGCGGGGAAATATCTTTCCTTAAAATTTCAAGTCGTCCGGACATGCCTAAATGAATCATTAGATGCCCATTCTCAAATTGAATAAGAATATATTTGGCACGTCTTTTAATATTTAATATTTTTTTGTTAGGAAGTGTTTTTTTTAAATGCGACGGAACTGGCCATCTTAGAGAAGGGTTTCTAACAATAATATCTTTGATAGATTTTTTAAGTATGGGCTGAAGTCCCATACAGGTAATCTCAACCTCAGGAAGTTCCGGCATAAATAAATTTATTTTTTAGGCTGCTCAATCGGTGGATTCATCATCGTAAACCCAATATCACTACCGAAATGATAGAGCAAACCCTCATCAACCCTAAATAGTTGAGTTTCAGGAGATTCTTGCACTCGTAAAAAAGTAATTTTTTTACCGCCTTCAGTGCGAACATCAAAACTCTTGTATGGTATTCTTAAATCTAAAGGATATTTTTCTACTGATCTTGCAGGATTTTTAACCCAAGTCATATCAAACCATTCAGCCATCTCGTCTTGTTTAAGTGAGTTGCCCTCATTGGCTTTCCATTCGTTATTACTGCGTGATACTTTTAAGCGTTTAGGTTGCCATTGCTCAAGTCGAGAAAAATCAAATTCTTTAACTTGCTCTGTTCTACTTAGAGGTGATTTATCAATAAGCTCTATAGGCTGAGTAGATGCGGCCTCTGAATAAGAACCACTGATAAGATATACGTTATTTTTATATAAAAGATATTGATCTTCCGTGACGGAATTATATGTACCAAAAATAAACTCTTCTTCTGCACCCTTATGTTGAAGTTTTAATTTAACGATAGGCTTATCTAAGCCATATTTAGGCAGGTCATTTGATGGTAATTTTTCACTACTAGATGTTGCCACGATAGAAATAATTTTTTGAACTGAAAATTGATCTGCGCGACCTTTGATCGGCTCAAGCATATCCCAGGCTTCATTATTTTTTTTAATAACAACAGATGCCCTAGAAGGAAAATCAATCTTAAGAGCATCAAAATCACTTAAATTAAAAGCGCTGACTTCAAATTGTTTTGTTTGTTTTTTTTGTGGGGGTTTAAGAGCTAAAAAAAGAGAAATCGATAAAACGATCACAAGCAAAATAATATTAATTAGCCAACGATTTTTCATGTTTCTATACTAAGCTTTTCTGCGCTTAAACCAGAAAAAAATGCCTAAAACAAAAATAATGATTGGGATGAAATACTGGAAGCTATGGAATACTGTCCAGGCGACCAAGACGGAAGTGTTATCATTTGGAATAGTTACATTCACATCTTTCAAGGGCATGGGCTGAATAGAGATTAAATTATCGTCTCCTGACAACCAATTGATCATATTAATGCCAAGATCTAAATTACCACCTGTCGTAATGAATGTATTAGATAAGAAATTTCCATTGCCAACTACAACTACTCTTTGACCTTTTTTACCATAAGTCCTCTGGAGAGCGACTGCAATATTAATGGGGCCTGGTTTGTCATTATTCTTATCAAAAGTTGATTTTTGATTCGCTTTTGATTGTGAAGACTCTAACCAACCATTTGGAGAAACCTCGATAAGTTTACTAACTTCCCATCCATTATCTAACGTGCCTTTAGCGCTTACTTCATGCGCGTTCGAAAAGAGCGTTCTTAGCATAAAGTTTTTAGTGATTGCATGTACGCCATAGGAGGATGCGAAGGATACATTTTCATCAGCACCCTCAACTTTTGCTGTTGGATCTACTACATGTTCATTTGAAACAGTGAGTCCAAGATATGAAGCCACCTCTTCCAAGCCATGAAAGTTATTATCATCAAGAAGCCAAAGTAAATTTCCACCAGATTCTAGGAATTTTTTAATTTTTTTAGCTTCTACAGCTGAAATATTTTTTTGTGGGCTAGCAATTACTAGCATTGAACCATTTAAGGGCACTTCTGATTCAACAGCAAGGTTTGGATTGGCAAATTTAAAGCCCTTGGATTCTAATTGCTTACCGAATTCGCCTACGTCATTGTTTTTAAGTCCAATTAAATTTCTTTCGCCGTGACCATCTAAATACATAACAGCTTGCTGATTGGTTCTAGATAAACGCATAAAAAGATTGGTCATCTCCTGCTCGGCAAAAGGAGGATTGATGTGCTCTGATCTTTTTTGATACTCAACTACAACTTCACCATCTACCTTAATTCCCATTTCTTGCGCTAATTTTGGTTCTTCTATAGGGCTAATAAATTTAATATTGATATCAGGCTTAGTTCTTTGATACCTGGTCATGAAATTAATAATGCCCTGTCTAAACGTATCTCCATTATTAACATCATCTTTAGATGCAAACACGGTTAGTGAAATTGGTCCTTTCATTTGTTTAAGGACATTGATGCTTCCAGTGGTGAGCGTATTTCGATTGGCTTGTGTAATATCTTTTGAATATTTATATTGATTTGCAAGAAAACCCAAAAGAAATACTAAAACAATAAATAGAACAACAAAAAAACTATTCTGAATGAGAATTTGTAATCTTAATTTTGAATTAATTTTCATAAATATTTATCCACGAAGCCTGTCAGCGTCGAGACGTCTAATCGTTAATGTTAAAAATGTTGATATAAATAAAAAGAAATACATTAAATCTGAGCTATCAATAAGGCCTCTTGAAAAGCTTTGAAAATGCTTCATAAGTGATAAGTAAGAGAACCAATGATTAGGATCGCTTGCAAAAAAACGTTCCATAATCATTAATGCAAAAAGAGAAATAAAACTTAATATTGCAGCAATAATAGGTTGTTGAGTTAAGCTTGAAAAATAAATACCGAGCGCTGAAAAACTCGCTACAAGCAACCAAAGGCCTATCGAGTTAGCAATGAGATAACCAAAATCTATATCTGCCCAAATATTAAGTGTTGTGAGCATAAGAAAAATATAAAAAACAAGAATACTTAAAAAAACAATTAAGCCTACAAATTTTCCCAGAACTATTTCAGTAAGCGAAATGGGTGCGCTGAATAAAAATGGTAAGGTTTGACTTCGTCTTTCTTCGCTAATAAGTCGCATTGTAAGAAGAGGAACTGCGAAAAGCATAATAAAAGAAGCAATACTATAAACTGTTTGCCCAACAAATATAGTGACGCCCACACGCTCAGCAGGCCTAATAGCACCTGACATTACCTCAAAGTAATTGTTAACACCTGTAAGGTAATAACTTCCAAATGCCATCATAAGAAGCGCGAGAATAATCCATCCCATCGGGGACGCGAACAAACTTTTAAGTTCTTTTCTTGCAATATTTAAAATCATTTTTGGTTACCACTCATATGTGTTTAATTTTTTTGTTTCTTTTCAGTTAATTGTACAAAAACATCTTCAAGGCTTGTTTGATCAGGAGCAATTTGATAAAGCCCCCAACGATTTTTCACTGACAGCTTCACGATAGCTTCTGACGGTGATTGTTTGTTTTTAAAATGTATGCGATACATATCTGCCTCAACTTTTTCAACCTTAGTCACACCTTCAATATCTTTCAGCGCTGACAAAGGAGGTGCTTTTGAAAAACCTGCTAAAAGTTTATTTCCTTGTCGATGTTGTTTTAATTCGTCAATAGAGCCATGAAATACTAAATTACCTTTATCAATAATCTGCACACGATCACAAACCATCTCAACTTCAGGAAGAATATGTGTGGACAAAATAACGCTATGCTTTTGACCTATTTCCCGAATAAGAGATCTAATTTCTCTAATTTGAATCGGGTCAAGACCTACTGTTGGCTCGTCTAGAATAACAACTAATGGATTATGAATAATAGCTTGAGCAATGGCTACACGCTGCTGATATCCGTTCGATAAGTTTTCAATTAATCGCTTGCTCATGTGACTTAAACCGCATTTTTCTTTTGCAATATCTACAGCTTTTTTAATTTGCTTACTAGGCACCTTGTGAAGACGAGCAGCAATAGTTAAAAACTCGTCAACCGTAAGTTCTTTATATAAAGGTCGCATTTCAGGCAAATAGCCAATCAATGCTTTTGCTTCTTTAGGGTTTTCGATCATGTCGATACCACAAATTTTTACCGTACCAATCGAAGGAGCCAAATTACCCGTGAGCATACGCATGGTAGTAGATTTGCCAGCGCCATTTGGGCCCAAAAAGCCTAAAACTTCGCCCTTTTCTAGATGAAAACTTACATTTTTAACAGCCTCACGGCCACCAAAAAGACGTGTCAGCTCAATAGCTTCTAGGGTTAAATTCGACATAGATGTTTTTTTGAATTTTTATTGAAAAAATGAATCATAGATTATACATATTAAAAATATTGTTTTGGTTTATTAACCGTCGCATCATTGTTATCGGACTAATAATTAGTCAAATTAGTTTAAAATATTGTAGAAATCAAATCTCAGGAAACTTTATGCATCTGCTTCGAATATTTTCACTTTTTACTCTTCTATCCTTTGGCGTGCTTGCTAATGCTAAACCTGATCCATCTGGCTCTATTGACAATTATACCAATCCCGATCTTGTTTTTAAGCTCTTACTGGCTGAAATTGCCTCTCAGCGTGGCGAACTTAATCTTGCTAGCGAACTTTTTTTAGATTTAGCAAAGCAAACAGATAATGCACTTTTAGCCGAACGGGCTACGAGACTGACTAGCTATACAAGAAATGGCGTAATAGCTTTAGAAGCTTCTAAAATTTGGAATGAGCTTAATAAAGACTCTATTGATGCACAACAAGTGCTCAGTGAGATTCTTATAGCAAATAATAAACTCAATGAGGCCAAGCCAATTCTTCAAAAACTTTTACTTAAAGAAAAAACAAGAGCAGGTGGTTTTTTGTATTTAAATAGTCTGTTCTCGAGAGTGTCGGATAAAAAAGCCGTATTGGCTCTTGTCGCAGATTTAGCTCAGCCTTATCCCAAATTAGCTGAGGCACATTTTGCTGTGGCTCACGCTGCCTGGTTAAACAAAGATCAAAAAACATATGAAAAAGAACTAGCCTCTATAAATCAAATTAAGCCAGATTGGGAAATGCCTATTTTATTCAAAGGGCAGATCTTAGCCCAAGAAAATCCTGAGAGAGCCCTTGCTTTTTTTAGTGATTTTTTAAACAAATATCCTAAATCAAGCGAAGTAAGACTGGAATATGCAAAATTACTCACTAATGGTCGAAAGTTTAATGAAGCAAAAACTGAATTTATCAAGCTTGTAAATACTGCTAATAGTTCAGCAGAAATTACAGTCGCTGTGGGTCTATTGTCAATAGAGCTTGAAGATTACGATCTTGCGGAAAAATATTTCCTGCAAAGCTTAAAAAGAAATCCCAAAGACAAAGATCAAATATTCGTCTATCTTGCGAAGATAGCAGACAAAAAAAATCAAAGCGAAGCAGCAATTACTTGGCTCAATAAAATTAACAATGGGCCTCGCTTTATTGAATCAAAACTAATCACGGCTGAAATCATTGCAAAAAAAGAATCCGTTGACAAAGCTTTGCGTTTTTTAGACAAACTCAACGCAAATTCGCCTGATGAAAAATTAACCCTCATTCAATCAAAGGCATCATTTCTCACCAGAGCTAATCGCCACCAAGAGGCATTTCAAATTATGCAAAATGAGGCATCGAACTTCCCTCATTCACCTGAATTTAAATTTGATTATGCGCTTCTTGCCGACAAATTAAATAAATATGACTTAATGGAAAAGCTTTTAAGAGAGGCTATTAAAATCAAACCTGATTATGCTGTTGCATACAATGCTCTTGGATATTCATACGCGGATCGTAATATCAATTTAGAAGATGCTAAAAAATATATTGAAGTTGCTTTATCAATTTCGCCTAATAATCATTATATTTTAGATAGCATGGGCTGGCTCTATTATAGATTGGGTAAACTAGATTCAGCACTTTCATTTATTCAAAAAGCATACGACGTGCAACCTGATCCTGAAATCGCCGCACACCTAGGTGAGATTTTATGGGCCCAAGGAAGAAAGAAGGAAGCAAATGATATCTGGGATCTTTCACTTCAATCATTTCCTGATAATGAAATTTTAAAAGAAACCTTCAAAAGACTTCATTAATTTTCAAGAGTTGGCCATCAATTGAATTTTAAATATGCTCTAACTTTTTTAGCAACTTTTTTTCTTTCTGCATGCGCAACTTTAAACGATCCATTTGAGATGTTTAAATCTCATGCGCCTTCAATTGAGACGCCTCAAGCAATGAATGAAAATCTGTTCATTGAAGAATTTTCTATAAAAGCTAAGTTCTCCTATTCTGTTGACTCTAAGGGTGGTTCGGGTCGACTTATTTGGCGCTATGAAAACAATCAAGATGAAATTGATATCTTTACACCTTTCAATAATCAGGTAGCAAAAATCATTTACTCAGCTAATGAAAAAAAAATTATTGATAGTAATGGAAAAGTTTTATCTGGTGATGATTTTGATCATTACATACAAGCCTTATTCGGAAAAAATATCTCACCGGACTTGTTTAGACATCTTATTACAAATCATATTGAGCGGATTAAAGATTTGCACAAAGAAGATAATCAATTGAATCGAGCTACGCATTTTTATAACGATGAATGGAAGATTGTAATTAATGCATTTAAGACGCAAGACAAACTGACTATTCCATCGAAAATATCAATATCCCAAGGTACATTCAATTTTAATTTTATTGTAGAAGAGATTATTAACATTGCAGGCAAATGAACTGATAGGTATGGGGTTTAAGGAATTTTTAGCGCCTGCTAAATTAAATCTATTTCTTCATGTCGTTAACAAGCGAACTGATGGCTATCACAACATCCAAACAGTTTTCCAGCTTATTAGCCTTTATGATCATATTTTTATTAAAACAAATACATCTGGGAATGTACGTCGCATTTCCGATCATCACGGGATTCAGGAATATGATGATTTAACAATCAAAGCGGCTCAAATATTAAAGCCTTTTTGTGAGAATCAGTCGGGAGCAGATATTTTTATTAAAAAAAATATTCCGATGGGGGGTGGTCTTGGTGGCGGAAGTTCAGATGCTGCTGCGACACTTATTGCCTTAAATGCCCTATGGCAATGCCATCTGAGTCAAAAAGAGCTCCAAGAATTAGCCCTTAAATTAGGGGCTGATGTCCCTTTCTTTGTTTTTGGCCAAAATGCTTGGGCTGAAGGTATAGGCGAAAAACTCACACCTTTCTCTATCGCTATGCGATATTACCTTGTGATAGCACCGAATGAGACAGTTTCTACAAGGGAGGTTTTTGAGTCACTTGAATTGACAAAAGACCGGATTCCATTGAAAATAGCAGGCTTTTCCGATGAATTGGACCTCAAAAATTTGGCTAACGACTTAGAAAAAGGAGTCTTAAAAAAATTTAAAGGCATTTCCGTTGCATTTGATTGGTTAAACCAATTTGGCCAGGCAAAAATAACGGGTTCAGGATCATGCATCTTTATCCCTTTAAATACGAAGGATATTGGCAAAGAAATTTTAGAAAAAAAGCCTCAAGACACAATAGGCTTTATAGTTAGAGGATTAGATAGCCACCCGCATTTGAATTTAATGGTGGAAACGTAACAACCATAGGGGAGTCGCCAAGCTGGTTAAGGCACTGGATTTTGATTCCAGCATGCGAAGGTTCGAATCCTTCCTCCCCTGCCATTTTTAAATAGACCGCTCATAACCAGGACCAAGACTTTGGATAATAATAGCGTCATGATCTTTACGGGAAATGCCAACCCTCTACTTGCTGAGCAAGTGGCTGGGAATTTAGGTATTCATCTCGGACGTGCAGACGTAGGCCGTTTTAGTGATGGCGAAGTTATGGTCGAACTTCTTGAGAATGTTCGTGGTAGAGATGTTTTTGTTCTTCAGTCTACAAGCCATCCTACCAACGATAATTTAATGGAAGTTATGGTGATTGTAGACGCTTTAAGAAGGTCGTCTGCATCAAGAATTACTGCAGCAATTCCCTATCTTGGTTATTCAAGACAAGATAGAAGACCAAGATCTGCTCGAGTTGCTATTACTGCAAAAGTTGTCGCAAACATGCTGACAAGTGTTGGTGTAAATAGACTCCTTACTATGGATCTTCACTCCGACCAAATTCAGGGATTTTTTGATATTCCCGTAGATAATATTTATGCTACACCCGTTCTTCTTAAAGATTTACTTGAACAAAACCATAAAAATCTTGTAGTGGTTTCACCTGATGTAGGCGGCGTTGTAAGAGCTAGAGCGTGCGCTAAACAATTAGGTTCAGATCTTGCAATTATTGACAAACGTAGACCCAAGCCCAACGTGTCTAAAGTGATGAATATTATTGGCGAAGTGGAAAACAGAACTTGCGTCATTATTGATGACATGGTTGATACTGCAAATACACTATGCGAAGCTGCTGCTGCTCTAAAAAAGGATGGCGCTCTTAAAGTGGTGGCTTATGCAACGCACCCGATTCTCTCAGGAGACGCCGCAAAAATTATTACAGATTCTGAATTGGATGAATTAGTTGTAACAAATACCATTCCGCTCAGTAAGGCGGCAATGGCATGTAAAAAAATTAGGCAACTAAGCGTTGCTGAACTCTTGGCCGAAACGATTCGTCGAATAAGCCAAGGCGATTCCGTAAGTTCTCTTTTTATGGAATAAAAACATTTGGTCATGTTGGCCAATAAACTGCTGCAGTCTGGTCGCGGAATGCAGAATTAAATTAAGGAGTAGTAAATGAAAATTGAAATTAGTGCAACAAAACGTGTTGTGAAAGGTACGGGTGCGAGCCGCCGTCTTCGCCACGCTGGAAGCGTTCCTGGAGTTTTATACGGTGGTGGCAAAGAGCCAATCTCCCTTGACCTTGAACAAAAGTCTTTATTTTTACAATTTAGACATGAGGCATTTCATGCTTCAATCTTAACGCTTAATTTAGAGGGCAACAAAGAGTCTGTCTTATTAAGAGATTATCAAATGCACCCTGTAAGAAATACAATTCAGCATATTGATTTTCAACGCGTTAATGAGAATGAAAAAATTCACGTCAAAGTGCCATTCCACTTTATTAATGCTGAAGTTTCTCCGGGCGTTAAACTTAACGGTGGTATTGTTTCGCATATCATGACTGAAGCAAATATTTCTTGCTTACCAAAAAATCTTCCTGAATTTATTGAAGTTGATTTGGCGACAATTGATATTGGCCAATCAATCCATTTATCAGAAATTAAAATGCCTGATGGTGTGGAATTTGTTCAACTTGCACATGGTAACGACGCAGCAGTTGCTTCTGTTGCCAAACCAAGAGCTGTGGTTGAAGAAGTTGCTAAACCTGCTGAAGGCGCTCCTGATGGAGCAGCTCCAGCAGCTGAAGGCGCTAAAGCGGCTGATGCAGCAACAGCTGATGACGCTAAATCAGATAAAGCTAAGTAATTTAACATTGACATGAATAAGGCGCACTTTTTAAAATCAAGTGCGCCTTATTTTTTCATATGAGCCAAATTAAATTATTTATAGGTCTTGGAAATCCTGGCGAAAAATATTCCGATACCAGACATAATGCAGGATTCTGGTGGATTGATCTTGTTGCTCATCAACAGAATATCAATTTGCAAAATAGTGATAAATTTTTTTCAAGCATTGGAAAATCTTCTAATGCAGAAGAATTTTATGTCGCAAAGCCCAATACATTTATGAATGATAGTGGCAAAGCACTTGCAGCAATTGCAAAATTTTACAAAATAAACCCAAATGAAATTCTGGTTATTCATGACGATCTTGATATAGATGTCGGACAGGCCAAACTAAAATTTGGTGGTAGTCACGGAGGGCATAATGGACTCAAAAGTATCTTTGCTTGTATTGGTTCCCAAGATTTTTGGCGCTTGAAAATTGGGATTGGCCACCCAGGCGAGAAACATTTAGTTGTAGATTATGTATTAAAAAATCCTTCATCCAAAGAGAGAGATCTCATTGATGAATCTATAGAAAGAAGCATTCAACTTTTTAATGAAATTGGTTCGGGTCAATTTGAAAAAGCGATGCTCAATCTTCATACCAATAAATAAAGAAAATAAATTATGAAATGTGGAATTGTTGGATTACCTAACGTTGGAAAATCAACGCTATTCAATGCGATTACTAAAGCTAGTATTGCTGCAGAAAATTATCCTTTCTGCACCATCGAGCCCAATATTGGAATTGTAGAAGTACCGGATCCTAGAATTGAAAAGCTCGTAGCTATTGTTAATCCAGAAAAAACCCAACCAGCTATAGTTGAATTTGTTGATATTGCAGGCCTTGTGGCTGGCGCATCTAAAGGCGAAGGTCTTGGTAATAAATTTTTAGCAAATATTAGAGAAACTGACGCTATTGTCCATGTGGTTCGTTGCTTCCAAGACGATAACATTGTTCATGTCTCTGGAAAGGTAGACCCTCTTTCTGATATTGAAGTCATTAATACAGAGCTTATCTTAGCCGATATGGAAACTGTAGATAAAACACTGCAGCGTGAAAATAAAAAAGCAAAATCTGGCGATAAAGAAGCTATTCAGCTTGTATCAATTCTGACAAAAATTTCAGCTCATCTTGACCAAGGAAAATTGGTTAAAAATTTAAATCTAGACGAGGATGAACTAAAACTCATCAAACCTTTATGTTTAATTACGGTTAAGCCTGTCATGTTTGTAGCCAATGTCAATGAAACAGGCTTTACTAATAACCCTATACTCGACTTACTTAAGGCTTTAGGTGAAAAAGAAAATCTTCCTGTTATTTCTATCTGTGCAAAGATTGAAGCAGAGATTGCTGATTTAGAAGATGAAGATAAGGCTATATTCTTAAGCGAGCTCGGATTAGAAGAGCCAGGTCTTGATAGGGTAATTAGATCAGCTTATGCCTTATTAGGATTACAAACTTACTTCACTGCAGGTGTTAAAGAAGTTAGGGCATGGACCGTAAAAAAAGGGGCAACTGCACCTGAGGCTGCAGGCGTTATTCATACCGACTTTGAAAAAGGCTTTATTCGAGCTGAAGTTATTTCTTACAATGATTTCATTACTTACAACGGCGAACAAAAATCTAAAGAAGCCGGGAAAATGCGTTTAGAAGGCAAGGAATACATCGTTCAAGATGGGGATGTTATGCATTTTAGATTTAATGTCTAATATCAGCCTTTGACTTTAGGTGTTTTAAAAAATATAATTCAACGCTTTATTTTGTTTTATAAATGGTGATGTAGCTCAGCTGGTTAGAGCGCAGGATTCATAATCCTGAGGTCGAGAGTTCAAGTCTCTCCATCACCACCATTTTCTAAAGATTTAGATCAGTCTTATATGGCGCTCTTTCATTAAGTTCGTTTGTATATTTATCGATTCCGCTCTTTTCTCTTCTTAAAAAATCTTTGATTGCATACTCAAATTTTTCATTAAAAATTCTGTGATATGAGAATGTATTGAATGGCTCAAAGCCTCTTGCTAGTTTATGCTCTCCCTGCGCCCCGCCTTCGAATACCACCATCCCATTTTCAATACAAAATTCCTGACCTTGGTAGTATGAAAGCTCGAAATGCAATCCAGGATAAAAAGATTTTGAGCCCCAATATCTTCCATATAAATTTTTATCATCATAAATAAAGAATGATCCTGCAATAGCTATGTCACCTTCATATGCCAATATCAACAATATATTCTCAGGCATGCTTTCTCTGATAAGGCTAAAAAAATTTCTTGTGAGATATGGATTTGAATGATGTTCTTGATAGGTATTGCAGTAACAAGTGTAAAAAAAATCTAAATCTGATTCTGTAATTTCTGTGCCTTTTACTTTTTTAATTTTAAGACCTAAGTCCTGAATTTTTTTTCTTTCTTGTTTTATTTTTTTCCGCTTATCATGAGAAAGCTGAGATAGGAATTCTTCAAAATTTTTATAATTTTTGTTAAGCCACTTAAATTGCACGCCTTCTCTTGGCATCCATTTTGTATCTTGATATATATCTGCCTCGCTCTCACCACAAAATAAAATATGACTTGATGACATTTTATTTCCATAAGCTAACTCTTCTATTTGCTCAACTATATTTTTTTTAATTGACGCATCTGATCCAAAAACTCTAGGTCCAGAAACTGGGGTAAATGGTATACATGAAACAATTTTAGGATAATAGCTTTCGCCATATTTTTGGTAGGCTTCCGCCCAAGACCAATCAAATACATATTCGCCGTAAGAGTGCTGTTTTAAAAATATAGGTGAAGCGCCAATGATCCTTCCTTCGTGAGTAACAATTGCTGGAAAAGGATGCCAGCCTGTGCTCTCCCCTATTGAATTGGATGCTTCAAGTGATTGAAAAAATTCAAGCTTTAAAAAAGGATTTGATTTTGTAAGATCATTCCATTCTTTTTGATTAATATTTTTAAAGCTAGATTGAAATTCTATACGCGCCATAGCGATCTATTTTAACGAAGATTCACTAAGGGTAAATTTATATGGGTGTTTTAGTGCTTGATGAGGCTTGGTTATTTTTACGTTTGTTACTATCTAAATGATTTTTTTGAAATTCTTTTGCCAACAATGCAAGCTCATCTAACGATATAACTTCATTTTCGTCGAGATCGAGTCGATTAAACTGACGAGCCACTTGAGGTAAACATTTTATCGTTTCCGAAAGGTCGAGGGTATTATCGCTGTCTTCATCACAAGCAATAAAACGTGACTCTAAGCCTTTTAACATTTCCCTCTGTTTCTCTTCAATAAGAGTACTTTCCTTACCTGAGGATCTTGCATAGGCAGCAAGTGCGCGTCTAATTCTCGCCCGTTCCTCTGGTGACAAAGCGCTACTTTCTTTTAATTTATTAAGCTCGGCAGCAACCGATGAATTGTTTTCTGATTCTACTTTTGGGGCTTGATTATTTGCTCCAGCTAATACCTCTGAAGAGAGGCCAAAAGCCGCAGCAAAGCAAAATAAAAAAGGTTTTAAAAAATTATGCAATTGATTGATTTTTATTTGGAAAGGAATGTTATATTCAAGCTTAAATGTAAATACTTTATTACAAAAAAATGCATATTTGTTTCTATTTGTAACAATAGATCATAATTACTTATGATGTAAACTGATACATTAAGTTCATTTCGTACTAACTGATCTAAATTAAACTCATGGCAATCAATCCAGCATCCATTTTAATTGTTGATGACGATCCAAAAATAAGAGATCTCACAAGTCAATATCTTATTGATCAAGGCTTGAATGTCCATACAGCCAATGGCGGCAAGGAAATGGATTTATTTATTGCTAACCACCAAGTTAGCCTCATTATCCTAGACCTTATGATGCCGGAAGAAAGTGGACTTGCTATATGTCAAAGATTAAGAGGTTCAGGAAACTTCACTCCTATTATCATTCTCACGGCAAAAGGAGATGAAATTGACCGTATTGTCGGCTTGGAAATGGGGGCAGATGATTATGTATCAAAACCATTTAACCCTAGAGAGCTTTTGGCACGTATTAATGCTGTATTAAGACGAAATGAATTAAAACAAACCCAAAACTCATCGTCTGAAAACTTAGCATTTGGTCCTTTTATATTTAGTTCAGACACAAGAAGCCTCACAAAAAACGGAGCTCCTATTAGTATTACATCTGGTGAATTTGAATTATTAAAAGTATTTATTGATCATCCCCGCCAGCCCTTGTCTCGCGATCAAATTATGCAATTGGCAAAAGGGCGTGAACTTGATGTTTTTGATAGAAGTATCGATGTTCAGATCTCAAGATTAAGAAAAATTCTAGAAGAAGATCATACAAGCCCCAAATTTCTCCAGACCATGTGGGGCTTCGGATATATCTTCGTTCCAGATGGTGATACTGCACATTGAAATTTATTCCCAATACACTTCTTGCTAGATTTCTTATTCTTATCGCAACCGTGCTCATCATTGCGCAGATTGTATCAATCCGCATATTTGATTATTTCGAAAGAGGCCCTAGAGCCGAAGCAGTAGCTCAAGAAATTGAAACCGTGGTTAATTTTACTAGAGCTTCTCTTATATCATCAAGAGAAGATAAAAGACTTGAGCTTTTGTCAGAGTTATCTACAAAAGGCGACATCAGAATTTACCCTGCATACTATTTCGAAGATATTGAACCTCTTGCTCCAGATCCTTTCCTGCAAGTTGTTGTAAGAAAACTAAAAGAGAGGCTTGGTGAAAATACAATTGTGATTACCAATCACTATGGCATCCCAGGTCTTTGGGTAAGCTTTTCTATTGATCAAGATGAATTTTGGGTGGTAATTCCTACCCCGGGTGACAGGCCTTTTCCGTGGCATTGGATTGGTTGGGGCATTATTGTTGCTGGCCTTTCAATCATTGGCGCATACGCTACTGCAACAAGAATTAATCGGCCTTTGAATCTCTTAATTCAAGCCACAGAGCAATTAAAAAAAGGTGAGTTTCCCAAAAAACTCCCTTTAGATAGTGTGACTGAATTTCAAGCCATGAGTCAGACATTTAACGAAATGGCAGAAGGCCTTAATAAGGTAGAACAAGAAAGAAAACTTCTTCTTGCAGGTATCTCACATGATGTGAGAACCCCTCTTACGAGACTTAGAATTGCTATCGAAATGCTTCCGGAAAAAATAGCTGTCAAATTTAAAAAAAGCATGGAAGAAGATATAACTGAAATAGACAGTATTCTTAATCAATTCATGGATTACGTTCGTGGCTTTGATCAAGAAAGTAAAATTTTAACAAATTTAAATGATTTTTTTAGTCACTTAAAAGAACAACACAAAATACTCAATCACAATATTGTTTTAGTGAGCAATCTTAAAATACCTATTTTTTATGACATCCGGCCTGTTTCATTTAGAAGATTATTTGATAATTTAATCAATAATGCCTTCTCCTATTCAAAAGGGGAGGTATTAATCACGCTTAAAAAAAATAAGGACAGCATTACAATTAATATTTTAGACGACGGTCCTGGGATACCGCCCGAAGAAATTAAGCGTCTTCTTAAGCCCTTTGAGCGTATGGATGAAGCTAGGGGAAATAGCGAAGGTTGCGGCCTGGGCCTTGCCATTGCAGAACGTATTACTCAGTCACATGATGGAAAACTTACGATATCTAATCGACCCAAAAAAGGTCTTGAAGTTAAAATCACCTTGCCTTTAGTAAGCGAAAGCTAATTAAACCAATTTAATTTTCTTCGAAGTTTAACAACATTACCAACAATAATGAGTGACGGTGATTTTAACTTTTCGCCTTTTACTTTTTGAACGATATTTAAAAGACTGCCGGTAACAACTTTTTGACTTGAGGTTGCCCCCTGTTCTACAACTGCAATCGGTAAATTTTTAGAAGCACCATGTTTAATAAGTTGATTGCATATTTGCGAAAGCGCCAAAAGGCCCATATAAACCACTATTGTTTGATTAGGCTTTGCTAACGAACCCCATTCGAGCGTCAGCTTTTCATCTTTCATATGGCCTGTAACAAACGTGCATGACTGCGCATAATCTCTATGTGTCAATGGAATGCCTGCGTAACTTGATACACCATTAGCTGCTGTAATTCCAGGTACAACTTGAAATGGAATTTTATGTTCCATGAGCATTTCTATTTCTTCTCCACCCCTACCAAAAATAAAAGGATCGCCACCTTTTAAACGCAAAACTCGCATACCTTTTTTTGCTAACTTCACAAGTAATTGATTAATTTTTTCTTGCGGCACAGTATGCCGATCTCTTTCTTTGCCAACATAAATAAGCTCGGCATCACGCCTCACTAAATTCAAAACATCCTTACTAATCAATTTGTCATAAACGCATACGTCTGATCTCTGCATTAAATGAAGCGCTCTGAATGTAAGTAAATCCGGATCACCCGGTCCGCCTCCAACCAAGAAAACTTCCCCTTGTTTCTTTTGTATTTCATTCTTTTTTACCAAAGCTATTAATTGCTGCGCACTTAATTTCTTAGTTTGATTTAGAAACTGTCTTACTAAAGGATGATCAATAAAATTTTCCCAAAAAATTCTTCTTGACTGTGTTGTTTCATATCGATTTTTAACACTATCTCTCATAGAGCCCATGACGGAAGCAAGCTTACTAAAGCTATGTGGAATCAAAGCTTCAATTTTTTCACGAACAAATTTGGCTAAAACAGGCGCATTGCCTTCACTGGAAATTGCAATCAATAATGGTGAACGATCTATGATTGATCCCATTGTAAAAGTACAGAGCGAAGGCTCATCAACTACATTAACTGGAATATTAAGTGCTTGAGCAGTTTTAGACACTAATAAATTAACTTTTTTATTATCGGTTGCTGCAACAACGAGCACAGGATGGGTTAAATCATTTCTCTCAAAAGACTTTATTTTGACCTGAATTTTTTTTAGCTTTTGATAGTGCTTTAATTCTTTACATAAGCTAGAAGCAATCACAGTAATTTTTGCGTCGGCCTTAAGAAGCATTTCAATCTTTCTTAAAGCGACGTCACCTCCTCCTATTACCAATACGGGCTTATGAAATAAATTAATAAAAATTGGGAAACTTTTCATAACATCATTTTACATGTTCATTGGAAGGTAGATCTTATCTAAAATGCAATAATTTACCTGTATTATTAATTACTTAAAGCCACTATACTTAACACAACCTAATTTTAATGCACCACCTATTTCATTAGCTTTATGCTTAAAAAAGTTTTTATTAAAACGTTCGGCTGTCAAATGAATGAGTACGACTCATCCAAAATGCAGGATGTATTAAATCAATCTCACGCTACTTCCAAAACAGAAGATCCGAAGGAAGCTGATCTTATTATCTTAAATACTTGCTCTGTCAGAGAAAAGGCTGAAGAAAAAATATACAGCCACCTTGGTGAATATGAAGCTCTTAAAAAAACCAATCCCAATTTACTTATTGCAATTGGAGGATGTGTTGCTAGCCAAGAAGGAGACAATATTCTTAAGCGGGCTCCTTTTGTAGATCTTATTTTTGGCCCACAAACTCTTCATCGATTACCAGAGTTAGTAAACAAAAGAAAATCGGCTGGCTCATCACAAGTTGATATTTCCTTCCCTGAAATAGAAAAATTTGATCATCTTCCCGCTCCAAGCTTTTCAGGGGCTTCTGCTATGGTTTCAATTATTGAGGGATGTAGCAAATATTGTTCATTCTGTGTTGTTCCTTATACGCGTGGGGAAGAGATCTCTAGGCCTTTTGACGATATATTAGCTGAAGTGATCCATCTAGCATCTTTAGGCGCAAAAGAAATCACCCTTCTCGGACAAAATGTTAATGCTTATCGATCTATCACTAAAAATGGATCTTCTGCAGACCTGGCTTTACTTATAGAATATATTTCTGAGATTGATGCAATTAAACGCATTAAATTTACAACAAGCCATCCTAATGAAATGAATGACAGTCTTATAGAATGTTTTGGAAAATTTCCAAAGCTTGCAGCACATCTTCACTTACCTATTCAATCAGGCTCAGACCGCATATTGTCATCAATGAAGAGAAATTACACGGCTTTAGAATACAAAAATATCATAAGAAAATTAAAAAATAATTGTCCTCAAATTTCAATAAGCTCTGATTTTATTATTGGATTTCCTAACGAAACAGATGCTGATTTTGAAATGACAAAAAGAATTATGGAGGATGTTAAATTTGATTTCAGCTTTAGTTTTTTATATAGCCCAAGACCAGGAACTCCAGCCTCATACATTCACGACGAAATCTCTCATGAAACAAAATTAAGAAGATTGAATGAATTACAATTAATAAATGATGCGCAAGGCAAGGCGATAAGCCATCTTATGCTGGGCACTAAACAACGCATTTTAATTGATGGTCAATCATGGAAGAATCCAACTGAAATGGCTGGCAAAACAGATAATAATAGAGTGGTTGATGTTAAAGCCGATAAATCATTTATTAACCAATTTGTAGACGTCACAATTACCGAGGTGACTTCAAAAAGACTTCGCGGAGAAATTATTTAATATGGGGATGGAGTTCGAATTACCTTCTGACAACAACAGGCAATTATCTAATTTATGTGGGGCATTAGATCAAAATCTAAAGCAAATTGAAGCTGCATTAGAGGTTGATATCGTAAGACGTGGATCAAGTTTTATTATAAACGGCTCTTCAAAAAATATAAAAGCTGCCGCAGCTCTTATCCAAAAATTTTACAAAAAAGCTATTGACCCTATTGAATTAGAAGATATTCAATTAGGACTTGTCGAAATTAATAAATTTGAAAAAGGAATAAAAGCAACTTCAGAAATCAATGAACTCAAAACAAAAAGAACTGACCTGAGGGGTAGAACGCCTAGACAAAATGCATACTTAAAAAATATACAGGATTTTGATATCACTTTTGGCATTGGCCCCGCAGGTACAGGAAAAACTTATCTTGCTGTTGCAAGCGCTGTAGACGCAATTAACCGGGATAAAATTAAACGTATCGTTTTGGTGAGGCCTGCTGTAGAAGCTGGTGAGAGATTAGGTTTTCTTCCAGGTGATTTAGCACAAAAAGTGAATCCTTATTTAAGACCTCTTTATGATGCACTCTATGATTTGGCTGGCTACGACAATGTTCATAAAATGATTGATAAAAGCATCATCGAAATAGCGCCCTTAGCCTATATGAGAGGTCGTACACTTAATCAAAGCTTCATCATCTTAGATGAAGCTCAAAATACTACTCCTGAACAGATGAAGATGTTCTTGACCCGCATAGGTTTTGGATCGAAAACTGTGATTACAGGGGATATTACTCAAATTGACTTAGCGAAAGGTCAAAAAAGTGGCTTGATTGAAGCAAAAAAGGTTTTGTCGAAAGTGAAAGGCATTGCATTTACTCATTTCTTATCTGAAGATGTAGTAAGACATCCTCTTGTTCAAAAAATTATTAATGCGTATGAAAATTTTGAAAAAAAGAAAGTAGATAATTAACATCAAATGGAATTGAAACCCATCATTGCAATTCAAGATATGGTGCACACAAAACCAATAGTAAAAAAAACACACTGCTATAAATGGCTCGCACCTATCATTGATCAAAATGCCGAAATAACTATTCGAATTGTAGGAAGTGATGAATCAAAAAATCTAAATACTATATATCGCAAAAAAAAATATCCAACCAATGTACTTTCTTTCCTTGTAGACGATGCGCATCATCTCATTGGAGATATTGTCCTTTGTGCTCCAGTCATAGAAGAAGAAGCAAGAGATCAATCTAAAAATCTCGAAGCCCACTATGCTCACCTTATTATTCATGGTGCACTTCATTTATATGGTTATGATCATGAAAATAAAACAGATGCTGAAATTATGGAAGAAAAAGAGATTAAAATTTTAACTAAACTTGGCTATAAAAACCCTTATCTTTTAGAAGAGAAAAAATCGCAATGAGCGAATCAAAAAAATCTAAATTAATTGAACGTCTGAGTCATTTTCTTTTAAGAGGCCCTGAAGATCGGGGGCAGCTTTTTGAGTTGCTTAAGTCTTCATATGAAAAAAATTTAATGGACGCTGATTCGCTATCTATGATTGAGGGCGTTCTTCAGGTTTCAGAAATGCAGGTAAGAGATGTCATGATTCCAAGATCACAAATGGACGTTATTGATATTTCTCACTCACCTGAAAAATTTATTCCTTTTATTATAGCGACTGCTCACTCGCGCTTTCCTGTGATTGAAGATGACAAAAATGATGTCATTGGTATATTGCTAGCAAAGGATCTTCTTAAATATTATGCAGGCGACGACTTTGAAATTAGAGATATGTTGCGCCCTGCTATATTCATTCCCGAATCCAAAAGACTTAATGTGCTTCTCAAAGAATTCAGAAGCAGTCGTAATCATATTGCAATCGTAGTAGACGAATACGGCGGAGTCTCAGGTATGGTCACAATTGAAGATGTTTTAGAACAAATCGTGGGTGAGATTGAAGATGAATTTGATTTTGATGAGACTGAGGATAATATCATTCAAGACAAAAATGGCCGCTATAGAGTAAAAGCATCAACTGAAATTGAAGACTTTAATGAATTTTTTAAGGTGACCTTTAGTAATGAGGAATTTTCAACTATCGGCGGCTTAATTATTCATGCATTTGGTCACCTGCCAAAACGAGATGAAAAAATTACTTTTCAGGGATTCAAAATTACAGTTTTAAGGGCTGATAGTCGCAAACTCTATTCTATCCTTCTTGAAATTGACACTCCTGGTAATAACGTGTAATTTTTTGAACTAATCGACTTATTCTTTTTCCTATTACTTTAGGAGTTCTTAATGAAAAAACAATTTTTAGCTATCCTTTTAATTTTATCTCCGCACCTATTCGCTAACGAAATTGATAAAAGCACTCTTCCCGTAGATGAAAAATCCTTTATCGAGGCTATCAGTCGTTTTAACAAAGATGAAATCTTAAAAGCTCTTGGGGAGCCAGCCTCCAAGGAGGATATTAAAATCAAATCGTCTGATCAAGTAATAGGATCGGTTTGGCAATATCATCATATCAATACCGCGGAAAATGGTAGTTATTACCCAACAACAGAATTAGATTTTTTAGATGAGTTTGTTGAGACTGTTGTTTTTAAAAATAATAATGGTGAGCCTTTAGGTAGCCCTTCTCAAACATATAAAATTCAAAAGCCTTAATTACTTTTAAGGCTTTATTGTTCATAATTCAGTACAATTGTCTTAAACGGCATTTTGTATTTTGAATAAACATTACCCATTCCTTTATATAGCCATTTCCTTTTTGCTCGGAGCTCTTTCAGTTCTGAGTTTTGCCCCTTTTAACTATCACTCTATTTCGCTCATTTCCCTGAGCGGTCTTTTTTACATTTGGTACAAATTAAATCATGCAAGATGGAGTTTTCTATCAGGGCTTTTTTTTGGACTAGGTTTATTTTGCTTTGGTATCTCATGGATTTACATAAGCCTCAACTTTTATGGTGGTATGCCTGCATGGTTGGCATATCTAAGTACTTTTTTATTCTGTCTCTTCTTAGCTTTTTTTATTGGCATTGTTGGATGGCTTTCTTCACATCGAAAATCGAGCTTTTTTTTAATTCCATTTATTTGGACATTATTTGAATGGATTAGAGGATGGTTTTTAACTGGATTTCCATGGCTCACAATGGGCTATTCACAAGTACCTTCAAGCCCTCTTGTTGGATTCTTACCGGTCATAGGTATTTACGGAGTAACCTTCATAGTCACTTTTCTGGCTTTAATACTTAGCCTCGTTTTGCGTGATAAAAACAAACACTCACTACTTATAAAACTGAGCGCAATAGGTTTCGTATTGCTATCAGGTCAACTCCTTAAAAATATTGAATGGACTGATCGTATTGGTGAACCTGTAACTGTGTCACTTATTCAAGGGAATATTGCTCAGGATATTAAATGGCAAAAAGAGACTATTTCACAAACATTAAATACGTATCAAGCGCTTATTCAAAAAACAAAAGGTCAGATTATTCTTCTCCCGGAAACTGCTTTGCCACTTCTTATGGAATACATCCCTACGACATTTAAAGAATCTATTTTAAGGCATGCTTCAAAAGAACAAAGTCATATTCTTATGGGTGCGATTGAGCGCCAAGATACAAAATATTTTAATGTTGTATTGAATTTAAAAAAAGATTCATCTCAAGTTTATCGTAAATCACATTTAGTGCCATTTGGTGAATTCATACCCTTAAAATTTATTTTTCAATACATTTATACACATTATCTCAATATGCCTATGAATGACCTATCTAGAGGCAGCATCCACCAAACGCCTATGGCTATTGGGAATCAAAAAATTGCATTTAATATTTGTTATGAAGATGTGTTTGGTGAAGAAATTATTCAATCCCTTCCCTCTGCAACACTTATAGCTAATGTAAGTAATGATGCATGGTATGGAAGATCTATTGCTGCTTACCAGCACTTACAATTTTCTCAAGCAAGAGCTATAGAAACAGGCAGAATGGTTATTCGCGCTACAAACACTGGCGCCACAGCCATTATTGATGAACATGGAATCCTTATAGAAACACTGCCCGAATTTACTGAAGGTGTTCTCGAAGGCTCCGTCCAAGGATTCAAAAATGCAACGCCTTATGTTTTGCTTGGTAATTGGCCTGTTATTTCTTTATGTTTCATTGCGCTTCTTGGTTGGTTTGTGAGGCATTCAAAACTTTTATGGATATTGAAAAAGAAGTAGAATGCTTGAATTAGAGATCAATTCATTATGCAATTAACCTTTCAAGACATCATTCTAAAACTTCAAAATTATTGGGCTAACCAAGGATGCGCTATTCTTCAGCCATACGATATGGAGGTTGGCGCAGGCACTTCACACACAGCAACTTTTTTGAGGTCGCTCGGACCCGAGCCCTGGAAGGCAACTTATGTCCAACCAAGCCGACGTCCAAAAGATGGGCGCTATGGTAAAAATCCAAATAGACTTCAACATTATTATCAACTACAAGTTGTTCTGAAGCCTTCCCCATTGGATATCTTAGAGCTTTATTTGGGTTCACTCAAAGCGCTCGGGTTTAATCTTAAGGAAAATGATATTCGCTTTGTTGAAGATGATTGGGAAAACCCAACGCTTGGCGCTTGGGGTTTAGGTTGGGAAGTTTGGCTCAATGGAATGGAAATTACTCAATTCACTTATTTTCAACAAGTAGGTGGTATTGACTGCAAACCAATCACGGGAGAAATAACTTACGGGCTCGAAAGGCTTGCAATGTATATTCAAGGAGTCGACAACGTTTATGACCTTATCTGGACCGATAATTTAAAGTACGGTGATGTCTATCTTCAAAACGAGATTGAACAAAGCGCATACAACTTTGAACATAGTGACGCTGACTTTCTATTTCAAGCGTTTACTGCACACGAAAAAGAAGCCAACCATCTCATGACTGAGCGCTTAGCTCTTCCTGCATATGAACAAGTTTTAAAAGCAGCCCATTCTTTCAATCTTTTGGATGCAAGAGGCTCTATTAGCATCACCGAAAGAGCAGAATATATTGGTCGCATTAGAAATTTAGCTAGAAATGTTGCGAATAGTTACCTTCAAAGCCGTGCAAATTTAGGCTTCCCATTGGCTGATAAAAATCATGCAAAAGAAATCATTGATCAACTTAATGCAAAAAAGACCATTAAATCGTGAAGCTAGATAATTTACTTATAGAGCTTTTAACAGAGGAGTTACCTCCAAAATCACAAAAACAACTTGGCATTGCATTTGCAAAAAGTGTAAAAGAATTTCTTATAAAACATCATCTCGCAAATGAAACATCTGAAGATTCGATTTTTTCTACGCCAAGAAGAATCGGAGTATATCTAAAAGATGTTAAAGACGAAGCTGAGAACCAAAATACATCTATCAAATTAATGCCAGCATCTGTTGGATTTGATGCCTCAGGTAAACCAACGGAAGCTTTATTAAAAAAATTGCATGCAATTGGTTTAGATGAAAAATCTGTAAATCTGATCGCTAAAAAAAATGAAAATAATAGTGAAGTTTTATATGTTGATAAAGATATAGAAGGAGCAAAACTAAAAGATATTATTGCTGAATGTATTTCGTCAAGCTTGATACGTTTGCCAATTAAAAAAATGATGTCGTATCAACTTTTGGATGGATGGACTACTGTAAATTTTGTAAGGCCAGCCCATGGACTAATTATTCTTCACGGTGCCAACATTATCAAAACAAATATTCTAGGTATCGAATCCAATCGAAGAACATTGGGTCATCGCTTTGAATCACAAAAAGAAATGATTGAGATTCAACATGCTGATCAATACAAAGAACAAATGAAAACTGAAGGCAATGTCATTGTATCTTTCGAAGAAAGAAAAGCGCTAATCAAAAATGAATTAGATAGTCGAGCTGCTAGCCTCTCAAGTCAACTTACCCCTATCAACGATGAGGACCTTCTTGAAGAGGTCACAGCGCTTGTTGAATATCCAAATGTTTTAGTGGGAGAATTTGAGTCGAAGTTTCTTGAGGTGCCTCAAGAGTGTCTTATTTTAACTATGAAGGCTAATCAAAAATACTTCCCCTTAATTGATAAAAACAAGAAACTAGCAAATCAATTTTTAATTGTTTCAAATATAACTCCAAAAAATTCAACTCTCATCATTCAAGGCAATGAGAAAGTGATCAGGCCAAGACTATCGGATGCAGAATTTTTTTATACTCAAGACAAGAAAAAGCCTCTTAAAGATTACCTCTCACAACTTCAACATATTGTGTATCACAATAAACTTGGCACCCAATCTGAGAGGGCCGAAAGAGTTAAAATAATCGCGTCTCTGATCGTAAAAAATTTAAATCAACCTAAATTACTAGAAAATGTAATGCTTGCATCCGATTTATCTAAAGCTGATTTATCTTCTAATATGGTAGGTGAGTTCCCTGAACTCCAAGGCATTATGGGCAGATATTACGCACTAAATGAAAAAATTTCAGAAGAAGTAGCGTTTGCTATTGAAGATCATTACAAGCCAAGATTTTCTGGCGATACACTTCCAAGAAGCACTGTAGGAGATATCGTAGCAATTGCTGACAAAATTGAAACTTTAATAGGTTTATTTAGTATTGGTGAAAAGCCGACGGGCGACAAAGATCCTTTTGCATTGAGACGACAAGTTATAGGAATCATCCGTATTCTTACCGAAAAAGATATCGACCTAAATTTAAATACAACTATTTCTGATTCTATTCAGGCCACCAAATTAACGGAATCTAAAGATCTTAATTCTTTTATCTTCGATCGAATCTCCAATTTTTTCAAAGATCAAGGTTATGCTGCGCTTGATATCGAAGCTGTCCTTGCGATTGACTCAGGATTGATTGGTGAGATACCTAAAAGATTAATTGCAATTAAAGAATTTTCCCAGCTTCCTGAGTCTAAGGATTTAGCATCAGCCAACAAAAGAGTTGGAAATATTCTTAAAAAAGCAAATCTTAAATCCACATTAAAAGTTAATCAGGCTTTACTTAAAGACATAGCCGAAGTTAGTTTATATAAAACATTAGATTTGGTAGATGCTGAAGCTAGAAAAGAATATCTAACAAAAAATTATTCAGGTTCATTAAAATTACTTTGCAAACTCAAAAATCCCATTGATCAGTTTTTTAACGATGTCATGGTAAATGCAGAGGATGAATCGCTTAAGATGAATCGACTTGCCCTTCTCGAAAAACTCTACTCAGCAATGAATTTAGTTGCTGACTTATCCAAACTCTCGTCCTAGATTATGAAATTAGTCATTCTAGATAGAGATGGCGTAATCAATGAAGATAGCGTGAATTTTATTAAAACACCTAATGAATGGATCCCTATTCAAGACAGTCTAGAGTCAATCGCGCTTTTAAACCAATCTGGCTTTAAAGTTGTCATAGCAACTAATCAATCGGGAATTAGCCGAGGTCTGTTTGATGTATCAACGCTTAATCGTATACATGAAAAAATGTTTAAATTACTTTCTCAACAGGGTGGGCATATTGATGCTATCTTTTTCTGCCCTCATCGGGCCGAAGAGGGTTGTGAATGTCGCAAACCAAAACCAGGCATGTTAAAAGAAATTGCCCATCGATTTGGGATTGATTTAAAAAAAGCGCCAGGTATAGGAGACTCCCTAAGGGATCTCCAAGCCTTTGAAGCAGTCGGTGTCCAACCTATACTTGTTAAAACAGGCAAAGGTGAAGAGACGCTTGCTAAAGGTGGGTTACCCAAGAATACCTGGATCTGTGAAAATCTCGCAGAGGCGACACAAAGAATTATTACGGAGTACGCTTAACTTAAAATAATGCTTTATTTAAGATCCATTATTTTTCTAGTTGGTATGTGGATTTTTACTATCCCATTTACCTTGGCATCCCTGCTTACATTCCCCTTTCCGCCCATTGCAAGATATAAATTTATTTCAATTTGGGCAAAAACAATGCTATATTGGCTTCGAATTTCCTGTAATCTAAATTTTGTTGTCAAAGGGGAGCAAAACATAGGTTCTACAGCATCGATTGTACTTTCCAAACATCAATCAGCATGGGAAACTCTTGCTTTTCAAAAAATCTTTCCTCCGCAAGTTTGGGTTTTAAAACAAGAATTATTGTGGGTTCCATTTTTCGGATGGGGTTTAGCGATGACTTCCCCGATCGCCATTAATCGAAAAGCAGGACGAAAATCTCTAGAACAAATTCTTACTCAAGGCCTCGATCGACTTAAAAAAGGTTTTTGGATTGTTATGTTTCCTGAAGGAACGCGAACTCAGCCTGGACAAAAAGGTAAATACCATATTGGTGGCGCTTGGGTAGCCTCAAAAACAAATACACAAGTTATTCCCGTTGCTCATAATGCAGGTTTATTTTGGCCAAAAAATTCAATTCTTAAAAAACCGGGAACAATTCAAGTTAGTATCGGCGAGCCCATTGATGTAAAAAATAAAGAGCCTAATGAAATTATTAAGCTTACTGAAAATTGGATTGAAAAAGAGGTTTTATATTTAAATGATTAATTTAAAACCTACCAATCTTGAACTTTTTTTGCCTAGTGGAAAAAAAATTAAATACCTCCTAAAAAGAAGAAATCGAAGAACGATTGGTTTAAAAGTCGATCATGATGGCCTTGTTATTCATGCACCAATTCTTATTCCTAGATCTCGGATTGAAGAGCTTATTGCGCCAAAACTTGACTGGATTCAAGAAAAACTCTCTCTTCAATTAAGTAAGAAGAAGAAAGTTAACTGGAAAACAGGTGAAGTAATTCATATTTTGGGTAATAAAGTTATTCTTAGTCTCAAGACAAGCAGGACAAATTCGGTTCTCCAGGACAAAGATATACTGCATGTCGAGACAAATCGCATGCACGATCAAATCCATTCTGCCAAGCTTGTATCAAAATGGCTAAAAGAAAAAGCATTAAAAGATTTTGTTCGAAGAGTTGAAGTATTTAGCGTAAAACTAAACGTTCATCCTTCTAACGTGTATCTATCAAATGCAAAATCTCGATGGGGAAGTTGTAACTCTAAAAAAGAAATTAGGCTTAATTGGAGGCTAATTCAAGCACCACCCCATATTATTAATTATGTGATCTGTCATGAATTGGCTCACCTAAAAGAAATGAATCATTCAAATCGCTTTTGGGAAGAAGTAGAAAAAGTACTTCCTGAATATCGCTCATCAGAAAAAGAACTTAAAACTCTCTCGAGCG
This sequence comes from Candidatus Methylopumilus rimovensis, assembly GCF_006364615.1. NCBI lineage: Bacteria > Pseudomonadati > Pseudomonadota > Betaproteobacteria > Nitrosomonadales > Methylophilaceae > Candidatus Methylopumilus > Candidatus Methylopumilus rimovensis. The sequence goes on along the minus strand of NZ_CP040986.1, from coordinate 327,727 downwards.
ACTTATATCTCATTGGTTAAATAAGCTTTGCAAGGTCGCTTGCCATGTCCTCAGGCTTTTCTCCATGACTTATGCGAAGCTTAATGCCTCCTTGCTTATCGATCACATATAACCCTGCACTGTGATCAATTGTATAGCCCGCTTTACTTCCATCATCCACTTTTTTATAAAAAATCTTAAATTGACTTGCGACTTTAACTATATCGCTCTCTGATCCAGTAAGACCGAGAAAAGAGCTATTGAATGTCGGAATAAATTTCTTTAAAACATCCTCAGTATCGCGAACTGGGTCTAAGGTTATAAAAATAACTTGTACGCTTGAAGCTTTTTCTTTGAGGAGAGTCATTGTTTTTTTAAGATCAGTCATCGTTGTGGGGCATATATCAGGACAATGTGTAAACCCAAAAAAAAGCACTACAACCTTTCCTCGAAAATCTTCTAATGTCCGGGTGCGTCCGTTAAAATCTCTTAATTTAAAAGCAGCATTCATATGAGCTGAACTTATATCGGTGCCTACAAAAATTTCATCCTGAGCCTTTTGACAAGACAGAAGACAAATAAAGATTAAAAATAAAAGTGCAATTTTTTTCATAATATATTTCTCAATAAAAGCGATTCATTTTATCATGTTAATAAATGGCAATAAGCCTCAAAGAAACCTAACAAAGATTTACCAATTTTAAGGAAAAATATGGCAATCCCAACATCAATGGAAGACCGTGACGGACACATATGGTTTGATAATAAAATGACGCCTTGGCGTGAAGCAAAGACTCATGTGCTTACTCACACACTTCACTATGGTATGGGTGTCTTTGAAGGGGTAAGGGCTTATAAAGCAAGTGAAGGCACTGCCATTTTTAGACTTAAAGAACATACAGATCGCCTCTTTAATTCTGCGCATATTCTTGGAATGAAAATCCCTTACGATAAAAATGTCATTATGGATGCTCACAAGAAAGCTGTTAAAGAAAACAAACTGGAATCTGCTTACATTAGACCTATGGCATTTTATGGTGCCGAAGCTATGGGTATTTCAGCAAAAACCTTATCAACACACGTCATTGTTGCAGCATGGGAATGGGGTGCTTATATGGGCAAAGAAGCCCTTGAAAATGGCATTCGCGTTAAAACGTCTTCTTTTTCGAGACATCATGTCAATATCACTATGTGTAAAGCTAAAGCAAATGGCAATTATATGAATTCGATATTAGCCCACCAAGAAGCAAGTCAAGATGGCTATGATGAAGCCTTACTTCTTGATGTAAATGGTTTTGTAACTGAAGGTTCGGGCGAAAATATATTTATCGTGAAACATAACAAACTTATTACACCTGATCTCACAAGCGCATTAGAAGGTATCACTCGTGACACAATCATTCGGATCGCAAATGACTTAAATATTCCAGTGATCGAAAAAAGAATTACGCGAGATGAAGTCTATACAGCGGATGAAGCTTTTTTCACAGGTACAGCAGCTGAAGTCACCCCTATTAAAGAATTAGACAGAAGGATGATCGGTAAAGGCCAGCGCGGAGAAGTTACTAAAGAATTACAAAGTATTTATTTTGATGCAGTTACAGGAAAATCAAAAAAATATGCGGATTGGCTTACTTACGTCTAAACATGAATAATAAAATTATAAATGTAGGTCAAAAAGATCTTCCATTGTTTTGCCCAACAAAAAAAGAAAATTTATTCTCGTCCCATCCAAGAGTATTTTTAGATATTACAAAAACTGGCGTGGTATCTTGCCCCTATTGTGGCGCAACATACAAATTAAAATAAATTAAAACCAAAGGCCTTTAAAATTAAAGCTTTTTGAATTGTCGCCCCATAACTTTGAAATAACCTTATCAGCGTTTTGATCTAAGCTGTTAGTCCAAAAATCAGTTGTTCCTGGCTTGGCATTCTGATTTAACATATTTTTTTCTACTAATACAAGTTTTAAATAATTTGATACAGCGTCTCCTGTGTCAACAATCTTAATATACTCAGGCATTAATTTCTTAATCGTTTTCTTTAAAAAAGAATAGTGGGTGCATCCCAATACTAAAGTATCAATTTCTTCTTTTAAAAGAGGATCAATGTATTTTTTTAAAAGTGTAATAAGCTCTGGGCTTTCAGTATCGCCTTGCTCAACAAGCTCCACTAGGCCAAAACAAGGTTGCGTAATAAAATGAATATCGTTACCATGGTGCTCTAATAGCGCTGAGAATTTTGCGCTTAATAAGGTACCTGAAGTTGCTAAGACACCAACTATTTTGTTTTTTGACATTAATGAAGCAGGTTTCACCGCTGGTTCCATGCCTATAATTGGATAATCAAATTTTTCTCTGACTATCTGAATTGAAGCTGCTGTTGCTGTATTGCAAGCTACGACTACAGATTTTACTTCTTGTTTATTTAAAAAATCAAAAACGGTTAAAACACGACGTGTAATTTCTTCACTTGTTTTTTCTCCATACGGCGCAAACTTTGAGTCAGCAACATAAATTAAATTTTCATGAGGTAGATGGGCTCTTATGCACTTAAGTACGGAGATACCCCCTACTCCCGAGTCAATCACGCCAATAGGATTATTTTGAAATGGAGCCATGAGCTTAATCTAAGTTTTATTCAAATCTAAATATAGATGATAGTAAGCTTAATGTACAATAGATTGAAAAGGAAAATCATGGGCTACCGTTTATCAAAAATATTTACTAGAAGTGGCGACAAAGGATCTACTGGCTTGGGTGATGGCTCAAAAACCAAGAAATTTAGTGATCGCATTGTTGCACTGGGTTCAATAGACGAACTCAATTCGATGATCGGTCTTATGCTTACCGAAAATCTTCCACCTAAAATTAATAAAATTTTAACTGTTATACAGCATCATTTATTCAATCTTGGTGGAGAAATCTCAATGCCAGGGCATAAAATTATCCAAAAGGATGATGTGCTTGAATTAGAAGAAATCATCACTTTATATAATAAAGACTTACCACCATTAAAAGAATTTATCCTCCCAGGAGGCTCTAGAGCTGCAGCATTTTGTCACATGGCGAGAACTATTTGCAGAAGAACTGAGCAAGCCGTATTTAAGCTCAACTCCAAAGATGCTATTAACTCCTACTCGCTTCAATATATTAATCGGCTCTCAGATTTGTTGTTTGTGCTTGCTAGAGTTATTAATAAACACAAAAAAGTTAAAGATATTTTTTGGAAAAAAAATATTAGCTAATATAGATCTACATTAATGTCATCCGCTCCCCCTATCCTTAAATCCTTTTTTAAAAAATTTAAAAAAACTAAAAGATCTAATTTTGAAATTGATTTTAAAGAAATTGATATCAGTCTAATTAGTATCCACGCAATAAAAACTATAGAAATTTTGGAAGACAATGGCTTTGAAGCATATCTTGTAGGCGGCGCTGTAAGAGATCTTCTTTTTGGAATTAAACCTAAAGATTTTGATGTGGTTACAAACGCGACGCCTGATCAAATACATCATTTATTTAGGCGCTCCAGAATGATTGGTAGGCGTTTTAAATTGGTTCATGTTATATTCGGCCGAGAAGTTATTGAGGTCTCAACCTACCGCTCTCAGCACAAAGAAATTATTCAGGCTGACGGCTCCGTTATTAAAGATGATAACCACTTCGGAACAATTGAAGAAGATGCGATGCGACGCGACTTCACGATCAATGCTATGTTTTACAGCCCAACTAATTATAAGCTTGTTGATTTTCATGAAGGACTTGAAGATCTTAAAAATGGTATTGTTCGGATCATTGGGGAACCGGAAAAGCGCTATCAAGAAGATCCCATTCGCATATTAAGAGCATTTCGTGTATGCGCAAAGCTTAATATGTCACTTGATAGCTCTTCGAGAAATCCTATCAAAAAAATTGTACCTTCACTTCATGAGATCCCACATTCAAGATTATTTGATGAAGTCATTAAATTTTTCTTAACTGGTCATGCATTAAATAGCTATAAAGTCATGCGTGACGAAAACATCTACTCGCAGTTTTTTTTATCTCCAGACGCCGAATCAAAAGAGATCGATCTTTTAATTTTAAATGGCCTTAAAAATACAGATTTGAGAATTAATCAAAATAAATCTTGTAACCCAAGCTTCTTATTTTCATTTTTGTTGTGGTATCAAGTTCATCAACTATGGGACCAATATAAAATTGAGCTTAAACACTCTATCGCGGGCCTTAACCAAGCTATTGATGAGGTAATCGAAAAACAAATTAAACTTTTCCCTATTCATAAACGCTTCACCATCACGATGAAGGAAATATGGCGATTACAACCTCGCTTTGAAAATCAATCTCCAAAAAAAATATATCGCTTATTGCTGCATCCTAGATTCAGAGCTGCTTATGATTTCATGCTACTAAGATGTCAATCTAACGAGCTCGACCAAAGCATTGGTATATGGTGGACAAATTTTATTGATGCTGATCATCATGAAAAATCATTGATGGTTAAAGAACTTACCCGCAAATAATTAAAGATGGGTACCCTAGCTTACATTGCAATAGGAAGTAATCTTGTAAATCCAATCAATCAGGTTCTCACCGCATTTAATGAAATTGGGATGATGCCTAAAACTAACCTTGTAAAGAAATCAAGTTGCTATTCCAGTCCACCTTTAGGTTATAAAGATCAACCCGATTTTATTAATGCTGTGGTTCTGATTGAGACAGAATTGAGCCCGCGAGAGCTTTTGTTTGAGCTTCAAATGATAGAACATTTTCACAAAAGAGAGCGTTCATTTCCCAATGCACCAAGAACAATCGATTTAGATATCCTTCTTTATGGAGATACAAGAATAAATAGTCCAGAACTTACTATACCGCACCCAAGAATGCATGAGCGAGCTTTTGTGATTTTCCCTCTTCAGGAAATTGATGGAAATATTACTATTCCTCTTATAGGAGATATCGCTAAAATAGCTAAAGAACTTGATCCTGATATTGCCAGGCGTATAACTTTATGAATATTTTTGATAAATTTCCTTACATTGTCGTTGAGGGGCCCATTGGCTCTGGAAAATCTACTCTTGCAAAAATTTTAGCTGATCGATTTTTAGTTAATTTTTTAAGTGAAAAAGCTGAAAAAAATCCTTTCTTGCCTAAATTTTATGAGGACATGAAACGATACGCCTTATCAACTCAATTATTCTTCCTTTTCCAAAGAGCTGATCAAATAAAAAAAATTTCACAAAAAGACATGTTTAAAAAATCAATAATTGCAGACTTTTTTCTTGAAAAAGATCCTATCTTTGCAAAAATTAATTTAGATGAGGAGGAGTTTAATCTCTATCACCAAATCTTTTCTCACTTACAATTAAAAGCCCCTAAACCAGATCTCATTATTTATATTCAAACATCCGTAGAAACCTTAGAAAAAAGAATTAAAGAAAGAAATATTGATTTTGAAATGGATATTTCAACTAAATATCTCGAAACGATTGCAGAGTCATATAGCCAATATTTTCATAGCTATAACCACTCACCTGTATTAATTCTTAATAATGAAAATTTAAATATTCTAAAAGATAAAAATGCTATAGATCTCCTCATTGAACGAATCATGGGCATCAAAAGTAATCGAGAATTTTTCAACCCTCAGCTGCTATGAATTTAACATCTCTTAAATCCATGAAGAATAGTGGTAAAAAAATTACCATGCTAACTTGCTACGATGCTTCATTTGCTCACCTCTTAGAATCCATTGGTGTCAATGCTCTTTTAGTCGGAGATTCTTTGGGCATGTTCATTAAGGGTGATAACAATACACATGATGTGTCGCTAAATAATATGCTTTATCACACTCAAGCTGTAGCTCGAGGTGTTAAATCGACATTTATTATTAGCGATCTCCCAATTAATACTTATGAGACCCATGATCTTGCTTATAAAAATGCTTTAGCACTTATTGAAGCTGGTGCAGATATGATCAAACTTGAAGGTGGCGCATCATTAGCTTCCGTCGTCCAATTCTTGAAAACAAAAGATATTACAATGTGCGGTCATATTGGATTTATGCCTCAAAGCACTAAAAATATGAGTCATAGTGAAATTGATTATTCAATGGAAAAAGGTTTGGAAACTATTATTGAAGATGCAAAAGTGCTTGAAAGATCTGGCATTGATATGTTGGTTCTTTCTTCTGTACCTGAAAGTATTGCAAAAACAATTACACAGGAGATATCTATCCCAACGATTGGATTTCATTCAGGCAAAGGATGTGATGGAGAAGTTTTTATTTTATATGACTTATTAATGCACTCAGATTCCTCTCGTGATCTTTATTTACGTGACTCGCTTCGATCAAATAAATCGATTGATATAAAAGAGTTTCTTCTTAAATTCATCAAAGATCATTCCTAAAAATGCATGTTATTCACACTCAAAATGAGTTAGTCGAAACCTTAAAAAAATTAAATAATATTGCTTTCGTTCCGACAATGGGTAATCTTCATGACGGACATCTCAAGCTTATTGAAGAGGCATTAAAAAAAACAAACCTTGTCGTGGTAAGTATTTTTATTAATCCACTTCAATTTAATTCAAAGGATGACTTTAAAAACTATCCGCGCACATTAGATGAAGATTTATTGATGCTTGAAAAATTAGATGTGCCATTTGTATTTGTACCACCCAAAGAAAATATTATCGACTCATTACAGACAATTGAAATTCATCTATCTGATATTGCAAATGATTTATGTGGAAGATTTAGACCAGGCCATTTTAATGGTGTTGCCACCATTATC